>JBBWZK010000074.1:0-49357 GCA_039648975.1 Blastocatellia bacterium
CTTCAAAGCGAGTTCAATCGTTTGTCAGTTGCCTCTTGTCACGCATCACGCACCACGCTTCACGCATCACTTGTCACCTGTCACCTTTCACTGGGATAATCAGCGTCCGGCTCGATGATGAATAGAGCGCTCGACATCGCCACGCCTGACGAACTCATCGCGGAGTTTCTGAGTGAATTCCAAGCGACGGGCCATTACCGGCGCGAGTGTGTCGCGCGGCTGGCGGCGCTTGCCGCCAACAACCGCCCGGAAATCGCAGAACCGGCTACAGCAGCCCTTTTCGCGTCGCTGGTCGAACGCCTGGCCGATTCGTTTTCGCCCGCCGATGTGTCGCTCTACAACCGCGTCTTCGCGCAGACCATCGCGCACTGCCGCCAGCTTGATCAAGGCCGGGCGCTCGATACGGTGTTGAACTATTTCGGACTGCATGACGAAGCGGATGTGCTAGGCCGCGTTGAATCGCTGCGACATATAAAAACGGCTGCACACTGGCGCTCCCGAAACGCCAGCGTGCGGCGCGTCGTTGTCCTATCGCGCGTCACGCTGGGCGCGGATGTCGCCATCACGAGTGTCATCATCGGTCGCCTGGAAGACGAATTCCCGAATGCCGAAATCGTCCTCGTCGGCGGGCGCAAAGCGATAGAGCTTTTCGGCGGCGACGCGCGAATCACATTCAAAGAGATTAATTATCGCCGCGCCGGGACGACGCTCGAACGCCTGCTCAGTTGGCTCGATGTGATTGAAGCGATGCGCGAGATCACAGCGGACTTGCCGCCCAACGAATGGCTGATCGTTGATCCCGATTCGCGGCTCACGCAACTGGGTCTGTTGCCGCTCACCGAACGCGAGGAGAATTATCTCTTTTTCCCAAGCCGCGAATACGGCGCGATGACATCGCACGCGCTGGGGCAATTGACCGCCGCCTGGCTTGATGAAGTTTTCGATGCGCCTTTACAAACTTCGCCGAGCTTGCGCCTGCGGCGCGAAGACATGGCCGCCGCCAGCGCCTTGGCGAAGCGATTGCGGCAAGCGAACGTTCGTTCCCTCATCACGATCAACTTTGGCGTCGGCGAAAATCCGGCAAAGCGCGTGGGTGACGACTTCGAGCAAGCGCTCGTCGTGCAGTTGATCCAACAGGGCGCAACCGTCATCCTTGACAAAGGCGCGGGCGTGGACGAAACCCGCCGCGCCGACGCGGTGATTGCGCGCGCCAGACGTGTTGCTGCCGCAAGTGTAGCCGAGCTTACGGAACGCGGTTTGGCCGAAGCGCCGAATCCTGCGACGCTCGCCGCCAACCTGCTCGTCTGGGACGGACGCATCGGCGTGCTCGCGGCGCTCATTGCACAAAGCGATCTGTACATCGGCTATGATTCGGCAGGCCAGCACATCGCCGCCGCAGCGGGCACACTCTGCATTGACGTGTTTGCGGGCTATAACTCGCCGCGCATGCTCGACCGCTGGCGGCCCACGGGAAACGCCGCCTCGCGCATCGTCGCCGTTGACCCGTCGCGCGCCGTTGACACCAACGAGATGCTTTTAGCGACGCTCGCCGCCGCGAAGCAGGGGCTAGAGGCTAGGGGCTAGAGTTAAAGCTCTGGCGTCTTCTGTTTGGCTGTAGAAGCCAGTTTCAAGGCGATCTCATTTCTATAACGAACTCTGAAGGCTAGCCTCTGGTCTCCAGCCTCTAGCCTCTAAACAACTATGCGCATCACGATTCTCGAATTCACGCCGTGCGCCGACTCCATCCTTCACGTCCATCATGATCGTGATGAAGGCTACATTGAAAGCGACGGGCGTGTGGTGACGATTAAGGCCGGCGCGAAGCTGCGTCCGCAGGCTATCTCGACTTATGCAGGCGGCAAAGCGACGAACGTCGCCCGCGTCATGGACAAGCTGCTCAGGGAGACGGATGCGGTCGACATCGAATTGATCGTCTTTCGCCCCGATTCGCCCGAAGGCCGCTACCTCCACGACCTGCAAACCAGCGCCCTCAATCGCGTGCGCGTTCGGCCCGTCATTATCGAAGGCCATGCACGATTCTGCATTGACCTGACCGACCCGACGACTTCAGAGAACAACCGCGTCGAGTTCAACATCAGCCCGCGCGCCCTGTGGGCCGAGAGCGCCAAGGAGGTGGCGCTTCGATTTGCTTCGCGGATTACCAGCGATGTGCTGTTGATCGCCGGCAATCCGCCGGTTGTGGAAAGCACCGGCGCGATGGCGGTCGATCTCTATGCGCAGGTGATCGCCGAAGTGCGCTCGCGCGTCGGCGTCATCTCGCTCGATGCGGAGAAGGCGGCGCTAGCGAATTGTCTTGGCCAAGCGGCGCGGCCTGATGTGATCAAAATCAATGAAGCCGAATACGGCTCGGTTGACGCCGCGCTATGGAATGATTTCAGCGGCGCGCTCGTCGTCACAGATGCGCGCGGCTGTCGCGTGTGGCAAGACCGCGCGCACGAGGCGGCGGTCAGAATAGAAGGCATTCAAAGCCGGGCGCGGTATTCGACCATCGGCGCGGGCGATGCGATGCATGCGGGCTTTGCCATAGCGCAGTGGGTGCGCGGCGGCGATCTCGCGCAGGCAGTGCGCTATGGCCAGGCCGCTGCCGCCGCGTCGGTCAATTCGCCTGACGGCACACGCGGTGTCACAGCCGCCAGAGTCGAACGATACGTCGTTGAGCTTGACGGCAAATGAAAGCGAGGCGGCAGCGCCCCCGACAGGCCGCTGCCGTCTCGCTTGTCAACGCCATCTGCATCAGCCGAACGATTACTGGGCCGCCGGTTTGTTGAACTTGGTTTCGTCAACCGCGACGTTGTGCTTGACGCTCTCCAGCTTGATGGTGAACTCGAAAGACGGGGTTTTCTGCATCATCGTGAAGGGAATTTTGACGCCATCCACTTCGCGATAATCGCTCATGAGAACCGTGGCAGGAACCTTGCCCTGCGGCGTGTCAGCTTCCGTGTCTGTGCGCACGAGCAGACCCGTCTGCGTGTCGAAGTACATTTTCTCTGTGATGCCGTCGGCGCTGGTCGCTTCGATCACGTAGGCGTCGCGGTCACTCACCTTTTCGATGCCCTTGACGGTCATCTTCGGGAATAGCTGCATCAGCTTCGCATCACGGTAAAAGTCCGAGCCGAGTTTTATCTGCGCCAGTTCGCCGCCGCTCAACTCACGCAGCCCGGTTTGCGGGTTCGCGTCCCACCCCATCGAGCCGTTGTAACCGCGCTGCACGGAACCAAAGCCCTCTATATTGATGATGAACATGCTCTTGTTCGGCGCTTTGGAATAGCTTTCAAAAGGAGCGGTGACGCCCATTGCCGGCAGATCGAACGTGCCTTTGCTCTGGCGGCTGCTCAACTTTTCGATGGCCGCTTTGCCGCCGATGGCCTGCACATACTTGTCTATGATCTGATCGGCGCTCGGCAATGCCGCTGCCGGTTTGGCGTCCGGCGTCTTCGCCGGAGCCGGTTTATCCTGTGCCCTGGCCGCTGCTGCAAAGATCAGCGGCAGACAAAGAAAGAGGGTCATTAGAGTTCGCTTCATGAATGTTCCTTTCTAAATTGCAAAAGATGAACGGCCCGCGCCGCGACAACAGAGGTTGTACGACGCCTTGAAGTTAAATTCTCCAACTCCTTGTGAAGAACTGCAAGAAATTCCACCAGCCCGCCGGTTGTTAAGCGCCGCCTGCCGGATTAAACTGTAACATTGCAACGGAAAGGAAATTCGATATGACGACGACCAGGCAGATGACCGAGGCCGAACTCGATGAATTGATCGCCGAAGAGTTCGGCGTCAACGCGGATTATGTCAGCGAGCTATTACTGCAATATACCCGTAATCCTCACTCAGTTGATGAAGAATGGCGCGGCTACTTCGCCGAGCTTTTAAGCAACGGCCAGTTGCCGGCAGATCACGCGGGCAATGGCTCTGCCGCTCAGCCCGCGCCGGCACAAGTCCAGGCGACGCCCGCGACGCCAGGTTCGAGCGTCCTGCACGCGGATTACAACTGGGGCGCGCAACCGGCGGCCCAACCGGCCTCGACGCCCGCGCCGCAAGCGACACCCGCGCCGCCGCCCGCCACGTCGCCTGCGCCGCCACAGACAGTCGCAGCCGCACCGCCGACCGCAGACAGCGAACGCCTGGCCATTCGCGGCCCGGCCTTGCGCATCGCTGAGAACATGGAAGCCAGCCTCGCAGTGCCGACCGCGACCTCGCAGCGGCAAATTCCTATTAAGCTGCTCGAAGAAAATCGCCGGGTCATCAATCAGCACCTCGCTGCCGTAAAACGTAAGGTTTCTTACACGCACATCATTGCTTATGCCATCATCAAGGCGCTGAAAACATTTCCGCAACTCAACGATTCGTTCGAGGCCGCCGACGGCACGTCTTATCGCGTTCGTCACGCGGAGGTGAATCTCGGCGTCGCCGTCGATGTGACCAAGAAAGACGGCTCGCACACCTTGCTGGTGCCGAACATCAAAGGCGCGGACAAGATGTCGTTTCGCCAGTTGCTCGACGCTTACGACGATGTCGTCAAGCGTGCGCGCGGCAGCAAGCTAAAGATCGAAGACTTTCAAGGCACGACGATCAGCCTGACCAATCCCGGCACCATCGGCACGACCGCCTCGAATCCGCGATTGATGCAGGGGCAGGGGGTCATCATCGCCAGCGGCGCAATCGAATATCCGCCCGAATACCAGGCGATGTCACCCGAAAGCCTGTCGCGCATCGGCATCAGCAAGATCATCACGCTGACTTCGACCTACGATCATCGCATCGTACAGGGCGCAGAGTCCGGCGCGTTCCTCGCACGCATCGACGAGATGCTGCGCGGCCAGCACGAATTTTATGACGACATCTTCGGCGACCTCGGCATCCCTTATCGCCCTTATCGCTGGGCGATGGATGTCAATCCGGCCATACTGGGCGAAGAGCGCCGCCGTGATGTGGTTCACAAACAGGCGCGCGTCTTTGAACAGATCAACGCCTATCGCGTGCGCGGCCACCAGATCGCCAACATCGATCCGATAGGCTGGGGCGAGGTGCAGTATCATCCTGAACTCGACATCGCCACCTACGGGCTGACGATCTGGGACCTGGATCGCGAATTCATCACGCAGGGACTCGGCGGCACCGAGAGCGCGCCGCTGCGCGAGATCGTCGATTATCTGCACCGCTACTACTGCAATACCGTCGGCATAGAGTATCGCAACATGCAAAGCCCGGAAGAGAAAGAATTCATCCGCTCGCGTGTTGAGGCCGACCCGCCGCCCGTGTCTGTCGAAGTCAAAAAGCAGATGCTTTGGAAGCTGATCTCTGCCGAAATGTTCGAACGTTTTCTGGGCACCAAATATCTCGGCCAGAAACGCTTCTCCATCGAAGGCAACGAGACGGTAATTGCGGTAGTCGATCAGTTAATCGAGAGCGCCGCGCGCCGCGAGATCATCGACATCACCATCGGCATGGCGCATCGCGGACGCTTGAACGTCATCGCCAACGTCATAGGCAAATTCTGCGAGCGCATCTTCACGAGCTTTGAAGGCTCGATCCATCCGAACTTCCCGCACGATCAGGGCGACGTGAAGTATCATCAGGGCGCGGCGGGCGTGCGCGAAACGGCGGACGGCCATCAGGTGCAATTGACCGTCGCGCCGAATCCGAGCCATCTGGAATTCGTCGACCCGGTGGTCGAAGGCGTCGTGCGCGCCAAGCAGGATAGTAATGGCAATCGCAATAGCCACCTGGCGGTGCTCCTGCATGGCGACGCGGCGTTTGCCGGCGAAGGCGTGGTTGCCGAGACGCTCAACCTGTCGCAGCTTCCCGGCTATCGCACGCGCGGCACGCTTCATCTGATTACCAACAATCAGGTCGGTTTCACGACGCCGCCCGAAGAAGGGCGCTCGTCAACTTACAGCACAGACATTGCGAAGATGATTCAGGTGCCGATCTTCCACATCAACAGCGACGACGTTGAAGCGGCGTATAACGTGCTGCAAATCGCGTTGGATTACCGGCAGACGTTTAATAAAGATGTGGTGCTCGACATCATCGGCTATCGTAAGCTGGGCCACAATGAAGGCGACGAGCCGACTTATACGCAGCCGCTGATGTATCAGCGCATCAAGGAGCATCCGGGCGCGCGCGAACTCTACGCCCGCCGGCTGATTGCCGAAGGCGTGATGACGCGCGAAGAAGTCGAGTCGCTGATGGAAGAGCGCATGCGGCGCTATGAAAATGCGCAGCTTGGCGCGAAAGCCATCGTTGCCCAAAAAGGCAAAGAGATTACCTTGCCCGCGCCTGTACCGGAGATCGAATCGGTCGAAACGCTTGAGACCGGCGTTGAACGCGATACGTTGCGCGAGATCGCTCACACCATCACGACTGTGCCGAGCGGTTTTAACTTGAATCCGAAGATCGTTAGCCTGCTCAGTCGGCGCGCACGCATGGTCGAGGGCGCGGCGGCGGTTGACTGGGGCACGGCGGAAGCGCTGGCGTTCGGATCATTGCTCGTCGAGGGCACGAGCGTGCGCCTTGCCGGACAGGACACCGTGCGCGGCACGTTCAGCCATCGCCACGCGTCGTTCATCGACACGAAGAACGGCGAAGAGTGGATACCGCTCACCAAGCTTGCGCCGGACAAGGCGCGCTTTCAGATTTACGACAGCCCGCTATCGGAAGCCGGCGCGCTTGGCTTTGAATACGGCTACAGCGTTGCCTCACGCGGCACGCTGGTCTTGTGGGAAGCGCAGTTCGGCGACTTCGTGAATGCCGCGCAGGTGATTATCGATCAGTTCATCGCGTCGGGCGAAGAGAAGTGGAATCAGACGACGCGCCTGGCCTTGCTGCTGCCGCACGGCTACGAAGGCCAGGGGCCTGAGCATTCGAGCGCGCGTTTTGAACGCTTCTTGCAGTTGTGCGCCGAAAACAATATGCAGGTCGTCAATGCGACGAGCGCGGCGCAGTACTTCCATCTATTGCGGCGGCAGGCGCGGCAGGAGATGAGCAAACCGCTGATCGTCATCTCGCCGAAGAGTTTGCTGCGCTTGCCGGAAGCGGCATCTTCGATAGACGAGTTCACGCGCGGCGGCTTCCACGCGGTCATCACGGATGCGGAAGTGAACGCCGCAGATGTCAAGCGCGTGCTGTTGGCGAGTGGTAAGGTATATTACGATCTGGCGGCGGAGCGCAAAAATCGGCATGACCAGAGCACGGCTATCATACGCCTGGAGCAGTTCTACCCGTTCCCGAAGAAGCAATTGATTGACGAGTTGAACCGCTATGCCAGCGCGACAGACATTTGCTGGGTGCAGGAAGAGCCGCAGAACTACGGCGGCTGGTTCTTCATCGAGCCGCGCTTGCGTCAGTTGTTGAAAGCGAACCAGGGATTGCGTTACGCGGGCCGCCTGCCGAGTGCCAGCACGGCGACGGGTTCGCACACGCTGCACATGCTCGAACAGCAGGAACTGGTCAAGGAAGCGTTTGCCGGTTAATGATTCTTCACGGAGAGGTGAGTAGCAATGTCAACCGCTGTGACGACGCACATCCGCATCGATGAGAAGGGTGTAGCCTGGATAGACGACACCAGGATCAAGGTCATCGAAGTAGCGATTGATAAAATCGCGCATGGCTCAAGCCCTGAAGAGATGCACCGTCAATACCCGCACCTTTCGTTGGCGCAGATTCATGCGGCACTGGCGCACTACTACGATCACCAGGTGGCGTTCGATGCGGAGATTGCGCAGCAGGTGCGAGAGGTTCAGGAGTTAAGAGAGAAAGCCGGCGAATCTCCCGTGCACAAGCGCCTGCACGAGATGGGGCTGCTGTAGTGAGCATCAGTCTTTATATGGACGTTCAAATTCGACTCGCACTCACCGAAGGTTTACGATTGCGTGGTGTAGACGTGCTGACAGCACAGGAAGACAACGCAACTGAGCTATCCGACCCCGCACTATTGAACCGCGCGACATCATTGAGCCGTGTCGTGTTCACTCATGACCAAGACTTTTTGCGCGAAACCGCCTGGCTGCAACAACAGGGTCAGTTTTTTGCTGGTGTTATCTATGCTCATCAAATCAAGGTCACAATAGATCAATGTCTAAACGACCTGGAGTTAGATCGGATTTCACATCGGTGTAGGGCATAGGAGAAGCGGCCTGTTTTGGAGTGCTTTGACTTGTCGCCGCTTTGTTGCATACAAATGCTGCACAGCGGTGACAAGTCAAAGCACTCCAAATTGCACCGCTTGCCCTACATCCCATCGCAAGCCGATCTAAAAGAATCTGAAATGAGGCTGCGGGCTGGATAATGATTACTGGGTTAGGAATATCTCTGTGAAGTAGACCGTGCCGTTGGCGCTGATCCATGCGCCGATGGCGGTCTGCCGCCATGCACGATCAAGTAGATTGCGGCGATGCGGCGGGCTATCCATCCAACCTGACATGCTCACGGCCACAGGGTTGATGTAGCCGTTCGAGTAAGAAAGATTCTCACCAAGCACACGCCAGCGGACGTTCGCTTCAGAGACGCGCTCGCGCACCGTATTACCGTCAGGGTCGTTGTGCGAAAAGAAATTCTCTTCGGCCATGCGGCGGCTGTAGTCGCGGGCGACGCGCAGCAGCGCTTCGTTGAAGGCCAGCGGCGTTAGCCCATGGCCGACGCGCACGCGGTTCACTTCATTGAAGCATTGCATTTCAAGCGATTCGACTTCGCTCAGACGCGAATCGCGCGGCTCGCGCCGCAGCACGTCGTCATCTGTGTAAACGTTGCGCCCATCTTCCGTATCATCAACCGCAGACGGGCGCGGCGATGACTGGCGCTCAACCCTATCACTATCAACCCGCGCCGGCGGCTTGGGCGCTTCCTGCCTGCTTCCGCTAGAGACACCTCCGCCCTGCTGCGGATAGACCGCCGCCGCCAACGCCAGCACGGTTATAAGAAGAGAGAGGCCGAATCGATGCTGCATATTTCACCTGAAGAGTCTTGAGAGTCTGAAGAGTCTGAAGAGTCTGGAGAGTTCAGAGAGTCCGAAGCCGGCATCAATAAAGTATCTCAACCGGACTCGGCAGACTCTCTGGACTCCCTGGACTCTCAAGACTCTCTGGACTGTTTTTCACTTTTTGCCAAGCTTCTCTTTAATGCGCTTGATCTCGTCCGGCTCGGTGGCGAGTTTGAGTGCGTCTTCCCACTTGGCGCGCGCTTTATCCATCTGGCCGATCTTCTTGTAGAGATCGCCGAGATGATCGTGAATCGTCGCCGAGCGCGCTTGATAGATCACTGCCAGCTCAAGGTACTTCTGTGCTTCCGGCAGTTTGTTCTGGCGATAGAGCAGCCAGCCGAGCGAATCCAGAAAAGAGCCGTTCGTCGGTTCGATGTTCACGGCGCGGCGTATCAGGGCTTCGGCATCTGCCAGCCGCTCGTTGCGGTCGGCGAGAAAGTAACCGAGATTATTCAGCAACGTCGCATTGTCGGGATCAATTTCCAGCGCCCGGCGCAGCGTCGTTTCCGAGTCTTTGTAACGCTTCTGGCGTTCCTGAATACTCGACAAGGTGATCAGCGGGCCGATGTCTTTCGGGTCAAGCTCCATCGCTTTGCGGGCACTGTCTTCGGCTTCCTTCACCTGATTGGCGTCGAGTTGCACGCCCGACCAGTAGAGGTAAACGTCAACGTCTTCGGACGATTGTTTGAGCAGGCCGCGCAGCGTCGTATCCGCCGTTGGCATGTCGCCGAGCTTTCCGGCGGCCTGGGCGCGCTGAAACTTCAAGCCGCGCTCATCGGGAAAATGCGCCGCCGCCGCCGTCGCCTGCTCTAGCGCCTCTTTGTACTTGCCTTCATTGATCAGCGTGTCGATGATCAACTGATCGGCGACCGGGGAGTCGGGGCCGAGCACCTTCTTCATCTTCTCGAAGGTCTCCATCGCCTTGTCGCGCTTGCCCGCCAGTCGATAGGCCAGGCCGATGCGTTGCAGGATGATGCGCGCCGAGTTCTTGCTCTGCTCGTTGCTGTTCACCGTGCCGTCGGGATTGACGATGGAGGTCAGGGCTTCTTCGTAAATCGAAATCGCCTTGTCGAATTGCAGCATCGCCTCATAGGTTTCGGCGAGCGAATAAACCAGCGGCAAGCTATCGGATACGTCCTGTCCTTTGAGCGCTTCTTCGAGCGTTCGCACCGCCTCGTCGCGCTTGCCGGCGCGCTTCAGCGCATCCGTCTTGAGACGAATGGCCGTCAAATAAGGCGCTGATTCTTTGCGCAATATCTTGAGCAGCGGATCGAGCTTACCGATGGCCTCGTCGTAGCGGCCCGCGTAAACCAGCGCTTCGGCGTATTCAAAGATCAGCGGCGACAGCGGCAGGTTGCCGTGCAGCACGTCGTCTTCATCGTCGCCCTGCTCTTTGCCCTCTTTCGGGTCTTTGCCGTCCTTAGCGTTTTTCGCCGGCGTGTCCTTCACACCAATCGCCTTCTTGTAGATGTCGAGCGCTTCCTGCGTGCGGCCTATGTTGAGCAGCGATTTGGCAAGCAAGCTGGCATATTGTGGCGACTTCGGGTTGATGTCGTGAGCTTTGCGGGCAATCTGCGCGGCGTCGCGATATTTGTGCTTTTGAAAATAGAGCGACGCCAGTTGGAAATGCGCTTCGTCGGACGTGGCATTGCCTTCCGATACTTTCTTGAACGCGTCGAGGGCTTTGTCCTGCTCTTCCACCGTCCAGTAGAGCTCGCCGACAATGGTCATCGCCGGCATCTCTTTGTCGCCGACTTCGACCTTTGCCGCCGGGTCGAGCTTGACGACCTGCTCCAGTTCGGCGATGGCGGCGCGCGCTTTGTCTTTGACGACCGTCGTGCCGACAAAGGTCTGCGCCAGATAGACGCGGGCCAGCAGCTTGTGAACCAGTGCGTTATCAGCGGCGATCTTCATGGCTTCGCGCGCCTGCGCCTCTGCGTCAATCGTGTTGCGGTTCTTGAGATAAAGCGAGCCGAGCGTTAAGCGCAGATCAACGGATGCCGGGTCGAGCGTCACCGCTTCTTTGTAGGCGGCGACGGCAGCCGGGATGTTGCCGGAGTCTTCGAGGCGCTTGGCTTCGAGATATTTCTTGGCCGCCTGTGCACGCTTATCGGTTTGCCCATCCTTGTTATCCTGCGCCGCGAAACCGGCTGCGGGAGCCGCTTTCAGGCTGGCACAGAGCGGCGCGAAGGGCGCGACCGCGAGCGCGAGCGCAAAGACGGCGCTTCTCACCATTATGTTCTTCGTCAAAGCTAATACTTCCTTTCTCTTCCGTGAATGCGGCGCGAGCGGCAGGCTTAAGCCTACCGGCTTGCGCGGGTTTATGGCACGGCGTTTCGTTGACCAGGTATTCCGCCTGAAGACGAGACGCCATGCGTTTACTTTTCAATGCCGGGCATGGTTTCGGCGAAGTATGCCGCCGCCTGCTGCCACGACTGGCGGCGCGGATAGGTGTAGAGGGCGAAGGCAATTGCCACGACACCGAGCCGCACCACGTCGTTTTGATCGCCACCAAAGAAACTTGCGAGCAACGCCAGGACACCAATCGTATCCGCCATCGCCACACTGACGATGGTCACTTGAAAAAAGTGTTTCAACAATCCTTCGATGCCGCGCAGGCCGGCGACGACTTCAAGCCGTGTGCGTCCCATCTGTGACCGGCGATAGAAGATCGAGCCGAACGCCAGAAAGGCCGCCGCCGCGTAGAACCCTATGCGTGTCTGCCCGGTCAACCCGGGCGGCTGCCGCAGGCTGACGACATAGAGCGCGATGGCGACGTAGAAGACGAGGCTGGCGGCAATGGCCAGCACGATCATGCTGGCCTTGCGCTGCGCTGCGGCAACGCGCGCTTCAAGGGCATCGGTCTGCGTTTCTCCTGTACGGCTGGTCACTCGCCTGCTCCCTTGATCAACTGGCCGTTCTCGAAAACGATCTCATCGCCGCTGTCGGGCTTGCCGTCCGCGCCGAGGCTCGCCAGCCGGTAGCCGCGCTCGCCGCCTTTGTATTGAAACTCATGCGCCCAGGCGTCGAGCCGTATGATGGCATTCAGGTAGCGCGGCGCAAGGTTATCAATCAACGCCGCATTCGTCTCGGCGGCAACGTAATAGCCGCGCTCGCGCCGGAAGGCTTCGAGCGCCGTGGCTATGGTGCGCAGATCGGCGGTCGTGCGCAAGGCTTTTTCTTTGCGCACAGCGGTCTGAATCAACTCGATGGATTCCCACTTGCGGTCGCCTGTGCGCACGTCGACGGCCTGCCAGTTGCCCTGCTTGTCTGTGGTAAAGCGAAAGACGGCGTTGAAGCGCGCTTCGACAATCGCCTCATTGCCGGAGCCGGCGCTGATGGTTTCGATGTGAACCTGATCCGCTTTATCGATGCCGAGGGCGGCGGCAATCTTCTCGCGCGCCTCGCGCGCGCCAAGCTCGCGCGCCAGCGCGACGACCGCCAGGAAAGCAAGTAGAGTAATAATGGCTATAAATATGCGGGGCGTGGCTGTCATTGAGAAGCTTCCTCCGGCCTGATCACGGGAGCTGTCGCTGCGGAAACAGCTTGATGGGATAGTAACAAACGGCTCTTTCGCTTGGCAATAGAAACGTCTATCGCGCGCCGGCAGACAAACCGAACGCCAGCCGCGCCAACCCCTGGCGCGGCGCGCAGAGCACGATTGTCAAAGTGAACGAGAGCTTATTTGCGCGCCACGAGATTCGAGTGGATGACCCACTTGCCATCAACGAAGCCGCCAACCAGCGTGTAGACTTCCATCGCTGAATCCGACTTGTAGCGCCAGTTACGAAACAGCTTGTCAGGCGGCTTCTGCTCGACTTCGACGCGGCTGTAAGGCAGGCTGGAAACCATATGCGCAAAGGCGGCGGTGTCGGTTTCGCTCGCCGACGAACGCAGCACCGCAGGCAGTAACGTGCCCAATCGCGCCTGCGCCTCTGTGCGCGCCTGGGCATCGCGTTCCTGCGCGACGGTCGCGGCTTTGAGTTGTTGCTGACACTGGTCGCCGGCAGTCTTCAGCACGGCGTTCTCGTCGCTCAGCCGGCGCTTGTCCGATTCGCTCTTCGAGTAGAGCGCATAGCTGGACGATACGAGAATCACCACGCCGACGAGCGCTACCACCGCGATCATGAGCGCCAGGAACAACCAGCGCCGCTTGGCCGCTTCGTTCTGCTCGATCTGTTCACGGATAGTGTCAACGTCGCTTTGCGTATAGGAGACGACCCACTGGTTGCGAGGCGAAGAGTGTGGAGGATTTGCTGAGACCATGATCCCTCCTCGGAGGGTGAAATATAAGTGGATGGCTCGTTGGCACGTCCACGATTCTTATGTTACACCATTGCGCAAGAGTTATGCACTGGCCGAGTTGAACAGCACGAATAATTTTGTAGGGGCGGCCCTCTGTGGCCGCCCCAGAGTGAAATGTACGGAATCGCAAGGAGCAACTAACTTCCAGTCAGGGGCGACCAGAGACGGTCGCCCCTACATGTTTAGCTCATTTGAAAGTGATGCGCTCGTTGGTGCGCGCCGCCCTGTAGCAGGCGTCAACCAGTTCGACCGCTTTGAAGCCGTCATACACGGTAACGGCAGCGGGCCGCCGGTCGTGGATCGCATCCACAAAGGCGCGGTCTTCCTGCCAGTAGCCCCACTTCTCTTCTTTCGACAACTGCTGCAGAGTCTGCGTCAGGTAACGCCCGTCCACGCCGCTGCTTGCCATGATTCGTTCCGCTTCATGAGTCGCAATCGTCGCATGATGGCAGAAGACTTCGATGCGCTCGTAAGGCAACATCCAGCTTGCGTCGGCTGATGAAGCGAGCGTCGCGTGCATGCCGCTGGCGAATCGCAGCAGACACGAGAAGTCATCCATTTCCGTGTACTCGTGTATGGATCCGGCAACGTCGAGACAGATGATGTCGCCGAACAGAAAGCGCAGCAGGTCGAACATGTGAATCGTCGTCTCGTAGAGAAAGCCGCCCGTCAGCCGTGGATCGCCGACCCACGCGGGATTGAGCAACTCGCCGCGATTCATCTTGACGTGCGCCGAATGTGGCGACGTGGCAGCGAGCATGTCTTTGAGCAACCGATAAACCGGCGCGAAGCGGCGATTGAAACCGACCTGAAAGACGCGCTCCCCTTGTGATGCAGCTTCCAAAATCAGCCGGGCGTCATCGAGGCTGGTCGCCAGCGGCTTTTCGCAGAACAGGTGCTTGCCGGCGCGAATGCCTGCAAGCGCAAGCTCTGTGTGCTCGGTGTTGGGCGTCGCAATGTAAATGGCATCGCTCGCTTCAATGAGTTGGTCGGCGTGCATCGTCGCGGTCGCGCCCAGAGTTCGCGCCAGCTTTTCGGCGCGTTCGCTGATCGCGTCATGCACGGCGACAATCTGAACGCGCTCGTCGCCTGCCAGCACCATTGCATGCAAGCTGCCAATATATCCCGCGCCGATGATGCCAATTTTCAGCTTGTCCATAAACTGTGCTTCATCGCAATGCTTCACCGGATTCTGCATCGAAGAAATCGGCTTTGTCCATATCGAGCCGCGTCCAGACGGAGGTTTCCATTTCGGCGCGAAAGTCCGCAGAGGCCCGGGCAATGATCTTTTCATCACCGAGTTGCAAAAAGCAAAGCGTCTCGTTGCCCATTAATTCGGTGACGTAAACCACAGCGCGCAGCCAGCCGTCGCGCTCTGCCGCTGCGACCTGAACGTGTTCGGATCGTATGCCGAGCGTCGCGCGCTCGCGCCCCTTGAGCCGTTGAAGCTGCGGGTCATTGAGTGATAACACAACGCCGCGCCCGCTGAACGTTCCCGTGCGGTGATCAACGCGGCCTTCGATGAAATTCATTCCCGGCGTGCCGACGAATTCAGCGACGAAACGATTGGCCGGGCGATGATAGATGTTCATCGGCGTGTCGAACTGTTGCAATTGGCCGCTGCTGAGGACGGCGACGCGGTGCGCCAGCGTCATCGCTTCCGCCTGGTCGTGCGTGACGTAAACCGTCGTCGTGCCGAGATCGTGCTGCAAGCGCTTCAACTCGCCGCGCATCTGCACGCGCAACCGCGCGTCGAGATTTGAAAGCGGTTCATCCATCAAATAGACGCGCGGCTCGCGCACGATGGCGCGGGCCAGCGCCACCCGCTGGCGCTCGCCGCCCGATAACTCGCGCGGGCGATTCGATAGATACGATTGAATCTCCAGCATCTCGGCCACTCGACGGACGCGGCGGCGGATTTCGTCTTTTGTGATCTTTCTCACGCGCAGCGGATAAGCGATATTTTCCGCAACCGTCATATGCGGATAGAGCGCATAGCTTTGAAAAACCATGGCGATGTCACGGTGCTGCGGCGGCACCTCATTGACTCGTACATCACCGATCAGGATGTCGCCCGCTGTCACGTCTTCGAGTCCGGCAAGCATCCTGAGCGTCGTCGTTTTGCCGCATCCCGACGGGCCGAGCAAGACGACGAATTCGCCTTCGTCAATCGCAAGCGACAGCCGATCAACAACCGCGCGGTTGCCGAATCGCTTGGTCACATTATCGAACTTTACCTTCATCCTTTCACCGCGCCGAGCGACAGGCCGCGCACGAGGTAACGTTGCACGGCCATCGCGAAGATCAATATCGGCAGCATGGCGACGACGCCCGCCGCGCTCATCACGCCCCACTTGATTTCGTACTGCGTCACGCGCCCGGCGATGCCGACCGGCAAGGTCATCGCCGCGTCGGTTTGCGTCAGCACCAACGCCAGCAGAAATTCGTTCCACGACATGATCAAACAGAAGACCGCCGTCGCCGCCAGACCCGGCACGACCAGCGGCAGGATGATGCGAAACAACGCGCCGAGCCGCGAGTCGCCGTCTACCATGGCGGCTTCTTCCAGTTCGCGCGGCAATTCCTGAAAGAAGCCGCGCATCATCCAGACGACGAACGGCAGGTTGAACGCCGTATAAACGATGACCAGCGCCGCCATCGTGTTGAGCAAGCGCAGGTCGCGCATCATCATAAACAGCGGCACGGCGCTGACGATTGGCGGAAACATTCGCGTTGAAAGAATCCATAACGACAGCCGCCGGTTGAGCTTTGCAGGCATTCGGAAGCGCGCCAGACCGTATGCGGCAAATGTGCCCAGAGTTACAGAACAGATCGTCGATAGCACCGCCACCGTTGCGCTGGTTGCGAGATACTGGCCGAACGAGCGCGACACGAAAGCCTCCGCATAGTGCGCCAGCGTCGGGCTGAACAAAAGCCAGCGCGGCGGCGAGGCGAACTGGTCGACTTCAGACTTAAGTGAAATCGTCAGCATCCAGTAGACCGGCGCGAGCGCCGCCACGACCGCCAGGATAAGCGTGATGTAGATAACCAGCCGCGCGCGGCGTGACTGGCGCATGGAACTTGCGCCGTTCTGATTAGATAATTTCGCCTGTCGTGTCTGAGCCGTCATGTGCTTCCCGATGATTGCCCGCAAATTGCCGCGCGCAACTTGCCACCTGCTCTACGCCGCTTCCTGTCGTTGCAGCAAACGGATGTAGCCGGCGCTGATGAGGTTCGTGATAATCAGTAATACAAACGACATTGCCGCCGCGTAGCCGAAATCGAAAAAACGAAACGCCGCGCGGTAGATATAGAGGCTCACCGTCTCGGTGGCAAATCCCGGCCCGCCTTCCGTCAGGATGAAGATCTGATCGAAGACGCGCAGCAGATCCATGGTGCGCAGCAGCAGCGCAATCAGCATGGCCGGTTTCAGCAGCGGCAGGGTGATGTAGCGAAACGTCTGCCACGCGCTTGAGCCGTCAAGGCGCGCCGCTTCGTAAGGCTCCTGCGGCATGGCTTGCAGCCCGGCGAGCAGAACGAGAAAGATGAACGGCGTCCACTGCCACACGTCGACGGCGATGACCGAGAGCATCGCCAGTTTCGGCGACGCCGTCCACGTCAGCATGTCTGTATTGAACCCTACACTGCGGAGCGTGCCGTTGATGGCGCCGAAATCCGGGTTGAGCATCAAGCGCCAGACGACGCCGACGACGACCGGCGGCAGCATCATCGGCACGAGCAGCAGCGCGCGAAACAGGCCGCGCCCGCGCAGCGGGCGATCAACCAGCAACGCCAGTCCGAGCCCCAGCAGAAACTCGAACGTCAAGGCCGCCGCCGCATACAGGAGCGTGTGCCCGAGCGCCGCCAGAAAAAAGCCGTCTGAGAGGAGCCGCGTGAAATGCTCAAGCGTCCAGTGCGTGCTTTCGCCTGTGCCGCTTTGAAAGGCGACTTTGACCGCATAAATCAACGGATAAACGGAAAGCGCCAGTAGCACCGCGACGGTCGGCGCAATGAGCACATAAGCCAGCGACGGCTCGCGCCATCGCCAGCGCGTTGGTTTCTTCTGTGATGTGGGCGATGGTTGTGCGCTCATCGATTGAAGCTCATCAATGGCCGCGCTCGACGATCTTACTGATTTCGGCGTTGGCCTGATTCATCGCCTCTTCCGCCGATAGCTCGCCGCTGTTGGCACGCGACAGATAAATGCCGAAGACGTTTTCGATCTCATTCCACATCGGCGTGCGCGGGCGCGGCAGTAATCACAGCATAAACATCAGGGGTTGACTGTGCCTATTTAATGCTGAATGACCGCCTGTTCCACCAGGCAATGAGTTTGCCAAGCAACCATGGAATTGCCAAGCCCATGACAAATCCCATGGTGAGAACGGCGGCCTTTGCCCATTTGCCTTGTATTAAATCGGCAACCCATTCTGCGTTGCGACTCTTCCACAGGCAAGCCGTCAGGAACGTAGCGCCAGAAGCTGTGCCAAAACATAGATAGTCAAACCTGGTGTTTGCGCGTCTCAAGTTGAAAATGGCATAGCCCAACGCGAAAGTCATCAGAGCAGTAGAAATCAGCAACCAAGTCTTCATTTCCGCATCCAACTGCATCATTGCAGGAGTACTGGCGAAGAGTTGTCCCATGCCAACTAAAGATGCAATTGCCGCGAGAAGGCTGGCCTGTGCGCTTTGCAGTCGAATTTCGTCCTGTGCCTGCAAATCGCGGAGTTCCTGAGCCTGTTCGTTCAAAGCGGCTAGCGCATTTCGAGTTCGTTCTGCAAGTGTTTTGTGACGCATGAGCGTGTGCGCTACTGACTCTCTCAAGTGCTCTTGCATGCGGTGATATTTGGATCGCCAGCCGCCGTCTTCTCTAACCTCCAGCCGTTCCAGAATATCGCTGTAGTTCTTGATATTTATATTCACAGTATCAGCCATCATCTCCGCGTCTGAGGTGGCTTTTGCCAATCGCGCGTAACCGATTCGCAGGCGGCGCAGTTTGTTTGTCAGGGTTCGCGCAGCCTTTGAGCCGATGATTTGTAGCTCGATCTGTGCTTCTGTAATGAACGCTACTGCCTGATTGGTTTCCACTTCAAGGTCTGGAACAATGCCAATGTGCTGTTGCCATTCGATGACTTCCGGCTCACTTAAGTGAGGCTGCTGGGTTTCGCGGCCCTCCATCAACGCAACCAGATAATCCAACTGAGTCTTCTGAAAACTTGCCTTCAATTGATACATCATCAATCGTGGAAACAGACTCAGGGCAAAGTCAGATACTGCTTGTTCCCGCGTTGCTGTTGAAATCATAACCAATTCGTTGTCGTTCAATTGAATCAAGTATCCGGCTTCCATCCGGCACCACAGCGTAGGCTCAGGCTGCCCCATCTGGCGAAAAGCCTGCAGAATTCCCTCTTTCCCCTGAAACACCAGGGGCGTCGCCACATCTCCTTGAAATAATAGAATCGGCGGCCCCAGTTGCCTCGGCTCGTTGTCGCCTCGCAACGCCTTCAACCGATCCCAGTCGGTCTCCTTGTTGGCGATAGCGATCATTTGCAGCACATAAGTGTCGTGATAGAAATGAATGAGCAAGGCATGGTCAGCATCAGAGGCACTGACGGTGTCGCACAACGGCGCGTGACCGTCGCCTCCTCGCAGGCTTGCAAGGCTCGCTGCCACGCTTTGTGGTCCAATTGCTGATCCTGATTTTCCGATTCTACAAAGATAAGACCTAGCATCATTGATGAGCGGTTCTATGCCACGGCTTGCATGATAAAAGCGATACTGCACCAGAGTGGGCTGCTTGAATTGCATTCTGGTCTCACTTGTTTGACTGAGAACCTTTTTGCTTGCGTTTTGTTGGTTTCTGCTCAATCGGCGTTGTCATGCGAACAATTTGCGCCGCTTCGATAATCGTATTAGCAATGCCGCGCTCTTCGGGCGACAAAGGAGCTTCCATCATCGCCGTCTGCAAATTGATTGCGAGCAACCTCGTTCGCTTATAAGCGTTCGCTTCCGGTGGCCGTTGACAGATCGCCGCCATTTGAAGAAGCCGACGGTCTTCTTCTGAGGGAAACCCGCCAAAGATAGAGCGAAGGAGCAGCTTGGTCGCAGCAAACGCATCACACAACTCTAGCAACTCGTTACATGCAGCGGCCAGTCGCGACCTTGACTGAACACCTTGAAGTTTGGACTCAATGACATTGAGCCGTGCAGTGAAAGCCTGCCAACCGCCTTCACCGAGCCGGCTCTTGATCCAGTTGCGGTTGCCAGCAAGCAACTGCATCGCTTCGGCAGTCACGTCAAAGACCGTCGGCCAGCGCTCGCCATTGCGTTGGGCGAGAACGAAGTATCGCAGCCGTTCGTGCGAGCACGGTTCAAGCAGCGACCACAAGCCGTAAGCTTCCGGTTGTTTCTTGCTCAAACTTGTGAATATCTGAAGGAGCTGCTTATCCCCGGTTTGCTTGATGAGCGCGTGCGTGTAGCATTGCGCCAATCCTTCATGCAATGAGACTGAACAGCTTGTGAGGTTGTCCCATCGCTGGCCATCGGCGTCTCTGCCGAGGTGCAAATTCGCGTGCGCCGTTTCGTGAATGTCTACGATGGCGCTCAATAGACCTGTGATTTCTTCAACCGTCCACCCAGGCAGTGCGCCGAGCGCCAGATCACGCGCCGCCAACTCAATCATTGCAGGGTAGAGAGTGATTTTATGTTCAACAAAATTGTACTCGCCCAGCACGCCTTCGATGTCCAGTTGTTTGAATGATACGCCATGTTCGCGCAACGCGGGCAACAGGCGTTCGGTGGCTCGCCGCAACATAGGCAGCGGCCCTTCGCCCTGATTGCTGATGCGCCGCTGCAAAAGCTTGATCTGTTCTGCAATATGATCAATTTCTGCTGACCAATTCCGAACTTCATCAGGCTCGAGGACTTCGAGAAACGTCGCTTCTAATGCCAGTAAATCATTCAACCGTTGGCGCAGCAGAACCAATTCCTCACGCAGTTGATCATACTCTCGCTCTTGCTCCAATAGTCTTTGCGTTTCGCTTCGCCTATCGGTTAGCCCTTCGATGAGACGTTCGATTGACTCGCCTTCGCGCGTCGTTGCTCGTTCGACCAGCGCGGCAAAGCGCAGCAGGTTGCAGTCTTCATACGTCACTGCCTGGTCTACCCGCAACGAAGTCAGATCAGTAATGCTGGTGAGATTGAAAAAGGCGCGTAGAGGTTGAAAGCCCGTCGCCTGGCGCAGACGCGCGAGCGCTTCTTCATCCAAACCTGAGCGCCGCATCAGGTCTCGAAATCGCTCATGGAAGAAGTTGTCGAATGCCGGGTGAAAGGGCCCGTCATGGAACCACCTGCCGGTCAAGTATGCTTCAATACTTTGTTGCTCATCAACACTCAAATGCCACCATAGATACCGAAGCGCTTTTGACGCAAGCAAGTTACCATCGCGATGGCTTCGCAGGAGATTACGCGCCAGTTGGCCTCTATCGGTCGGCTCGATCCCTCGGTCTGCCTCAAGAACGTAATACGGCGATTGCTCGCCCGCTAAACTCAACAGGCTTTTTAAGCAGGCTGAGTTGTCTGGAAATTTCTGAAGCGCATGCACTAGCACGGGAATTGCCTGACGATCCTGCGTCATCGCCAGAGCCTCAGCACAAATCTCAGCGCCCCACCAGTCGCATTCGCTCTCCAGATGTGAAGAGATCGCTTTGATGTTCTGCGAAGCGAGTTTCGCGAGGGCTTTTTGCGCGGCATCTCGCACTCCGGTATAAACCGCATAACTGTTCTTGGCAAGTTCTATAAGGGTTCCCAGAACAGCATCAGATGCGATGCCCAACTCTCCTAACGCCATCGGTATCTTGATGCGGAGCAATCCCTGGTCGGTCTCGCGCAGCAGTCGCAAAAGTATGGAAAGGTAAGCTTGTTCATGATTGACTAACTGGATTATCCACTTGACGCTCGCCTCATACGAACTGTTGTCGATATGGTCAATGATTTCCTGGTCGGACAGCATCTCATCCTCCCTTACGCGGGGCGGCATTTCATCGACAGCCAGTCGGCGATCAATAATTGAAGCCGCAAGCATAATAGTTACAGAATGTGATAAACCTATCTTTTCCTGAGAGCGCCACAATAACCTTGAGTAGAGAAAAACTCAAGTTAATTGCTGGCGAAAAGAAAGTGCCACTGCATGCCTTCGCTTAACAGTTGCCGAAATCCTGGGCGGCTTGCCAGATGCTGTGGCGAAGCCGCGTCACCTTGACTGGCGCGAAACAAAAGCGCCATTCAACGGCGCTCCTCGATGATCGTTTCAGATACTGGCTTGCCCGGCGCGCGATGGTTTCATCTCACTGAGCAGGCCGGCTTCGTGCAGCGACTTTTGCAGCAAGTATTCGATATGCTGCGGATTCGATAACCATTCATCGAGCGCATCACGCAGTTGCTGCTGCTCATCTGGCGTCATTGCTTTAACTTCTTCCATCACTCTTTCAAGCGTAGCGCTGGCCATAAAGAGATTCTCCTTGACGATAGATTACGCCGGGCAGTTTGCAGATTCAATCATCACATCAATCTAACGAGCTTCAATGGCCGCGCTCGACGATCTTACTGATTTCGGCGTTGGCCTGATTCATCGCCTCTTCCGCCGATAGCTCGCCGCTGTTGGCACGCGACAGATATATGCCGAAGACGTTTTCAATCTCATTCCACATCGGCGTGCGCGGGCGCGGCTTCGAGGTTTCAAGCGATCTCAGTTGCGCCGGGTACGAGGGAAAGCGGGCGACGAGTTCTGTATCGTTAAACACAGAGCGGCGCGTCGGCGGATTGCCGGCCATCGCTGACTTCTTCATCTGTTCCGGCGTGGTCGCCCACAAAAGAAAATCGAAAGCCGCTTCTTGATTGTGCGAACCACGCGGTATCGCTACCAGCCAGTTGCCGATTTCGGCGCGGCCTGCCCGGTCGGTATTTACTTGTTTGCCGGATAGAAACAAAGCCGCCAGCCCGGCTTTGCCGGGCAGTGTCGTGAAAGCCATCTTGCCGACGACTTTCGATTTGGCCGGGTCGCTGAAGGCGCTGATCCACGCCGGCCAGTTGATCGACATCGCCGCCTTGCCTTGCAGCAAGTGCGCCGATACTTCCGTGGCGTTGAAGCTGGCGTATCCTGACGGCGCGACCTTGCCTAGCTCAAGCATGAACTTTAACGCCTTGATGCCCTCCGCACTGTTGACCGTCGGTTTGCCGCTTTCATCGAACATCTCCGCGCCGAAAGCCCAGAAGATCGGCAGGAAATCGGCAACCACCGAATTGCCGCGCGCCGCGCGCATCACGTAACCATGCACACGCGAGCCGTCCGGCGCTCCGTTTTGCTCGCGCTCGTCAATCACTTTCGCAGCGGTCAGCACATCATCCCACGTCTGCGGTTCTTTGAGGTTGTATTTGTCAAACAGGTCTTTGCGATAAAAGAACAACTGCGAGTTGCCGACGTAAGGCAGCGCGTAGAGCTTGCCGGTTTCGTAAGGATGCTTACAGAGCGCCAGCGACGTCGCAACGAAATCCGTATCCGGCCCCGCCTGGTTGCGCGCTTGATAGAGCGGCAGAAGTTCCGTCAGCAAGCCCGGCGTGGCAAAGCGCGCAAACCATGGATCGTCGAGCATGACGACATCATAAGCGCCGGTTTCCGCGTTCAAGTCGACCAACTCTTTGGCAAATAGATCGTCGTAAGGAAACTCGGCAATCGTGACGCGCACGCCGGTCTTTGCCTCATACTCGCGCGCCGCCTGCTTGAGCGCGTCACCTTCGACGCCGGAAGCGAGGGCGAGGCTCAAGCTCTTTGGATTGGACGAATTGTTGTTTGCAGGACGACAGGCAACCGAGAGAAGAAAGCTGCAAAGCGTGATTGAGAGAATGACAAGGCGAGTCCGGTTTTGCATAGGCGCAACTATAAGCCAAGCGCGTCGCCGCGACAAACCTTCATCAAGAGAAAGCCGGTCACGGCGCGAGCCTCGCGAGTCTAACACTGCGCATTACAAACGCGGTCGGCCATCAACGGCGGCTTGCCATCATTAAACGCAGGCGTGCGGGCCGGCGACGCGAGTATCTGGGAGCGCGGGCATCTTGCACGCAATCTCTCGCTTGCGTAATACTGGCGGGCGAGACGCCCGCGCTCCCAGGTTCGATTCGCTTCCCTCATTCGCGTCGGGCGTTCATAGGCTGCCCGTGCCGGCAGTTGTTATGGCCGGTTTGCGTTGGCGTTAGTTGCCGCGCGGTTGGCATTGGTTGCCGGTGGCGGAGTTGGCGCTGCGGCAGGCGGCGCGGATTGCTGGCCGAAATACGGCGCGATGGTGCGAATCAACGCAATGAAGCCCTGCACCTGTTGTTTGAGTTGTTCCGCCGTGACTTTCTGATAACCGGTGGGCACATCAAACTGCGTCGGGTCGGGATTCAGGTGAATGTCGCGCGTCTCGACGATGCCGCGCGCCGTCGCGCCGCTCGACGTCGCCGCCGTCAGATCAACGCGCAGCGGCAGATTCGTTTCCTGATCAACATAAATGAAGCTGTCGGCTTGCGCCGTGCCCGCCGATGTGCCGGTGTTGGCTGCGCCCGTGAAACGATACTTCATCGCTACTCGCCCGTTGACCGTCTCCGTACCGAGACTTTCATGCGGCTTCGCTTGCAACCGCTCCATCATCGCCGACGGCGTCAGCAGATTGCTGAGCGGAAAGTTGACGGCATCCTGCGTCACTTCGACATACTGGTTGCGCGACGGGATGACGAGATACTTCAAGCCGGGTTTTTCAAGATAAGTGATCTCCTGATTAATGCTCGGAACCTTGAGCGTCCAGCGGCGGTTGGCGTCCAGGCGCGCAAAATCAATCTCGATCTGCATGCTGCCCTGCCGGTTGCTGGCGCTGCCTTCAAGATTGACGTTCATCTTCATGGTGTAGCGATCCGGCTCGCGCGTTGAAAACGTCGAGGCGGTCGTTGAACTGGCCGTGTTGGCGTTTTCGTTCGTCATCGCCGCCGCGTTGCTGTTTTCATTTGTATTGATGCTTACATTCGCATTGCTGTTCGTCGGCGTCGTATTGCAACCGAACCCCGCAAGCGCCATGATCAGCACGCTCAGCGCCGCAATCCATCGTAATCGTCTATATGACATGGATCCTCCATCGGAAGCTCAGAGGCTAGGGACTAGAGGCTAGAGGCTAGCAGGAGCCGTTTGGTTTGCTCTTCACTAGCCCCTAGCCTCTAGTCCCTAGCCTCTGTCTCATCTTTGCATTCCAAACGCCCTCAGTATATACACCTGAACTTGCGGATTGCGCACGTCACCTGTGATGTTCAAAGGCACCTCCAGGCCGTTGCGGTCGGCAAGCACGGCGACCGCCGCCGCGATCAACGGATTCGCCGAGGTTTTCAACTGCCCCGTCGCGGCGCGCGACAGGGTCACCGTCGCCGCGTAGTTCAGCGTCAATTCGGGCTTCATCTTGAACCAGCCCGTCGCGGCGGTCGCGTCGCCCAGCCCGTCGAGCGCCGCCAGTTGCAAGTTTGTGGTGTTCACCACATCTTCGGCGAAATTGAAATCGGTTTCGAGCTGGCCGATCTCGGTGCCGGAATTCATGTCGCCAAGCTGATTGACGCGCGCCGCGCCCGCCACTCGCTCGCTGAGGTTCACCGTGGGAATCTGTATAGTGTTTGCCGAGATGTGGCCCTGGCCGCTAGTGTTTGAGGCGCGCTCGGAAAGAAATTCGCCGGCGACTTTGAACTGCCCGGCGCTGAAATTTTTGGTTGCAAGCGCGCCGGGGCCGAAGCTGCCTTTGATCGTCGTGCCGGAATTAGCGCTCGGCGCAATCGTCAGATCGAACGGCATGTCGGTCTTCAGCGTGTCCGCGCCTTCGCCTTCGTTCGACGCAACACTCAGCGTGCCGCTGGCGTGACGGCTCGACGAATTATTCGGGTCTGCGGCAATGTCAGCCGTCAGCGCGGCGTTTTTGTAGAGCGATTCAGGCGGCGTAGCGCCGGTCTTATCGACGAGCCGCACGCTCGCCGCGTCAATCGTGATATGACGCAGCCGCGCTTCGCCGACATCCGCAAACAGCGCCAGCCCTACATCACTCAATGAATGTTTCAGTGTAGCTTCAGCCACACTTGCCGAATTGCCGAGGGTTGTCCAACTCCACGCGCCGTTCGGATTCTTGATGAAAGTGAATTCCGGCGAACGAATGCTCATCGCTTCGATGACGAGTTGGCGATGGAGCACATAATCGGTGAGAGAAAAATCGGCGCGCACCTCGTTGGCCTTGAGAAAATCGCCGTCGCCGAAGGCCGGGTCTTCTTTGGCGGTCAGGCCGCGAATGGTGAGATATGGCCCGCCGAAGAAGTTCATCTGCAACGAATCGACCGTGACGGGCCGGCCAAGGGTTGCCGACAATCGCGACTCAACGCGCGGCTTGAGCCAGCCAAGCGGCATGACCGGCGCAAGCAGGAGCGCCGCAACAATCAGGATTGCAATAAAGAACAAGCCAGCAAGGCAGCCTTTTCGTCTTGCCATCGCACCTCGCCAAAGAGCAAGCGTCTGCTGATATGCTACGCAACGTGCAAGCTAACGCGCAAGCAGTTAACGAAGACAGACGAAAGAAGTAAGCGGATACTTGAAGCAAGTAGTGGATTATTGTTTTTGATAAACGATCTCGCCGCCGATGACCGTCATCACGCAGCCCGTCTTCAAGATGTCGGCTTCAGGAATCTTCAGAATGTCGGCTGACAGCACGGTCAGGTCGGCGAGTTTGCCAACTTCAATCGAGCCTTTGACGGCCTCTTCAAACGCAGCGTAAGCCGGCCAGAGCGTGAACATCTTCAGCGCCTGTTCGCGCGACACAGCCTGCTCCGCGTGCCAGCCTTCGCCCGTGAAGCCTTTCTGATCTTTGCGCGCCACCGCCGCGTAAAACTCGATCATTGGCTCGCCGCGCTCGACCGGCGCATCGGAGCCGCCGGCGATGATCGAGCCGTTCTTCAAAAAGCTCTGCCACGCATACGCGCCTTCGAGCCGCTTCATTCCTAAGCGGCTCGGCGCGAAATGCAGATCGCCGATGGCGTGTGACGGCTGCATCGATGGAATGATGCCGAGACGGGCGAATCGCGGAATGTCTGCGGGGTTGACGATCTGTGCATGCTCGACGCGCCAGCGCGGGTCGCGGATTTTGCGCTCGCCGGGCGGCACGGCGTTTAGTGCTTTTTCATACAAATCTAGAATCTCGCGATTGGCGCGGTCGCCGATGGCATGGGTTTCGACTTGAATGCCTTTACGCAAGGCGTCGATGAGCATCGCCAGCAAGGCTTCGGTGTTGACGGTCGCAAAACCCGATGAGTCATAGTCGGCATACTTCTCAAGCAGCCACGCGCCGCGCGAGCCGAGCGCGCCGTCCATCACCACCTTAATCGTCCGCAGCGTGAAGCGATTATCAAACTCACCCGCGCTCGCGCCGTCGTTGATGAGCTTGGTCGCCGCCGGGCCGGGGCCGTAAACGGCTTTGTAGATGCGCAGCTTCACTTTGCCTTCTTTGTAAAGCTTGCGCATCAGATTGACGTCCGCGTAGGGGCCGCCGGCATCTTGAATCTGGCACCAGCCAAGCTCTGTGCTGCGCTTTGCGCCGAGGATGACGGCCTGTTCATCTTCTTTAGCAGTGGCCGATGGAAAGTGTCGAGCGACCAGCCCCTGCGCGTGATCGAGCAACATGCCGTGCAGTTCGCCGGTCGCTTTGTCTTTCATGATTTAGCCGCCGTCGGGGTTAGGCGTCGAGCGATTGATGCCAGCGATTTTCAAAGCGGCGCTGTTGGCGACCGAAGCGTGACCATCGGCGCGCGTGAGATAAACCGGATTGTTCGGCGCAACGTTGTCGAGGTCTTGCCGGGTCGGAAAGGCTGGCGGTTTCCAGAAGGTTTCAATCCAGCCGCGCCCGATGACCCACTCGCCGGGCTTGGCACGGGCGACGCGCTCTTTCACGCGAGCGAGCAATTCATCAAGGCTCGCGACGCCTTCGAGGTTGAACGACATCTCGCGTTCGCCGATACCCATCAGGTGACAATGCGCGTCGGTCATGCCGGGCACAACCGTGCGGCCTTTGAGATCAATCACCCGCGTCCGCGAGTTGATGTATTTTTTCGCGTCGTTGTTTGAACCGACGAAGATAACACGGTCGCCCTTGACGGCGATGGCTTCTGCCTTCGGCGCGCTGTCGTTAGCCGTGTAGACGTTGCCGTTTCTGAAGACAACGTCCGCGCCATCGGCCTGTGCAGGACTGGCTGCTTCTGATTTTATGTTAATCGAAGGGATGATAAGCAGGATGATGATAAGTGCGAGCGCCTTGATTTTCATGTTCCCTCTCATTTGCTGTGTGAGTTTAGCTTGACATGGTGAACGACCAAAGTCCAAATGTCTACCGATTGGCCATTACCTTGTTGTTTCAGGGTTGTTTAGCTTTCTGCTGCGGCTTTTGTTGTTGCTCTCTTTGCCGCTTCAGTTTCTCTTGTTTTTGCCCTTCAAACTCCGGTGGCATCACAGTGTTTTCATCTATGATGGATTGATCAATTTGCTCCCAAGTTAAACCCATACATTTCGTTAAATCCACGTCTCTAAGGTCTGCTTTATTGAGGTACGCGCCGAAGAATTTTGTCTCGCTAAGGTTTGCCCCGCTAAGGTTTGCCCCGCTAAGGTTTGCCTCGCTGAGGTTTGCTCCGCTGAGGTCTGCCGCGACGAATTTTGCCTCGCTGAGGTATCCCCCTATAAGTTTTGCATTGCTGAAGTCTGCCCTACTGAAGTCTACTTTGCTGAGGTTTGCCTCGCTGAGGTTTGCTCCGCTGAGGTCTGCCGCGACGAATTTTGCCTCGCTGAGGTATGCCTTGCTAAGGTTTGCCGCGCCGAAGCTTGCCGTGCTGAAGTCTGTCTTATTGAGGTTTGCCTCGATGAGGTTTGCTTTATGAAGATCTATTCCTCTTAAATCTATATAACTGAAATCAAGGCTCTGAATCTCTCTTTGATTTTCTCCTTCCCCCCATTTACGTGACCGCCTGCCAATTACAGTTAAAATTGCTTGAATATCTATAGGCAGCTTAATGCTTGTTATGGTGCTGCTATTCTTATTTACTACTTGATTCTTTTGAGATGCAGAGCGATCTTTACGTAAAGATAGGTTCTCATTAGGAGCTTTCTCACGAACGAAGGCTGTGAGAATTTCTAGGACTGTCCAATGATAATCATCAGGATTGTCCTGAGCTATCTTTTCAAGCGCGTAGATTCCACCTAAGTGAATTTCTACTTTATTATCTCCAAGCTGAGTGATTGCTTTCGTGAAGCGTTCGGTTACCTGACCTTTCTCAGTAAGCTTTTGGGTTCTCTCCGCATTCTCTTGTGTAACTCGCAAATTCTCCGCCGTGAAAAACAATCCTAAAAGAACGAACACGCCACCGATGATTTGTGCCAGCGTTTTACGCGCTTCGTTTTCAAGCGAGAATCTTTCATCAGGGCTCGGATTGTCTAGGCTCTGAAAAGGTTTCTCTTCTGAACTTAAAATAAAAGATTCCTTATGCTTTTTTATGGAAACAACTTGTCGCTTAGGAATGAACCACAATGCCCACACACTGAACGGAATTAAAGCGATGATTATAAGAGCCAAAACCACAGCCGATGTACTATGTCCTGTGGGCAAAAGATTTTTAACAAGAGCGATGATTTTCGGATAGTTGTGCCATAAAACGATGGCCAGGAGAGCGATAATGATTACCCACCCCCCCATCTAAAAAGTCGAGGATACTTTTGCAGCGCAACGGGCATTAGGCGATGCTCCCAACACGTTAGGGCTTTACCTATTTGAATGAGAGGTTCTTACAAATTGTATTTGCCTGCCGCGATGACCGCGTCGGCGATGCGGCGGCGCGCGGCGGTCATCTTGAGAGGCGCGCGATGAATTAAGTCTTCAATTAACGACGTGCTGTCTTTACCTTCATCCGCCGTTTCCATAGCGATCAAGCGCGCGGCGCGCTCCGTTCGCATCATGGCTTCGCGTATGAAGACGCGCGTGATGTCGCTCTGCACGGCTGCGCTGTCTCGTCCGCGATTGATCATCAGCTTCTGCGTGCGCAGCAGGGCGCTCTCCATCGCGTACACATCCATCACCATGTCGCTCGCCAGTCCGAGCGCTTCCTGCTCGTTGCGTGCGTTGTCGCCGTAAGCGTGAGCGATGTTGCCAATCGCCGCCAGCGTCATCGCCTTGGCGTTGCGCACCATCATTACCTCATCCGAAAAAGCGATGTTGGCTACCGATAGCGTCATCGTATCATGCGATTGATCTGCGCCGTTGAGCACGCACTCGGCGGCGTCGAGCAACGGCAATTCGCCCGACCTGGCGCGGCGCAGCAACTGCGTCGCAATGACGATGCGGTTGATTTCGTTGGTGCCTTCATAGATGCGCGCAATCCGCGCGTCACGATAGGCGCGCTCCGCCGGATAGTCTTTCGAGTAACCATAGCCGCCGTAGATTTGCACCTGCTCGTCGACGACATAACCGAGCGCTTCGCTCTCCCAGACTTTAATAATCGAACATTCACTGGCGTACTGTTCGAGCACGCTGAGAACTTGCTGTGCGTCGTCCTTGTCTGCACGCTCCAGCGCGTCGTCGATCATGCCGAGCGTGCGATAAAGAATCGCTTCGCCGACGTAAACGCGGATGGCCATCTCGGCGAGCTTCTGTTTGATCAAGCCGAAGTTCGCTATTGGCTGGCCGAACTGTTGCCGCTCTTTGGCGTACTGAATGGATTGGCCGAGCGCCAGCTTCATTGCGCCGACCGAACGCGCGCCCAGTTTCAAGCGCCCGATGTTCAGCACGTTGAAAGCGATCTTGTGGCCGCGCCCAATTTCGCCAAGCACGTTTTCAACCGGGACGGGGCAATCTTCCAACATCAACGCGGTCGTCGATGAGCCGTCAATGCCGAGCTTCTTCTCTTCGTGGCCGCTTGCGAGGCCCGGCCCGCGCTCGACTAAAAAAGCCGTGAACTTCTCGCCGTCCACTTTGGCAAAGACCGTGAATAGATCGGCAAAACCGCCGTTGGTGATCCACATCTTCTGGCCGTTGAGAATGTAATGCCCGCCATCTTCGGAAAGCACCGCTTTCGTCTTGGCGGCGAGCGCATCACTGCCTGAATGCGGCTCGGTGAGCGCGTAAGCGCCGATCATCTCGCCGGTCGCCAGCCGTGGCAGATATTTCTGCTTCTGTTCTTCGCTGCCGAAGAAGACAATCGGCAGCGTACCGATGTTGACGTGCGACGACTGCGTGCCGGCGAACGACGCTTGCAGCGCGAACTGTTCGCCGACGATGGCCGAACTGACTTTGTGCAATCCGAGCCCGCCATAGGCTTCAGGAATGTCTATGGAAAGCAGGCCAAGCTCGCCCGCCTTGCGCATCAACTCGCGGTGCGTGGCGTAGTTCTTCGCATAGATTTCGGCTTCGCGCGGGATGACCTCTTTGCGCAGGAACTCTTCGGCAGTGCGGGCAAACATACGCTGCTCGTCGCTGATCTCTTCAGGCGTGAAGATGTCTTCGGGCGTGCGGTCGGCGATCAAAAATTCGCCGCCTTTGATGGCGATAGACGCTTCGGCTTTGCGTGTCATGTTGGCCTCCATCTCGGAGGCTAGAAGATAACACTCTGCAAGTTCGCAGGTCTACCTGCCAAGGAGGTTGCAAAGGTATTGGTAGACATGTAGGGGAGGCCCTCTGTGGCCTCCCCAGAATGCAAATGTACAGCGTTCGATGTGGTCAATGCCTCCCAGTCTGGGGCGACCACAGAGGGTCGCCCCTACATGTTTTCTCTGCAAGTTCGCAGGTCTACCCAAAGGTTGCGCGATGGCGCGAGACATTTCGCCTCTTCATGGCTGACTAAGTCTCAAACGACCTGCCCTCAAATTCTGCGATGCGCGAGCGCAATTCGTCCGGCACACGGACGGGGCGCAGGGTCTGCGGGTCGATGCAGACGTAAAGCGACGAGGCCGCGCCGATCAGTCTGTCTTCGGCTTGCGCGTAGATTTCAAACTCGAATGTGAGGCTCGTGTTCCCGATCTTTGAGACGCGCGTGTAGACTTCGAGCAACTCGTCAAAGTGCGCCGGCGCTTTGAACTCCATAGTCGTGCGCGCCAGCACAGTGTCTGCGCCGAGGTTGATCAGGTCTTTCCACTGTAGGCCCAGGGCGCGGAAGTACTCTGTCCATGCCACGTCATAATAGGTCAGGTAGTTGCCGTTGAAGACAATGCCCTGCATATCGGTTTCGGCGAAGCGCACGCGCAACTGATGATAGAAGCGGAAATCGTTTTTCACGGGGCGAGAGTATGCCTGAACGCGACGGTGGAAGCAACATCCACGAAGGACACGATGAAACACGTATGCAGAAGGGAAGAATGATGCGCCGCGCGCAACTCAATGTTTCATCTGTTCATGTCCTTCGTGGATGCCCTTTTCGATTTGTGCTATGCTCACCCGCATTCATCAACAGCAAGCATTCCCTGCGGGAGGTGTGATCGTGATTGTGCCGCTTAATGAGTACGACTTTCTCAAGCGGGCGCTCGTCGCCCACGGGGCGAAAGCCGCCGTCGTCTGCGGCGATGTGCGCTTGACTTATGCGGAACTGGGCGAGCGCGTCCGCCGATGGGCCAATGCCATGCGGGCGCTCGGCATTGAAAAAGGCGACCGCGTGGCGATGCTCTCGCAGAATTGCCATCGCGTGCTCGAAGCTTTCTTCGGCACGCCGCTATTAGGCGCGATTCTCATGCCGCTGAACTTCCGCCTGGTGGCAGATGATTTCGAGTACATCCTCAATCATGGCGGCGCGCGCGTGGTCATCGTCGAAGACGGACTGACCCACCTGCTCGATCCCATCCGCGACAAACTGGAAACCATCGAACACTACGTCCTGGCGCGCGACGAAAATTCGAGCGGTGAACAGGCAAGCGGCGCGTGGCTCGATTATGAAACGTTGATTACAAACGCGGCGAGCGAACCGCCGCCGCCCGTCGAGATTGACGAGAACGAGGCTTCGGCTCTGCTCTATACGTCGGGCACAACGGGCAGGCCGAAGGGCGTGATGCTGACGCATCGCAATCTCTACATCAACGCCATCAATTCGATCTGCGAATTCGGCATTCACGAACGCGATGTCTATCTGCACACGCTGGCGCAGTTTCATTGCAACGGCTGGGGCTTGCCTTATGCGGTGACCGGCATGGGCGGCACGCACGTCATCATCAAGAAGTTCGACCCTTTGGCTTTCTTCGATCTCGTCAGCCGCCAGCAGGTGACGTTCGCCTGCATGCCGCCGACGATGATCAACATGGCGCTGAATCATTCGTTGAGTGAAGCTGAGTTGAAACAACTGCCGCAGGGCCTACGCATCGGCACCGCCGGGTCAGCGCCGCCGCTGGCCTCGATTCAAGGTATGCAGGAACGCTTCGGCTGGCGCGTCATTCAGATTTACGGGCTGACGGAAACCGCGCCGTTTTTGACGGTCTCGAAAGTCAAGCCGACGATGGACGACTGGCCCGAAGATGACAAGCTGCGCGTGCAGGCGAAGACCGGCTACCCGATGATCGGCGTCGATGTGCGCGTCGTCGACGAGGCGGGCCGCGACGTCGCGCCCGATAGCGGCGCAGTCGGCGAAGTCATCGCCCGCGCCAATGTCGGGATGAAAGGTTACTGGCGGCAGCCCGAAGCCACCGATGCGGTGCTGGTTGACGGCTGGTTTCACACCGGCGACATGGCCTTGATCGATAGCGAAGGTTTCATAGAGGTCGTAGATCGCAAGAAAGACTTGATCATCTCGGGCGGCGAAAACATCTCTTCAATCGAGGTCGAAGGTTTTCTCTACAAGCATCCTTCAGTGCTTGAAGCAGCGGTAGTGGCCGCGCCCGATGAGCGATGGGGCGAAGTGCCTTTCGCAATCGTCGTGTTGAAGCCGGGCGCGCAGGCCGACGAAGCCGACCTGATTGCCTTTTGCCGCGCGCACCTGGCGCATTACAAATGTCCGAAGCGCATCGACTTCATGACGGCCTTGCCGCGCACGGCAACCGGCAAGATTCAAAAGAATCTTCTGCGCGAGCGCTTCTGGCAGGATAAAAGCAAGCGCGTCGGCTGAATTCTGCGGGCAAATGACGTGATCCTAAAACTCCACAAGGGCCTGTGGAAAACTCCAGGCGAACGCCTATTCCGTTGAAGGAACAGGGCCGGCTCGCCCTTGAGTTTATGTGGCTGCCTGTGGAAAACCCTGTGAAAAACGTCGGAATCTGTGGAAAAGTCTGAACTTTTCGGATAAACCGGCCTTACAGGAGCTTGCCCTAGCTTCGGGCTGAAGGTGGGCGGCTTCGGACTTATTCCTTCTTGATCGGATTCCTAACGAAGCGTTCATTTCATGCCGCCGCGCGCCATCTCTTGCAGCTTTGCCTGATGGTGGAGGATGTAAGCATGAAAAGCGCGCATCGGCGACGGTTGAAAGCGGCCAAGCGAAACCATCGCCACCGAGCGGCGCAGGTGATGGCCGCTGATGCGCAGCCGCGCCAGCTTGCCCTGCGACACTTCGTCGAGCACGGCCCACGCCGGCAGCAGCGAAATCCCCATGCCGTGCTCGACCATCAGCTTGATGAAATAGATATCATTGGATTCGAGCGCCAGGTCGGGCCGTATGCCGACGCGCTTGAAAAAATCATCCGTCGCGTGCCGAATCGACGCGCCGCGCTCGAACAAAATCATGCGCTCCTGGCCGATCTCTTCAATCGTCGCCAGGCGTTTGGTTGCCAGCCCGTGGCCGCGCCCAACGACGACGATCAACTCGTCTTCAAACAACTCGGTTACCTGCAAGTTCGGCGAGTAGACCGGCAGCGAGGCAAAGCCGACATCGGCGACGCCGTTGAGAATATCGTTGATCGTCTGCTCTGTGCTGACGGTCGTGCGAAACGAGACTTCAATGCCGCGATGCTCGCGCATGAAGGATTCAAACAACGGCGCGAACAGATGGACGAAGGCCTGCGTTGCGGCGGCGGCGCGCACACGCCCCGTCGGCGAGCTGTCGCGCCCGCCGAAACGTTCGCGCAAGGCGTTCATCTCTTCCGAGATACGCCCGGCATATTCGAGGGCAATCTTGCCGGCCTGCGATAGCTTGACGCCGCGCTTGGCGCGAATGAACAGCGGCTCGCCCAACTCTTCTTCAAGCGCTTTAATTTGATGGCTGACGGCGGACTGCGTCAGATGCAAGCGTTCGGCGGCGCGCGTGAAATTCAGTGTCTCGGCGACGACGCGGAAGGTTTCTAACTGTGTCAGCTCCATAACCGGCTTTCCTTTTCACGACTAATTAACCATTAGGAACACTAATGATGGGGATTATAACAATGAGTTAGACGCATTGCACGATATATCTTATAATTTTCTTGCGTTGGTTTTTGAACAGCCCGCCGATGCCGTGTGAGTATGGGCGGCGGCCCTTGTGGCCAAAGGAGGTTTAAGAAGATGCCAATACCTTACAAATTGGATCACGTGATCGAAAAAACCCTGAAGACGCCGGGCGTGCGCGAACAGCGTGCATTGAAACTGCTCACAGGTCTGGAGTTGGCGACAGATGAGGCGAGCTTTTTCTGGCCGCGCATTCTCGATCACAAATGGTATATGAGCGAGCGGCTCGGTCGCGATGTCGGCCTGCGCGTCGCTGCGGTGGATTACTTTGAAAACGTCTGGTCCGAAAATCTCTGGACGCCGCGCCGCTCGACGAGCGGCTTGCGCGGCTTGTTCCATCTGATCTTTGGCGAACAGGCGGTCGGCGAAACCTCTGTCGCGGCGTTCGAGAGCGCGCTCGCCGGAACGCGTTCACTGGCGCGCTGAGGCGACAACACGCCGATGCCGCCATCACGTTTTGAGATAGTCGCTGACTTGAACATAGAGCAACGGCGGGTGCCGGCAGTTCTCGAAGGGCTGCTTCCATTGAAGCCCGCTCGATTGCGATCAACACCGTAACCGGGGCAAGGAACGCTTCGAGAAGTGAGCGTCCTTGCCCCGGTCGTTTTTTATAACGCGGGGCGGCCGCGGGGAGGGAGTGGGGATGGCGGTCGGGTAGCGTCCAAGTCGATGTTTGGCGGTCGCCGCAGGCTATGGGAAAAATAATCTAAGCTACTTTGGTGATTTAGATATTGTGCTTCTTCTTAAGGTTATGAACATGAACCTTGGAGACGCCGAGCTTGCGGGCGGCGCGCGTCAAACTATTATTGGTTTGCCGCAGGGCGTTGCGCAGCAGGAAGCCTTCGAGCGTGCGCTTCGCTTCCTGCCAGCGCGGCAATTGGTTGCCGTCAAATACCAGGCGATTGTCGTCGGTAAAGACAATCTGCTCTTCGTACTTGGTTGACACGCGATTGAACTCGTCGCCGAGCCAGGAATCTTCGAGATTGTTCAGCAGTTCGCTGGCGCGCGTCAACTCTGTGCGGCCCGCGCGCGTGTCTGTGTTGTGATAGGCTTCGGCCAGATAGATCACCGCTTCAAGCTCAAGGCGGCGATTGGCCGACGAGCCGTTTGAGTTGCGTGCCGGCTCGGCGGCCTCGGTTAAGGTTTCCGCCGCCAGTTTGAATTCGCGTTCGGCGAGGCGCACCTGTCCAAGCGCGATGCGGGCGCGGGCCTGGGACTGGACGCGCGTGCTTTGGTCAGCCAGTTCGACGGCTTGCAGAGCCTGACTAGAGGCTTTCTCGGCATCGCCCTGTTGCAGCGCGATGATGCTGAGCACGGCGAGCGCAGTGCTTTCGATCTCGGCGTCGCCGCGTTGCAGGGCCTGGCTCTCTTCAGCAAGTTTTTCGGCGCGTTCATAACGTTTCAAGCGAATCAGCGCGGTCGCCAGTTTCAATTGTGACTCGGCCAGATCGCGGCGAATGTCGTGGCGCTCGAAAGTCGTATTCGCTTCTTTATAAATCTCCAGCGAATCCAGAAAATCGCCGAGCGCGCAACGCAGATCGGCCATGCCGACGAGCGACCGCCCATAAAAGCGGCCTTTTTCCGTGCCTTTGAGCAAGCGGCAGGCTTCCGCATAATATTCTTTTGCCTGTTCAATCTCGCCGCTATCGGCAGCCACCGCCGCCCGTTCTGAAGCGATCAAGCCGCGCAGGTATTCGGTACGGCGGCTCGTGCGCCCTGTGAGATTGCCGTCGGCAGCGGTGAGTTTCGCTGCGGCATCAACCAGTTCGCCACGCTCGCGCGCCAGCCGCGCCAGACTCAGCAAGGCATGGCTGAGCCCAAACATATCATTTTGAAAAGCGTAAAAATGATAAGCCGTTTGCAATTGCATGCCGGCTTCCGAAAGGTCGGCTTGCCAGAGCGCCAGACGCCCTTTGGTCAGTGAGAAGCGTGCGGCGACGTTGATGTCGGCAATGCGCGGTGCCACCTGTTCGAGCAGCGTAGCGGCTTCGTCGAGGCGGGCGAAATACAGCGCAACTTCGGCACGCACGACCATCTCTTTGGGATCATCCGTCCGGCGCTCGGAAAACATCTCTTCCGCCGTTAAAAACTGGCCGCTGTCAACCAGATCAACAGCAGTATCCTGGGCCGCTCGCCTCTCCATTTTGTCAACCCTCCAATAAGGTAAGTAGATCGCACCTGAAATAGGCCTGTGCGCAAGCACACTCAACCGCTTCCCACCTAAAGGGCACGGTACAACATTTATCCCTTCATCTAACCCTATTCCCGATTGCGATGCACTTTATAAAACGGCGACAAATGCTGCTATCCCCTTTTGTCGCCTGTTTGTGAACATTCTAACAGTAAATTCAATGAGTGCAAGCTTCTTATCGTAAAACCTGAGCCAACCTTCATTATTTTCTGATTGTCCAGGACAAATGAAGTCAGGCTCGACCGCGTTGCGGCTGCACCTTCTACTGTACAGCGCTCGTCAATTGCAAAGCTTTCATAACCCAATGGCGTTAGCCGCGAAGGCCGGCGGCTGCCGGCAGCGCACCCTGGCGCCGGCAGCGCGCCAAAAGGCCGCCGGAACATGAGTTGCAATTAAGCAGATGATCGCTCGGTCCCGCAGTCGATGAACGGCGAGCCGGCGAGATGAATCAGGGCGTGGCGCGCGAGGTGAGAAGTTCGCATCTGCGAGTTCAGGAGGACAGACAAATGCCTAAGCAAGGAAGACCGGATAAGGACACCAGAGAGACGATGAAAGACACGATAAGCGGTTCAGGCGAAGCCGCTGGCCGCAGCGGTAAAGGTGGCAAAACTGGCGGCGGCATGGGCGGCCAGCAGGCTGGCGGCGTCAAAGGCGGCGGCAAGCGCAACACACACGTCGGCGACAAAAAAGGCAGTCCCGGCGGCTTGACCTCGGATTGAAACAGGTCGGTGTGGCGCGCGGCGATCCCTACAGTTGCCCCTGTCCAAACGGATCAGGGCCAACCGCTCTACTCACCCGATACCGCATAGCGGTGGCCTTCAGCATCGCTGATGCCGCTACCGGTCTCGGAATGAAATCGATGACCCAACGGGCAGGTGAACCACACAGCGTCTTCCGTAGAAGCCACCCGTCGGAGGGGGTTAAAGCACTTTGGGCATTTCATAGTCTCATTCTAGCACAGCTTTTTTCTCTTGTGGGCATTTTTTCTTGGCTTTTGCTATGAATTCAATCAATTCAGTCAGCCTCCTTTGAATTCAAATTAACCTATGCCTGCCCGTAGCTAAAAAATATTTACTTGTAATCTCTGAATTTCAGCTAAGGATCGCCAAGACAGAGGCTGTGCGCCTGAGAAGAGTCAGCAAATGGCAGGCGACGAACAGGCAAATTGCCGCAGGTGCCGGGTTTCTTTCTCCAGACGAAACCGATTTTCGTGCCGGTTACAACCCTTCGGAGTAAGCTGATTCACAAGTCTCTTGACTTTCAATGCGAGTTGTTTTACAGTCGCGCTACTTCAACGGCGTTTTATGCAGATAGGGGAGTGAAAAATACTGCAGCCGTCGAAGCGGCCTCACATCTCTTGTTGATTTTCCCCGGGTAATAAAGGTTTCAAGTAGCGATAGCTCTGGCCCAATTGCAGGCTGGAGAGAGCGAGCCATCTCGGGTCTCCGGGTTCAAAGGGAAACCAAGCGCAAGCTGTATCAAGATGTCTACCCAACGGACTGGCTCGGAGAGGTGTGTCTTCGAGTCGCTAAAGGAGGATTAGCAGATGAAACACCTGAAGGTACTTGTGTTATTGCTGTTTGTCGCAGCAGTCTTTTCACCCTTGATATTCACCCGTTCGGCTGAAGGCCAGGGGCCAACGGAAGCGCTAACCACCGACATGGATGCGCGAACCGACGACTTGCATAACGGCCTCGGCCCGAAAGGCACGACACCGACCGATCCGCCGACTGCCGGTCTCGATTTCGTCAACAACAAGGCGGTCTTCGAGGAACGCGAGGAACTTGCCGATGGCATCGGTCCGGTTTACAACGCCACGGCGTGCGTCGATTGCCATCAAAGTCCCGACACCGGCGCGGCCAGTCAGATCAGTGAATTTCGCGCCGGCCACCTCGACGGATTTGGCAACTTCGTTGATGCGCCGGGCGGTTCGCTGATCAATGATCGCGCCATCGCCGCCGCCTTTCAGGAGCGCGTTTCGAGCGCCGACACGATTCGCACTTTCCGCATGTCGATCAGCACGCTCGGCGATGGCTTCGTTGAATGTATCGACAGTAACAATCTAGTCGCCAATGTCAACGCCCAGCCGTCGGCGCAACGCGGCACGCTCATTCAGGTAGCGGTGTTCGAAGCCGGCAATGCCCTGCGTACCGGGCGCTTCGGCTGGAAAGATCAACAGGCCAGCCTCGAATCGTTCTCTGCCGATGCTTATTTGAATGAGATGGGAATTACCAGTCCCCTGCAGCCAACCGATAACACCTCGAACGGTGTAGTGGTCTCGGATGGCGTAGCCGACCCCGAAGACGACGGCGATGACGTGGAAGCCTTCGCCGCCTTCATGCGGGCGACGCGCGCTCCCGGGCGCGGCCCCATCACGGCGCAGGTCAATTCGGGCGATACGCTGTTTGGACAAATCGGCTGCGCCATCTGCCACACTCGCACGTTCACAACCGCGCCCGCTGGCACGAGCATCAACCAGGGCGCTTTTATAGTCCCGGCGGCGCTCGGCAACAAGCTCATCCACCCATTCAGCGACTTCGCGCTGCACGATGTCGGCACGGGCGATGGCATTGTGCAGAACGGCGGCCAGGGCACCAGGAATCAAGTGCGGACGGCGGCCTTGTGGGGCGTTCGCGCCCGCATACGCCTCATGCACGACGGCGAGAGCCTGACGGTCAATGACGCGATTCTGCGCCACGCCGGCCAGGCGACCACCGCGCGCAATAACTACAACGCATTGAGCACGGCGAACAAGCAGGCATTGATTGCCTTCGTTCTATCGTTATGATCTTGAACCGATACGCCTTGTGAAATAAATCATGCAAGGCGCATCGCCAAAACTCATCAACGGCTCGTTGTGCCTTAGCCAGCGAGCCGTCGATGAGCCGTTTCGTTCGCGGCAGACCAAAACGCCACCCCTCAATCATCAACTAAGGAAGGACAGAGGACAATGAAACGGCAAGCCATGAGAAAAACGCTTTATGTGCGCCTGTGCCTGGGCGTCGCACTCGCGGCGATCTTGTCAGCTTGCGCGCATCCGCCGCCGGAAGCGCCGCCCGTAGTTGCCGAAAGCCAGCCGGTCGCGCCATTGCCACCGGCGGCGGCGCCGCCCGCCACACCCGCTACGATGCCCGCGCCAACGCCGGCGGAGGTTCGCGAGGCCGTCGCGCGCATTTATAAAGATGCGGTGCGGCTCAACACAGGTCGCGCGCCCGGCTTTGTCGTCGGCGACTTCAACGGCGATCAGTCACAGGATATTGCCGTGGTTGTCGAGCCGGTCAAAGAAAAACTCGATGATCTGAACAGCGATGTCGCGGCATGGATGATTCGCGATCCGCTATCGGCAAGCCTGCCCGCGCCGGTCATGGCCGTGCAGCGCGATCAACCGCAGGCGCGGCCCGTCATCAACGAAGGCGACATCGTGCTGCTTGCCGTCATTCACGGCTACGGCGCGCAAGGCTGGCGCGACGCCGAAGCGCAGCAAACCTATCTGCTCAAGAACGCGGTCGGCAATACGTTGAGCGTGCAGCCGCGCCGCGCCGCGCTCGCCGCCATCAAAGCCGCCCCGCCGCCTGTGCGCGGCGACGTAATCAAACTGACTATGGCCGGCACGACAGGCTTTTTGTACTATGACAGTTCGTCTTATGGATGGTACGACTCGCGCACTTATCGCGGCGAAGTCGCCAGCCGCATGGCGCACTAATAAGGGAAATGATGAACGATGAATGATGAATGATGAACTAAAGAGGAAAAGGCAGCCGGATTGTCTATAAATGATCCCACAGCCGTTTCCTCCCTTCATTCATCGTTCATCATTCATTGTTCATCATTTCCCTCAATCCGCCGTATTGCCGGCGTCATCAAGCTGAAAGTCGACGATGTCCTTGAACGGCATCTCCGAGTTGCCAAAGTCCGGGCGGTAGTATTCCGACGCCGAGTCGAAATCCTGCATCCAGCCCTCTTCCATGCCGAGCGATTCCATCTGCTCAATCGCCGTCAGCCACTCGTTGAAACGAATCTTGCGCGAGATCAGCGGGTAACGGTCCAGCGCCACTTTATTGGTCGGGAAGTATTGCGCCATCAAGCTGATGGTGACGCGCGGCGATAATTCCTCGCGTATCCAGGCGAGCGATTCACGTATGCCGGCGATGTCGTTCGGCAGCACGAGCAGGCGAATGATCAGGCCGCGCTTGAGCAAGCCGTCTTCGCCGTACTGGAGCGTGTCGCCGACCTGCCGGTACATTTCCTTGATCGCGGCGCGCGAATGCCGGACGTACTCGGTGACTTTCGAATATTCGCGCCCTGCATCGTCATCGCTGTATTTCAAATCCGGCAGATAAACATCGACCAGGCCGTCGAGCAGGCATAGCGCCTCGACCGCATCATAAGCATTTGTATTGTAGACCACAGGCAGGCGCAGGCCACGCTGGGCGGCGAGGTAGAGAGATTTCGCCAACTGCGAAGCGAAATGGGTTGGCGATACCCAGTTGATGTTATGACACCCCTGGGCCTGGAGTTCGAGAAAGATATCTGCCAGGCGCTCGAAGGTGACTTCGTTGGCGCGTTGCGCTTTGAAGGTCTGGCTGATCTGGTGATTCTGGCAATAGACGCAGCGCAGGTTGCAAAGCCCCATAAAGACATTGCCTGCACCGTGCGTGCCGACGAGCGCCGGCTCTTCGCCGAAGTGCGGCGTGTAGGTCGACACAATCGGCAGCAGGCCAGAGTAGCAGGCGGCGACTTCATTTTCCAGGCGATTGACATCACAATCGCGCGGGCAGATGCGACAGACGCGCAGCATCTCCATCAGCGCATCGACGCGCCGTGCCAGTTCGCCGGTCTTTAGCAACTTGACATAAGACGGCTCTTGCATAGGTTCAAGTCTACCGGCTGCGCGCCGCCACAGCAATTCTTAACGGCTGCCTGACTCATTTCCATATCAGAACATTAGCCGGTTTCAAAGGATTGCTGCCGAGCAGAATCTCAGCGCCGCGCGGCAGCGATAACTGCGCAGGGCGCGATGAGTAATTCACTGCTACCCAGAAGCCGTCGCGCCAGTCTACGTAGACGCCTTCCTGGTAATTCTCAACGCTCAAGCCGGCCCGCCGGTAGACTTCGCGTAGCGCTTCTTTCTCTAACCGCCCATCCTGCGTATGCACGCCGATGTAAGTCACGCTACCTTTGCCGAGGCGATGATAAGTCACTGCGGACTGGCCGGCGTAGTATTGATTCGCATACTTCGCCAGCGTTTCGGTGCCTGCCAGCGGCTTCAATACGTCGGCCCAGATGTTCCATGAAAAAGCAGCGCCGTTGATACTGACTTCGCCTTTGCCGTCATCAAGCAGCAGATCGAAGAACGGAATCTCAGCGCCGATCAGTAAGTAAATTGGCTCGGCCCAGCGAGCTTCCCATAGCTGGCCGTTGCGCTGCTTCTGTCCCGTGCGGCAGGTCAATATCAAGTGGCCTCCCTGCTCGACGTAGCGCGTCCACTTGCGCACCAGTTCCGCATCAATCAGTTGATAGGCCGGAGCGATCAACACAGGATAAGCCGAGAAGTCGTCCGTCTCGCTGATGAATTGCACAGGTGCGCCGAAGCTCTTGGCGATTTCCATATAACGAAACGTGTGGCCCCAGGTGTCCCACAGCGCCGTCTGCTTTTGCTGATCGATGTTCCAGAGGTTTTCGTGATTCCAGAGAATAGCCGTCTTGCGCGCCTGGTAATCGGCGGGCGGTTTGGCAGATGAATCGAACTTGCCGCGCAACACGCGCATCTCACGGGCGGCCTGCTGATACTCTAAGCCGCCGGGCGATGGGGTGACGCCATCAGGGCCAATAATGCCGTAGTGATATTGCTCGCTGCCATAGAGCGGCTGGCGGAAGCGATAGGTGCAGGCGAACGAACAGCCGCTCGCAAAGGCATGCCAGAGCCACATGCGCACGACGCCGGGCATCGGCTGCGGATTGATGCGCGCCCAGTTCACCTGGCCGGGCTGCAACTCCATGACGCCTGTGATGCCTTTGATGGGTTTGTAAAAAGAACCACCAAATGCCATGCCGTCCTGCCAGCCCAATCGAAAGCCGTCTTCGCCCAGGTTATGGCCGCCGCTCACCGGATAAAGCGTGAACGATACAAAATCCAGATCAGTCGAGCGGCGCGGGTCGGCGCTGCCTATGTTGACAATGTAGTTGGTCGTGATCCACTGCGTCGCGGCGATGTGCTTGCGCAGCCATGCGGCCTGCTGGTTGAGAAAGCGCCCGGTTTGATCGGCGGTGAAGCGGTGGAAATCAAGCAGCGCGTGCGGGCTTGGGCCATAGAGATACGAAGGATTTGGAATGCGAATCTGCGCGAAGCTATTGTATTGCAGACTCCAGAACGCCGCGCCCCACTCGCGGTTCAGCACGTCTATGGTTTTGTAGCGCGCCTTCAGCCAGTCGCGAAATGCCTGCTGTGCGGAAGGGCTGTAATCGGGCTGGGCTATCGGCTCGTTGTCCAACTGCCAGCCCCAGACCGCCGTATGCTTCGCGTAGTGCCGCGCCATCTCGTTGATCACCCGCTCGCTCAATCGCAGGTAGGTCGGATCATTCAGCGCATTGTTGCCGCGCGAGCCGTGTTCACGCTCGCGCCCGTCCGCGCCGATCAGAAAAGTTTGCGGATACTTTTCTCCCATCCAGACGGGCGGGCACGGCGTCGGCGTGCAGAGAATCACCCGCAGATGATGTCGCGCCGCAAGCTCAACGACGCGGTCAAGCCACGCAAAATCAAAGCGGCCTTCTTCGGGTTCCAGAAAAGCCCAGGCGAATTCGCCCATGTGAACGAACTCGAAGCCCATCGCTTCCATGCGGGCGAAGTCGCGCTCCCACTGCTGCTGCGGCCAGTGTTCGGGATAATAATAAACCCCTATCGGCATCAGGTCTTTCGCCGGAAAGAAGCGGGCGGGCGAATCTGCCGCGCGTAGCGGCAATGCCAGCAGCGGTACAATCAAACTGAACAACAGGGCAATCCTGAACGGCATCCAGAAGCGGAATCTATTCATCGTGGATATTCCATTTTCATGTAGGGGCGACCCTCTGGGGTCGCCCCAGACTGGCAGGCATCGACCACTTCAAGCTCAACCTATTCCACTCTGGGGCGGGCACGGAGGCCCGCCCCTACATGAATGGTGAACGGCTTTACAACGACTTGATTAAGCCAGGGGCATCATTTGATTTCGAAGCGCTTGATCTGCCACTTCACCTGGCCTTTGAGCGGATCATTTATCAAAGCGAAACCCTGCGCGGAACCGTCCAGCTTGAGGGTTTGCAGATTGCCCTGCGGCGGCGCGAACAGCCCCGTCGCTTGCGAGGTGTCCGTGCTGAAGACGCGCAGTTCGATGTTCTTCCAGTCTATCTCTGCGGTGTTCTGCGCCACGCCGGCGTGTGGAATCACCGCGTGATCTTTGACCAGCAGAATCACCGGAATCTGTCCGGCAGTCATCTCCTGCCATGCGCCACCGCGATAGAGCTTGCCGCTCTGGTAATCGATCCACGCACCCGGCGGCAGGTAGACTTTGCGGCTGTTGCTCGATTCGATCAACGGCGCGACCAGCAGGTCAGAGCCGAACATATACTGATCATCAATCAGCCAAGAGGTCGGGTCTTCGGGATACTCAAAAAATAATGTCCGCAACATCGGATAACCGTGCGCCGATGAATCGACCGCCTGCGCATAGATGTAAGGCATGAGCGCGTACTTGAGTTCGACCGTGCGGCGGAACTCATCGACGAAGGCTTCGTCATATCCCCACGGCTCCTTTGGCGGCGCGCCGTGACAGCGTGTGTGCGATGTCAGCACGCCAAACCCCAGCCAGCGGCGATAAAGATCGCGCGGCGACGCATCAACGAAACCGCCGGCATCGTGACTCCAGTAGGTGAAGCCCGACAGCCCGAACGACAAGCCGCCGCGCAACTCGCCGGCCATCGCCGAGTTGGTGTTCTCGGCGTCGCCGCCCCAGTGCAGCGGATAACGCTGGCTGCCCGCCCATGCGCTGCGTCCCCAGATGATGCCGTCGCCCGTCACCTGCTTTGTAATCTCAGCCACAGCTTTGTTATAACGCAGCGGGTAAAGGTTGTGCTCGTAAAAACCTGTGCGCCCCGACGCATAGAGGCCGTTGGCCGGCGCGCCTTCGCCGAAGTCGGCTTTGATCGCGCCGACGCCCATCTTCAGCAGGTTGGCCAGCAATCCTTGATACCACTTCACGGTGTCGGCATTGCTGACGTCGAGCACCGCATCTTCAAACGGCAGTTTGCCGCTCTGGTTGCGCACGACGTAGCCCTTGTCAACGGCTTCTTTGTAAATCTCATTCTTAGGCGTGAAGTAGGTATATTGCCAGAGGCTGATGTGAAAGCCTTGCTGCTTGAGATCGGCGATCATCTTCGCAGGGTCGCGGAAGCGCGAGGTTGAGAATTGATAATTGCTGCGCCAATCGGTTTCAAACCAGCCGGTGTCCAGATGTATCACATCGGTCGGAATGCGGTACTGCCGCAACTTCGCCGCGACCTCGCGCACTTCGTCTTCGGCTTTGTAAGTAATGCGACTCATCCACAAACCGAATGACCAGAGCGGCGGCACGGGGCTGCGGCCCGTCAAGGCGGTGTATTCGGAAAGAATCTCTTTGGGGTTGCCGAGGAAGATGAAGAGATCGAGATTCTCGTCGCCGTTATAAATCACGTTGTGCGCGTCGTAGCTCTTGCCGAAATCAAACGTCACAGGCGTGCTCGTGTGAACGAACATGCCATAACCGTTGCTGCTCAGAAAGAACGGTATAGGCTTGTACATATACTCGTTCTGCACGCCCATGCCGTCGCGCGTGTAGGCGACGATCTTCTGGCCGCGCTTGTTCAGGCGCGTGAACGATTCGCCGCAGCCGAAAATCTTTTCGTCGTGCGCCAACTCAAAGGTCGCGGCGATGCTGCGGCTCAAGTCGCTGGCGCGGCGGATGAACGAGAACGGAATCGGCGTGACATAGGTGTGCGGGTCGTTGATGTTTTGCGTGCGCGTCAGCAAGCGGCCCGTGGAGTCATAGAACTCGACGTGCCAGGGATTCTTGATAATCACGACGCGCCCATAAGCGCTCGTATAGGTGATCTCTTTGTCACTCTGCGCCATCTGCCAGGAATTATCTTTTGGCGGATTGCCGACGAGCATCAGCGAAGGCTCATCGGCGAGCGACAGCGCGTGTGTAGACATTCGCAAGCGTATGGTGCGCGGGCTGACGAAGGTGAGCGAGAAAGGCAACTGCGGGTTTTCATCGTACTCTGTGCCGGGAAACTCCGTCGCTCGGCCTTTAGCCAATGTGACATCCACCTTGTTGAATGACAACGTCGTGCTGCGCAGGTATCTCGCCCATTCGAGCGTGCCGTTGCCTGTGGCCGTATCGAAGCTCGTGACGCGATTGCCGATAAAATAGACCTGCTCCATCTTCTGAAAGTCATGGCTGATGTCGACAGGGTCGCCGAGCACTTGCGCGTGGATGTCTATGGGAGCGACGAAGAGACTTAACAAAATCAAAACCAACAGCCAGCCTTTGCTCGTCCGCCTCAGCGATTGATCTGTGCGAAAGTGCCAATCCGTATTCGTCATCAGTTTTCCTTTCCAGAGAATTGCTCGACCTGCGACTGCAACAGAGCGGGCGTCAGGTCGCCCGATAGAATCAACAGGCGATACTTGAAGGTCGCCGACTCGCCCGGTTCGAGCGTGAATTTCAGTTCCTGCTTGCCGTTGCTGAAGACTTTCTGGCCGAGCGGATTGGCGGCAAACAAGCCGTAGCCGCGCGCGTGCCAGTAAGTCGGATAGCCGGGATTTTGCGGATGATCGAAGATCGCCAGGGTGATCTTTTCTTCGCCGATCTTGCCCGTGAGGCTGACCCAGCGCCCGCGCGTACCCCAGACCGCGTCGCCCGTTTTGCCTTCGCTACTGCGATACTCGCCGCTCACGCCCGTGTTATTCATGCGGGGAACGACGGTCGCCTTGCCGCCGGCATCGGTAAACGTGCCGGGCTCGTTAGACGGTTGCTCCAACTGGCGCGCGACACGCAGGCCGAACAGTCCTTCTTTGTTGTCGTTGAAGACGACGCGCTGATCGAGCGCAGTAAGTTTCGTTACTCTATCGATGACGCGGCGATTCGCGCCTGCGGAAAATATGAACAACGTCTCTTCGCGCAAGAGCGGGTGGCCATCGGGCGCGAGCCATTGCATCTCGACTTCCAACTCGCCGCGTTCTTTGCCGCTCGCGATGCGCTTGATGCGCGTGTGGCGGATCGTGCCGTAATGCCGCCGCTCTTCCGGCTTGATGGCGTCAGAGTTGTTCCAGAAATCAAAGCCGTTCACGTCGCCGTAATTCAACCACAGACCGGCCTGATGCGGATGGTCTGTGCGTTCGCCGGGACGCGGCTCAAGTGGATAGCCGCGCGTCACGAGCGTGCCGGCGGCGTTGCGCAACGGATAAAGCACGGGCTTCTTGATGCTCTCCGGCCAGATGTAAGCGGTGAAAGATTGGCCGTCTACGAAAACATCGACGCGGCGTGCCGCTTCGTCAGCAACGAGGCGCACGCCGGTTTCTGCCGGTTTGCTCTGCGCGTTGATTTGTAATGATCCGCACAAAGCGATGACGACCAGGCAGGCGAGAGCGCGCGCGCCGGCGGCTTGCAATCTGCGCTTCATCGGAGTTCCTTTGTTCTTCCAGGAAGGAATTGCCACAGAGACACAGAGACGCAGAGAAAAGTGAAAGCGTTTTGCGGAAAGAGAAGCTTTCTTATAGAGCGTTTCTGAAAGAGTAGCTCCGTAGGAGCGCAATGTTTATAGTCACCATTGCCGATAAAACCCCAAGCTCCGTTAGGAGCGCAATGTTGACATTTCGCCCCTATGGGGCTGGTGTTTTTTTCTACCTCGTCAACTATAAACATTGCGTCCCTACGGGACTTTTCAGAACCCCTTTATAGTTCTCTCTGCGTCTCTGTGTCTCTGTGGCAATTCCTCTGTTCCGTGGTTATTCGATTTAGCCGACAATCACCTCTTGTTTAGCGTCGTCGAACGTGATGCGTTTGCCGGTCTGCAAAGCGGCAATCGTCATGCAGAGCGCGACCGAGTGATTGTAGGCCGCATGAATGTCTGCATTTGGCGTCTGGCGCGAGCGCACGCACTCCATCCAGTTGCGCATGTGCAGGAGGGTGGATTGATCAACGCCGGTGTTGGCCGTCGTCTCGGCTTTCACCGTGCTGCTTTCAACCAGCGACATCTCCGGCAACAGGAAAGGCTCTTTGCCCATCGGCTTGGCGTACATGGCTTCGAGTCCGCCGTCTGCATTGATCTTGTTGCTGTCGAGATTCAGGCTGCCGCCGTTGGAATAATAAATCTCCTTCGTGCCGCCGGCGCTGTTCGTCATGCGTGACGAGTAGACGACCTGGAATCCTTTGCCGCCTTTGCTGGCATCGCCGTAATCGAAGACCGCCGTCATCGTATCGAAGTTCTTGCGGCCATCGCGCCACAGATAAATGCCGCCGTTAGCGACGACGCTCGCCGGATGATTGTAGCCGGTGAACCAGTGTACGGTATCGATCTGGTGAACCATCCATTGATCGGCTATGCCCGACGAGTATGGCCAGAAGAGGCGAAACTCGATGTGCTTGCGGGCGTCGAACGGCTCGAACGGGCGATTGATGAGAAAGCGTTTCCAGTCGGTGTCTTGCTCCTTGAGCAACGGCACCAGATTGGGCCGCCGCCAGCGTCCGGGTTGATTCACATTCCAGCTCATCTCGACTGCAACGATGTCGCCGAACTTGCCTGAGCGGATGAACTCGTTGGCGCGCAGATAGTTCGGCGTCGACCGGCGTTGCGTGCCCACCTGAACGATCTGTTTGGAACCGGTGACCAGCTTGAGCGCATTGCGCGCATCGGTCATCGTGTTGGCAAACGGCTTCTCGACGTAAACGTCTTTGCCGGCGCGCACGCCTTCCATGCAATGCACCGCGTGTTGAAAGTCGGCGGTTGCGACGATGACGGCGTCGATGTTTTTCATCGCGTAAAGCTCATCCGTGTTGCGCGCTTTCGCCAACTGCTCGGCGCTCATCGGCACTTTGAACTTATCGGCTTGATGCGAGACGAAGGCCGCGCCTTCTTCGCGCCGCTTGTTCCAGATGTCGCAGACGGCGACCGGCTCAAAGTTCAATTCGGTGGCGAGTCCGAAGAATGCCGGGATCAGCGCATCGCGGGCGCGGTCGCCCGGCCCGACGAAGGCGACGCGAACGCGGTCGTTAGCGCCGAGAATCCGCGCGTAGCTCGACGCCCGCGAACCGACGGCCATTGCCGCCGTCCCGGCAACCGTAGTCTTCAGGAAATCTCGACGCGAGCGGTGATGGTTTGTCA
>JBBWZK010000077.1:0-5104 GCA_039648975.1 Blastocatellia bacterium
GCTTGCCGGTGATCCAGGCCGGCTCCAGCGCCTTCAGTCCGTATTCGCCGAAAGAAATCTCCGCACCGCGCGTCGCCACACCGCTCATGCGCCCGCGCTGCTGCTTGCGATACTTCATTCGCTTGGGAATTGTATATTCAGCCATAGTCCCTCAGGATTCAGGAGCTAGGATTCAGGATTCAGGATCAACGCTCGGCTTGCTCCGGCCCTGAATCCTGAATCCTGAATCCTATATCCTGGTTAAGCTCTTTTCGCCTGCGGCGCGCGGCGCGCGGTCAGTTCATCGCCGCGATAAATCCATACCTTGATGCCGATGACGCCAAACGTCGTATGGGCCTCGGCGAACCCGTAATCAATATCGGCGCGGATGGTATGCAGCGGTAAACGGCCTTGCAGATACCACTCACTGCGCGCGATTTCCGCGCCGTTGAAGCGGCCAGAGACGCGCACCTTGTTGCCCTGCGCGCCGAAACGCTGCGCATTCTCGACGGCGCGGCGCATGGCGCGGCGAAACGCGATGCGCTTTTCAAGCTGCTGGGCGATCTGCTCGGCCTGAAGCTGCGCGTTCAACTCAGGCTTGTGAATCTCCTGAATGTTGACGTAGACCTCGCGGCCCGTGCGCTCTTTGATCTCCTGCTTCAGCTTATCGATCTCCGCGCCCTTGCGCCCGATGATGATGCCCGGACGCGAGGTGTGGATGATGATCTTCAGCCGGCTGGCGGCGCGCTCGATGTCAATGCCGGAGACGCCTGCGCCGGCAAAGCGCGCTTTCAACTCGCGCTTCAGCTTGAGATCTTCGTGCAGCAGATCGGCATACTCGCGCTTGGCAATCCAGTTGGAATGCCACGGGCGATTGACGCCGAGTCGGAACCCATACGGATGAACTTTCTGCCCCATAGTTACTCTTCTTTCTCCGTTTCGACTTCGATGGTGATGTGATTCTGCCAGCGGCGCTCGCGGTAAGCGCGGCCCATCGGCGCAGGGCGCACCCTGCGCCGATATTTTGTCGGGCCGAGATCAACCATCGCTTTCGAGACTTTCAATCGGTCAACGTCAATCGATACGTTGAGTTGTTCGGCCTTCTGTTCGGCGTTGGCAATGGCCGAGCGCAAGGTCGTTTCAATCGGCGTCACGGCGCGCTTATTGGTGCCCTTCAAAATCGCCAGCGCTTCGTTGACGTTGCGCCCGCGAATCAGGTCAATGACGAGCCGGGCTTTCTGCGGCGAGCCTTTGATATACTTGGCGACTGCGCGTGCCTTCATCGCTTACCTGCCTCCCTTCTTGACCGTCTTGTCACTCTTTTCGGGGTGGCCTTTGAAATGGCGCGTCGGCGAGAACTCGCCGAGCTTGTGACCGACCATGTTCTCCTGTATGTAGACCGGGATGAACTTCTTGCCATTGTGAACCGCCAGCGTGTGGCCCACCATTTCGGGCGTAATCGTTGAGCGGCGCGACCAGGTTTTATGAACGCGCTTCTCGTTCGCCTGGTTCATGCGGGTGATGGTCTTCATCAGGGGTGCGTCAATGAACGGCCCTTTTTTGATTGATCTTGCCATAATTCAGTCCAGAGAGTCTGGAGAGTCTGGAGAGTCTGGAGAGTCTGGAGAGCCGTCTGACTCGCTAGACTCCCTGGACTCGCTAGGCCCTCAAGACTTATTTTTTCGCCCGGCGCACGATGAATTTGTCCGTGCGCTTATTGTTGCGAGTCTTATAGCCGCGCGTCGGCTGGCCCCACGGCGTCACCGGATGGCGACCGCCTGAAGTCTTGCCTTCGCCGCCGCCGTGCGGATGATCCACGGGGTTCATGGCGACGCCGCGAACTTTCGGACGGCGACCGAGCCAGCGCGTGCGGCCCGCTTTGCCGAGGCTGACGTTACTGTGTTCAATATTGCCAATCTGGCCCACGGTGGCGTAGCACTCGATGTTGACGCGACGAATCTCGCCCGAAGGCAAGCGAAGCTGTGCCCAGTCGCCTTCTTTGGCGACCAGTTGCGCCGCGCCGCCCGCCGCGCGCACCATCTGCGCGCCCTTGCCCGGACGCAACTCGATATTGTGAATCGTCGTGCCCAGCGGGATAAAACGCAGCGGCAAGGCATTGCCGGCGATGATGTCGGCTTCCGGCCCCGATACGACGCTTTGACCAACCTTCAAACCCACCGGCGCGATAATGTAGCGCTTCTCACCATCCGCATAATGCAGCAGGGCAATGTTGGCCGAGCGATTCGGATCGTATTCGATGGTCGCGACTTTGGCCGGAATGCCTGCCTTGTCGCGCTTGAAATCGATGATCCGATACTGGCGCTTGTTGCCGCCGCCGCGCCGCCGCATGGTGATGTGGCCGTTGTTGTTGCGCCCTGAAATGCGCTTCTTGGGCGCAAGCAGCGGCTCATAAGGCTGATCGGTCGTGATCTCGTCGCGCGTGAGATACGTCTGATAGCGCCGCGCCGGTGATGTCGGTGTAAGCTTTTTAATTCCCATCGCTTCCTCAGAAGGAGGATTCAGGATTTAGGATTCAGGATTCAGTTGGATCATCTCCCTGAATCCTGAATCCTGACCACTGAATCCTAGATTGCGTCTTCGTACATAATCGGCTTTTCGCCGCTCTTGAGCGTCACGTAAGCTTTCTTCCAGTCGGAGCGGCGGCCCACCTCGCGGCGCATCGGCATGCGCTTCTGCTTGCCGCGATAGTTGACGACGCGCACTTCATCCACCTTGACCTTGAAGATCTGCTCGACGGCGCGCTTGATTTCCGGCTTGGTGGCGTGCACGTTGACCTTGAGCGTGAGCAACTGGCGGTCGTTGCCGTTGCGGCCCATCGCTTCCGGCTCGTCTTTCATCGTCAGCGCCTTCTCGGTGATGACCGGCCCTTTGATGATGTCCCAAATCGTTTTCATGACTATTCCTCTTGCGCTTCCTGCGACTCGTCTTCGACCTGCGGTGAGTCATCGCCTGGCGTTTCGGTTGACTCGTCTCTCGGCGCATCTATCGGCGCATCGTCTACAACGGTTTCCTGAGCTTCGTCGGCCTGCGTGGCCTGAGCCTCTGCCTTGCCGCCCAACTGCTTGTCGAGCAGCGCCGCCGCCTCGCGCGTCAAGGCTACCTGCTCGTGCGTCAGCAGTGTGTAGACGTTGATGCCGCTGAGCGACACGCAGGTAACGTTCTGCACGTTGCGCGACGATAGCGCCAGGTTGCCGTTTTCGAGCGCCTCAACGATCAGCGTGCGGCCTTCGAATCCGAGCGTCGAGAGCGTCGCGATGAAGTCTTTCGTCTTATGCGACTCCAGTTCGAAATTTTCGATGACCACCAGGCCGCCTTCGCGCAGCCGTTCCGACAGCACAGAGCGAATCGCGCCGCGCCGCATCTTCTTCGGAATCTTATAAGACCAGTCGCGCGGCTGCGGCCCGTGTACGTTGCCGCCGCCCTTCCACAGTGGGCTGCGAATCGAAGCGATGCGCGCCCGGCCCGTGCCCTTCTGCTTCCAGAGCTTCTTGCCCGAACCGCTTACATCGCCGCGTGTCTTGGTCGCGCTGGTGCCGGCGCGTTGATTCGCCAGATAAGATTTGACCGCCTCGTAAATCAGCGGCTTGTTGAGCGGCGCGCCGAACACATCGTCGGACAATGTAAGCTCGCCCACTTCTTCGTTTTTCAGATTCTTAACCTTCACAACAGGCATATAGGCTCCATAGTGATGCGTGGTAGGTGGTGCGTGACAATGACCAACCATCACGCACCACGTATCACGCATCACGCATCACTATTGCGCTTTCTTAATCAACACGTATGAGCCATTCGGCCCCGGAACCGCGCCGTGGATCATTAGTAAATTGTTATCCGTGTCCACCGCGACGACGCGCAGGTTCTTGATGGTTTTGCGCTCGTTGCCCATGTGGCCTGCCATCTTCGTGCCCTTGATGACACGCGACGGATAGGCCGATGCGCCGATGCCGCCAGGCGCACGATGAAACATCGAGCCGTGCGTCGCGCGACCGCCGTGGAAGCCATGACGCTTCATGAAGCCGGCGAAGCCGCGACCCTTCGAGCGACCGATGATCTCGACGAGGTCGTCTTCGTTGAAGATGTCAACGAGAACTTTATCGCCGACGTTGGTGCCGTCTTCGCTCGCCTGCACGCGCACTTCGCGCAGCACGCGAGTCGGCGGCACGCCGGCACGCTTGAAGTGCCCTTCCGTCGGCTTGTTCACCTTGCGTGGCGCTTTCTCTTCGACCAGGCCGAGTTGCACCGCGTCATAACCATCCGAATTGACCGTCTTCTTCTGCACGACGATGCACGGGCCGGCCTTAATCACCGTCACCGGCGTCACCGAACCATCGTCCGCAAATAACTGCGTCATTCCGAGCTTCTTGCCAATAATTCCGTTGACCATGTTTCTAGTCCTGAGTCTAGCGAGTCTGCCGCGTCCTTCGAGCCCATCGAGCCTTTCCTGACTCGCCAGACTCCCTGGACTCTCCAGACTCGATAGACTTGATTACTTGTGGTCCTTGCCGAAGGCTTTGATTTCAACATCCACGCCCGCCGGCAGATCGAGCTTCATCAGCGCGTCAACTGTCTGCGGCGTTGGGTCGAGAATGTCCATCAGCCGCTTGTGCGTGCGAATCTCGAACTGCTCGCGCGACTTCTTGTCAACGTGCGGGCTGCGCAGGACGGTGTATTTGTTCTTCACCGTCGGCAGCGGAATCGGGCCCGCAACGCGCGCGCCCGTGCGTTTGGCCGTGTCAACGATCTCAGCCGTCGACTGGTCAAGCACGCGATAATCGTAAGCCTTCAAGCGGATGCGAATCTTTTCGTTCAGCATAATTCTCTTTCAATCCTTGCCCGCGCTGCTCATTGCACCTCACGCGGGCGCTCAGTCTAAGCCTTGCAACCGGCTTGTGAAGCCAGATAGGCGGCTGCGGCTGCGGCGCTTACTCCAGAATCTCAGAGACAGTGCCTGCGCCGACCGTCCGACCGCCTTCCCGTATCGCAAACCTCAACCCCTTCTCCATCGCGATTGGATTGATCAACTCGATCTCTAACTGCGAGTTGTCTCCCGGCATCACCATCTCCACTCCCTCCGGCAGTTGGGCGACCCCGGTTACGTCCGTCG
>JBBWZK010000097.1:0-6868 GCA_039648975.1 Blastocatellia bacterium
GATAAAGATAGCCGTACTTGACGGCGGAAATGAACTCCTGCGGCTTGCCGAGATAATCCGTATAGTAAGCTTCGTTACGCCCGGTCAGCGCGACCATGGCGCTGTGATGAAAGTCGTCGTTCCACAATCCGTCCATGCCATAGCCGCCACGCGCTGCCGCACGCACCAGCCGAGTTTCCTGCGGCTCGTTTTCGGCGGCGACGATGAGGTCGCGCCCGGCGGCAGCTTCGCGCGCTCGACGGGTGATCGCCGCCAGCACGTGATCGCTCGAATCGTCATAGATATTCTGCGTCGCGTCGAGCCGCAGGCCGTCGAGATGAAATTCGTCAATCCAGTAGCCCGCGTTACAAATTGCCAGTTCGCGCACAGGGCCGGCATTCGCGCCGTCGTAGTTGATGGCTTCGCCCCATTCGGTGGTGTGGCGGTCGCTGAAGTAATCTTCGGAAAACTGCCTGAGATAATTGCCGTCCGGCCCGAAGTGGTTATAGACGACATCGAGAATGACGCCGATGCCGACTTGATGTGCGCGATCAACGAAGCGGCGAAAATCGTCGGGCTGGCCGTAAAGATGTGTCGGCGCATACCAGTCGACGCCGTCGTAGCCCCAACCGAAGCGGCCCGGAAATTCGCTGATCGGCATGACTTCAAGCACGGTAATGCCGATGCGCGCCAGTTCTTCAAGCTCGGCGGCGGCGGCTTCCCAGGTGCCCGCGCGCGTAAACGCGCCGATGTGAATTTCGTAGATCACCTGGCCTTCGATCTTTCTGCCGGGCCAGTCTGCATCCGTCCAGTTGAAGGTTGCCGGGTCAATCACCATCGACGGGCCGTGCGGCCCACCGGGCTGAAAGCGCGACGCCGGGTCGGGATAAAGATAATCGTCCGCGTCGAGCTTGAAGCGATAGAGCGCGCCGGCGGTGGCGGCTTGTACGGTGCCGGCGAAGTAGCCGTCGGCGTCGCGGTCGAGCGCGACGATCTGTTGTTCAGCGGTAAGGCCGCGCGTCGCGTCGCCTTCGATACAGACGTTGACGCTGGTGCGGCGCGGCGCCCAGACGCGAAAGTGGACACCGCCATCGGGCAAGACTTCAGCGCCGACCGGCAACCGTCGCGGTGCGGTGCGGTTCTGCATTCGTATGCCTTTCGTAAGCCGGATGAATGGTTGGTTTTGCGACCTCGCATGAAAATGTCGCAAGCATTCCACAGGCCGGTCGAAGCCTACAAGCCATAGCCTGCCTGAGAAAGTGACAAGTGACAAGTGCGGAATGATGCGTGATGCGTGATGCGCGAAACGTGGTGCGTGATACGTGATGCGTGATGAGGAAACAGACGTTCTACTCATCTTTCGTCACGCATCACGCATCACGCATCACTTCCCCGTGTGTTAGGATGGACACGATGACACAGACCAGCGGAGGAAGATATGCAATTTGCTAGATCGAGCGGCATCCTGCTGCATCCGACGAGCTTGCCCGGCAGATTCGGGATTGGCGATCTGGGGCCCGAAGCCTACAAGTTTATTGATTATCTCGCCGCCGGCAACCAAACCCTCTGGCAGGTTATGTCGCTCGGCCCGACAGGCTACGGCGATTCGCCCTATTCGAGCTTTTCGGCGTTTGCCGGCAACCTCAATCTCATCAGCCCTGAACGATTAGTCAACGATGGCTTGCTAGCGGCGGATGATTTGCAGGAGGTGCCGGAGTTCGCCAGCGAGCGCGTCGATTTCGGCAAGGTCATCGACTACAAGAAAACATTGCTTGGTAAGGCTTATCACAATTTCAAACAGACCCGGAATCACAATGTCATCGAGCAGTTCAACGGCTTTCGCCACTATGCCGCCGCCTGGCTAGACGATTACACGCTGTTCAGCGCCTTGAAAGATCAGCACAACGGCGCGCCCTGGAATACCTGGGAGCCAGAGCTTGCGGGCCATGTCGCAAAGGCATTGGCCGCCGTGCGCGAGGCATTGCGCGAGCAGATCGAAGCGCATGAGTTCTATCAATATCTTTTCTTCAAGCAATGGCTGGAACTGAAAGCTCAGGCCAAAGAAAAAAGCATTAAGCTCATCGGCGACGTGCCGATCTTCGTGGCGCATAACTCTGCCGATGTGTGGGCCAACCGCATGCTGTTTAAGCTCAACGATGACGGCTCGCCGCAGGTCGTCTCAGGGGTGCCGCCGGATTACTTCAGCAAGACCGGTCAACTATGGGGCAATCCGATTTATCATTGGCAGCGCATGCAGGCGAGCGGCTTTCAGTGGTGGGTCGAGCGCTTGCGCGCCATGCTGCGCACCGTTGACATCATTCGCATCGATCACTTCAGAGGCTTTGCCGCTTGCTGGGAAGTGCCTGCCGATCAGGAGACCGCCGAGAAGGGCGAATGGGTATCCGCGCCCGGCAAAGAGTTGTTCGCCGCATTGCGCAAAGAGCTTGGCGACATCGCGGTGATTGCCGAAGACCTGGGGACGATCACCCCCGATGTGCATGCGTTGCGCGATGAACTCGGCCTGCCGGGAATGCGCGTTCTGCAATTCGCTTTCGGCGGCACGAGCGACAACACGCACCTGCCGCACAACTACGATAAGAACACCGTCGTCTATACAGGCACGCACGACAACGACACGGTAGTCGGCTGGTTCAGTGGTCAGCCAGGCGAAGGCTCGACGCTCAATGCCGAGCAGATCGAGCGCGAACGCGACTATTGCCGCAAATACCTGAACACCGACGGCGCGGCGATCAACTGGGACTTCATCCGCGCGGCGATGGCTTCGGTCGCCGACATCAGTATCATTCAGTTGCAGGATGTGCTGGGGCTTGGCTCGCAGGCGCGCATGAACATTCCTGCGAGCGAGCAGGGCAACTGGGGCTGGCGTTACACGGAAGGCGCGCTCACCAGTGAATCGAGTGCCCGGCTGAAAGAATTAGCGGCGATCTACGGTCGCAACATAGAGTGACAAGTGACGAGTGACAAGTGAAAAGAGCCGGTAACAGTCGCGCGGCGTGCTACATAGTTATAGGCGCGTGTGCTTCTGATTCTTGTCACTTGTCACTCGTCACTTGTCACTTGTCACTGAAGTGATGCCGGCGCTGTTCATCAACACGACGCGCCAGCCGTCGGGATCGGCAATCGTCACGCCCTCGGCCTGCCAGTAAGGATTTTCGGGCGCGACCGCTGCGTAACCCATTGCCGCGAGGCGCTCGACTGTGCGAGCAATCGCCGCGCGATCTGTAATGTAGAACACCAGCAGGTTATCGTGCGTCGGCACGGGGCACGGGCTGCCTGCGTCGTGCGCGGTGAATTCCAGATGGTACGCCGCGCCCGGCAGTCCCAACATCACGCCTGTGTAACCGGCGTGCCCGGCAAACGAGCCGATCTCTCTGAGGCCAAGCCCATCGCGATAAAAGCGAATCACTTCATCGAGCTTGTCGGTCGGTCGCGCGACGCGCACCTGGGCGACAGGCAATTCGGCGGGCCAATCGTCCTGCATCGGCGGTTCCTTTCCATGTCGCGCAAGCTAACCGCCTTGCGCGACATCCCCTCTAAACGCCGGCGGCGGCGTTCGCGAGTTCTTGAACGAAGTCAGCAAGCGCATCGCGCCAGTGGCGCAGCGGCGCAAGGCCAAGCTCTTCGGAAAGCAGACAGCGCATCGCCGAATTGTGCGGGCGCGGCGCAGCTTGATTGAGCGCGGCGCGACTCACCGGCTCGATCTCGACATCGCGAATGCCCGCCCGCTCAAGCGCCAGTTGCGCGAATTCAAACCACGTCGCCGGCCCCGTGTTGACGCCGTGATAGAGGCCGTAGGTCTTCAGCGCGACGATCTCTTCGATGCGCCGCGCCAGGTCGGGCGCATAGGTGGGAATCGACGTCTGATCCATCACGCCTTTGAGTCGCGGCAACTTCCGTGCGTACTCGATGACGCGGCTGCCGAAATTCTTGCCGCCGACGCCGAACAGCCACGAGGTGCGAATAATGTAAGCTTGCTCACACGCGGCGCGCGCGGCCTGCTCGCCCGCGAGCTTCGACTGTGCGTAGACGCTCAAAGGGCGCGGCTCGTCGGCCTGCGTGTAGAAGCCCGATTTCGCGCCGTCGAAAACGTAATCGGTGCTGACGTGAACCATTTCGGCAGCGGCCTCGCGCGCGGCCTCGGCCAGGTGTCGCGCGCCCTGTTCATTCACCGCATAAGCCCAATCCGGTTCGCGCTCGCAGCGGTCAACGTCGGCGGTGGCGACGCAATTGATGATCAGGCCGGGCCGCACCCGCTCGACGGCGCGGCGCACGGTGTCCGGGTCAGTGATGTCGAGTTCGGCGTGTGTGAAGGCGTGCGCCTGCCAGCCTGAGGCCGCCAGTTGTTTGAACATATTGCTGCCGAGCAGTCCGCCGCCGCCGGCAATCAGCGCCGTCCGCGATGCGGCGTGAGGCGAAGGGTGTGAATGGCTTTGTCGCATAATCGAATGAGGGTTAATCAAATTGTTTGTATGCCGCGCGGCGTCCTTTAGATGATCCATTGGCGTAAGCCGCGCAGGCGCAACTGCATTGTAGATGCCAACTCGATGAACAAGCAATGCGCCGCACCTGCGACGGCTGGTCAAGCCATGTCGGTTGATTGATGCCGCAGAGCGGCTGTGCTATAGTGCGTGGCCACCGGATTCAGGTTCAAGCGATTCGCAAGCAGTTCGAGCACAGATTTTCGGCTGAGGCGCGAAAGCCTTTGCCGGCGCAATGGCGGCTTTTGATTCTCGAACGCCGACCCCTGATCCACAACCTGCATGACTCCAGAAAGGATAATGATGAAAAGACGACACCTGGCAATTGCCACGCTGATTCTGCTGATGATGGCGACGCTCGGCTTCGCGCAGGGCGCCGAGAACAAGAACGCTGCGAACACTAACAGCGCCAAACCGAAGATGAGTAAGAAAGCCATTGAACGGGCGCTCATCGCTAAAGAGAAAGCGACTTGGGAAGCCGTGAAGAAGAACGATGTCAAAGGCTTCAAGAAAAACTTCAGCGCCGACTTCGCAGGCGTTTATGAAGACGGCATGCATACGGTTGACATGGAGGCGGAACAGATCGCCGACGTGAAGATGAAGTCGTATACCCTGAGCGACATTAAGGTGGCGCTGCCGACCGGCGAAACCGCCGTGATCACTTACAAGGTGAACAGCCAAGGCGATTACAAGGGACAGGATTTTTCAGGCGATTATAACTGTTCATCGGTGTGGGTGAATCGCGGCGGTAAATGGGTGGCGGTGTTGCACACCGAAGTTAAAGCCGCCAAGGCTCCTTAGCTCGCCGCCGGGCAGATCGCGTGGTCTGCCCGGCTGACCGCCTTCAACTCACCCGCAGATTCGCCAGACACATCTTGCGCGCGGCGAGCCAAACGTCATACTGTTAATGACTTGGTTGTAATGGACAATAGGGCTGGTTATGACGGGCAAGATCATGCTGCATTACAAGATCGCGGATCGTCTCGGCGCGGGCGGCATGGGCGAAGTCTACCGCGCCGAAGATACGCGCTTGGGCCGGCAGGTGGCGCTCAAGTTTTTGCCGGCCTCGTATCAATACGACCCTGACCGTCGCGCGCGCTTCTTCAGGGAAGCGCGCGCCGCCACCGCCATGCGCTCGCCTTACGTTGCCGCCATCTACGACATCGGTGAATACGACGGCGCGGCCTTCATCGCGATGGAGTTCGTCGAAGGCGAATTGCTGTCGGTGAAGCTCGAACGCGGGCCGTTGCCGATTGTCGATGCGATAGACATCGCCATGCAGGTCGCCGACGCGCTTGATGAAGCGCACGGGCTGGGCATCGTACACCGCGACATCAAGAGCGCCAACATCATGCTGACCGGACGCGGCCTTGCCAAAGTGCTCGATTTCGGGCTGGCGAAACTCACCGGCCCGCTGCTGCCGGCAAGCGATGCGGACAGCAGCGAGACGACGACGGAGCTCGGCCACGAAACGGTGATTGGCGTGGTCGCCGGCACGGTTAGCTATATGTCGCCGGAGCAAGGGCTGGGCCGCGATGTCGATCATCGCTCGGACATCTTTAGCCTTGGCGTCGTGATCTACGAAATGCTGACGGGGCGTTTGCCGTTCTCAGGCGCAAGCTCTACGGAGATTATTGACGTTATCGTGCATACCGAGCCGCCCGCCATTGCGCGCTTCAATTACTCTGTGCCGCACGAGCTTGAGCGCATCGTCCGCAAGATGCTCGCCAAAGATCCGAACTACCGCTATCAATCGGCGCGCGAACTCTACATAGACCTGCGCAACCTGCAACGCGACCTGCAAGTCAACAAGCAAACCGGCAACATCAGCGGCCCGCCGACCGAGCATCACCCGACCGCCATGCTGACCAACGGCGCGGCGGCAATTGTAACAGCCGCTACAAGACTGGAAAACGCCGTCGCGGTGATGACCTTCGCCAACATCACCAAGGAGCCGGCGGATGACTGGATTGGTTCAGGGATTGCCGAAACGGTGACTGCGGATGCCAAGAAGATTCGCGGCCTCGTGGTCATCGGGCGCGAGCGCATCTTTGAAACCTTGAAGAATCTCAGTTCGGGCCAGTTGGCGCAATCGGACGAAGTGATTGCGATTGATCTGGGCAGGCATCTGGGCGCGCGCTGGATACTGGCGGGCGGCTATCAAAAAATCGGCGAGATGATTCGCATCACCGCTCGCATCATTGACGTGCGCACCGGCGAGATCGTCAAGACGGTGAAGATTGATGGCCGAATCGCCGAGATTTTCGACCTGCAAGACAAGATCGTTTACGAGTTGAGCCAGGGCTTGAACCTGAGCCTCAATACGTCTGAGATCAACGCCATCGAGCACGACGAAACGCAATCGGTCGAGGCTTACGAACAATTCTCGC
>JBBWZK010000119.1:0-3662 GCA_039648975.1 Blastocatellia bacterium
AGTTCTGAAGCAAAATGATCTGCTGGCGCGGTCGTTGCGCCATCGGTTCCAGAAAGCCGGGGTTTATGTGGTCAGCCTGGTCTCAAGTCCCGGCTCCGGCAAGACTCTGTTTCTTGAAAAGATGCTATCGCGGCTTCGCGAGCAATACGCGGTGGCCGCGCTGGTCGGCGACCTGGCGACGGAAAATGACGCGGCGCGGCTGGCGCGCAGCCAGGCCCCGGTCAGGCAAATCATCACAGGCACGGTCTGCCACCTTGAAGCCGCGATGGTTGAGCGCGCCCTGGAAGGATGGCATCTCGAAGAGTTGGATATTCTGTTTATCGAGAACGTCGGCAACATGGTTTGCCCTTCAAGCTATGACCTCGGCGAAGACCTCCGCCTGGTTCTGATGTCGGTGACTGAAGGAGAAGATAAACCGCTCAAGTACCCGACGATTTTTAACACGGCGGACGTGGCCATCATCACCAAGATCGATTTAGCCCAGGCCGTCGAATTTGATTCCGTGGCCGCGAACAACAATATCCAATCGGTTCGCCCAGGCATGCAGGTCTTTGAAGCTTCGGCAAAGACCGGCGCAGGATTCGAACCGTTCTTGCATTTTCTGGAGTCGCGCTTGATTGAAGTATACCCATGTAGCGCAAGCTGTTAGCTTGTGTGAGTCACTGCGCAAGCTAACAGCTTGCGCTACATCCGAGTGAGATGCGCTCTAAGATTATGGACGCGCGCGTTCAAATACTGGTGCGGGGAATCGTTCAGGGCGTCGGCTTTCGCCCGTTCATTTTCACGCAGGCGAAGCGGCGCGCGCTCAAAGGTCTGGTATTGAATAACACCACAGGGGTGCTCATCGATGTCGAAGGCGAGATGAGCGCCATCGGCCAGTTCATCGATGAGATCAAATCAAGCCCGCCTCCATTATCCGTGATTGAATCAGTCGAATGCCGTGACAACCTGACGCCGGCAAACTACGACGACTTCCGCATTGTCGAGAGCGATGGAGCCGGCGAGAAGTTCGTGCCGATCTCGGCGGACATTGCGACTTGTAATGATTGCCTCAAAGAGTTGTTTGACCCCGAAGATCGCCGCTATCGCTATCCGTTCATCAACTGCACGAACTGCGGGCCGCGCTTTACGATCATCGAAGATGTGCCTTATGACCGCGACAAGACGACGATGCGCGACTTTGCGATGTGCGAAGCGTGCCGCGCCGAGTATGAAAATCCGCTCGACCGCCGCTTTCATGCAGAGCCGACGGCTTGCCCGGCTTGCGGCCCGCGCGTCTTTCTTGTCGATGAGAATGGCGGCGAAATCACTTTCGATCCGGCTGCGGTTGAAGATGCTCTCGCCCGCACGCGCACGCTGTTACTGGCAGGCCAGCTTATCGCCATCAAAGGCATCGGCGGATTTCATCTCGCCTGCGATGCCTTGAACGCTGAAGCCGTCCGCCGGTTGCGGCAAAGAAAATACCGCGAAGATAAACCCTTCGCTTTGATGGCCGCCTCGATTGATCTGATCCGCGAGCATTGCCTGGTCTCGGCGGCTGAAGCAGAGTTGCTGGCCTCCGCGCGTCGCCCGATTGTGCTGCTTGAAAGAAGAGCCGATTCAATCATCCCGCCAGCGGTTGCGCCCGGCGTCAAGTCGCTGGGCTTTATGCTTCCCTACTCGCCGCTGCACCATCTGCTGCTTAAAGGCCTCGACCGCCCGCTGGTGATGACCAGCGGCAACCTGTCGGATGAGCCGATCTGTTATGAAGACAAAGACGCCCACTTGCGGCTTGGCAAGATAGCCGATTCGCTCTTGCTGCACGACCGGCGCATACACATCCGTTCGGATGATTCCGTTGCGCGCATCTTTCAGGGACGCGCCATGCTCCTGCGGCGCTCGCGCGGTTATGCGCCCGCGCCGATTCGTTGCGCCTTTCGCTTCGAGCATGAAATTCTCGCCTGCGGCGCGGAGTTGAAGAATACCTTCTGCCTGACGCATGAAAACTATGCCTTCATCAGTCATCACATCGGCGATCTGGAAAACCTCGAAACGCTCCGCTCATTCGAGCACGGCATCGCACACTTTAAGCAACTTTTCAATCTTCACCCGGAGGTAGTCGCTTACGATCTGCATCCTGAATACCTGTCGACCAAGTACGCGCTGGCGCTCGACGAGATCAACACACGAATCGGCGTTCAGCATCATCACGCGCACATCGCCAGTTGCATGGCAGACAACGACGTGCAAGGCGCGGTGATCGGCGTCGCGATGGACGGACTGGGATTTGGCACGGATGGCCGCTTCTGGGGCGGTGAATTTTTTGTGGCCGACTTTACAGATGCCCAGCGCATTGCGCATCTCGATTACGTGCCGATGCCCGGCGGCGCGCGCGCCATACGCGAGCCCTGGCGCATGGCGGCGGTTTACCTGCATCGCGCGATGGGCGACGAGTTTCTGAATCTCGATTTGCCATTTGTGCGACGGCTTGATCGTCGCGCCTGGGCGACGCTTCAGCGGATGGCCGAGACCGATACCAACAGCCCGCAGACTTCGAGCATGGGCAGGCTGTTCGATGCCGTGTCGAGTTTGCTGGGCTTGAGAAACGCCGTCAACTTTGAAGGCCAGGCGGCGATTGAATTGGAAGCGATAGCGGATCGACGCTCGACCGCAGGCTATGAGTTCGACATCAATGGTGGCATCATCAAAGCCGAAGCGGTGATTCGACGCGCGGTTGAAGACTTGCTCGATGGCGCATCTCGCGAATCCGTCTCGGCCAGGTTTCATCTCGGCGTCGCCCGCTTGATTTCGTCCATCGCCCGCAAAGCGCGAGACGAGCACCGGCTCAATCGCGTCGCTTTATCGGGCGGCGTCTTTCAAAACCTGCTGCTGCTTGAACAGACCTGCCGGATGCTTCTGGCTGACGGCTTCGAGGTCTTCACACATCATCGCGTGCCGCCGAACGATGGCGGCATCTCGCTCGGTCAGGCAGCGGTCGCTAACGCGCGCCTGCAAGCGGGGAGGATTCATTAAATGTGTTTAGCAATACCTGGAAAGATCGTCGAGATTGTCGACGCAGAAAATGACATCGCCAAAGTCGAAGTCGGCGGCGTGCGGCGCAACATCAACATCGGCATGCTCGACAAAGACGACGCGCGCATTGGCGATTACGTTTTGATCCACGTCGGTTTTGCGATGAGCAAGATCGATGAGAAAGAAGCCGAGGAGACGCTCAGGCTTCTCGAAGAGTTAGGCTCATACGAAACCGAGATCGATCAATTCAAGAGTTCGATTCAGTGAGATGTTGATAAGGTTTTCATGTAGGGGCGACCTTCTGTGGTCGCCCCAGATTGGAGGTTGTTTGATTCTCGAAATCATGTAAACCCCACGCTGGGGAGGCCACAGAGGGCCTCCCCTACATGACGGCCAGCGACCTGGCAACCACCCAATACGTTAGGGTAGTGATATGGCAAAAACGGTTGAAGATTTTTCTCGCGCTTTCTATCCCTTCTTGCACGATGACGACAAGAAGCCGCAGGACTTACAGGAAGAGTTGCGCTTCTCGCTGCTCGAAAAGGCCCGCGAAAGCGTCGAGGTCAAACAGCGGTTCTTTCAAGAGAACGCTGATGCGATTCTCGATGCGTCGCTGGCAATGGCAAAAACTTTTCAGCGCGGCGGCAAGC
>JBBWZK010000147.1:0-15441 GCA_039648975.1 Blastocatellia bacterium
GATCCTGCTGGTGCTGTTCGCGGCGGTCGGCTGCATACTGCTGATCGCCTGCGCCAACCTCGCCAACCTGACGCTGGCGCGCGGCGCGGCGCGGCTCAAGGAGTTCGCTTTGCGCACGGCGCTGGGCGCAAACCGCTTCCGGCTCGTGCGCCAGTTGCTCACCGAAACGACGCTGCTGGCCTTGCTGGGCGGCGGCCTCGGATTGTTAATCGCAAGCTGGGGAATCGATGGATTGCTGGCGGTTAATCCGGGCGTGTTGCCGCCGAATACTGTCAACCTCGACACGCGCGTGTTGCTGTTTACACTGGGCGCATCGGTGTTGACGGGCATCATCTTCGGCCTCGCGCCGGCCCTGCAACTGTCGCGCATCGATCTGCACACGGCGCTCAAAGAAGGCGGGCGCGCGGGCGGCGAAGGCGCGGGCGCGCGCCGTGCGCGCAGCGTTTTTGTCGTCGTGCAGGTGGCGTTGTCGCTGGTGCTGCTGGTAGGCGGCGCGCTGCTGATCAAGAGCTTTTACAAGCTGCTTCAAGTTGATCCGGGCTTCAGGCCGGACAAGCTGCTGACCCTCGAATACCGCTTGCCGCGCAACAAGTATACGAAAGCTGATGGGCAATGGCAGTTCCATCGACAGGTCATTGACCGCATACAGGAAGTGCCCGGCGTCACCTCGGTCGCGCTGATTCGCGGTCTGCCGTTCAGCGGCAACGGCCAAACTACGCGCATCGTCTTGCCCGACCGCGAAGCGCCGCTCAAAGGCCAGGAGCCCATGGTGATGTGGAATACAGCAACGCCGAATTACTTTGAGACTATCGGTATTCCTTTCATTCAGGGCCGCCTCTTCGACAACCGCGATCAACTCAACACGCCCACCGTGCTGCTCATCAATCAGACGATGGCCCGCCGCTACTGGCCCGATCAAGAGCCGCTCGGCAAACAGATCAAGCTGATCGCCGACGGCACGCTTGGCACCATCGTTGGCATCGTCGGCGACGCCCGGCACTACTACCTGAGCGAAGAGCAGCAGCCGCAGGTTTATGATTGCTACAGCCAGGTTCCGGGCCTCTTCGCGACAGTCGTCGTGCGCACCAGCGTCGAGCCGATGAGCCTTGCGCCGTCGGTACGCAAGGCCATATGGAAAGTCGACAAGGATCAGCCGATGTGGAAGGTCCGCACACAGGAATACCTGCTGGCGCGCAGCGTCGCCGACAAACGTTTCCTGATGCTGTTGATGGGCATCTTCGCGGCGCTGGCGCTGACGATCACCGCCGTCGGCTTATATGGTGTGGTCAGTTACACCGTCGGCCAGCGCACGCAGGAGATCGGCATACGCATGGCCCTGGGCGCGCGAACGCCCGACATCCTGAGCATGATCTTGCGGCAGGGCATGCGTATGGTCTTGATCGGCGTCGGCGTCGGTCTCGCCGCCGCCTTCGCTTTAACACGCTTGATGGCGAGCCTGCTTTACGGCACGAGCGCCACCGACCCGCTGGCGTTTATCGTCATTGCGTTGCTGTTGGCGGGCGTCGCGCTGCTGGCCTGCTACGTACCGGCACGCCGCGCCACCAAAGTCGATCCGATGGTCGCGCTACGATATGAATAAGAATACGTGTTGAATGACCTAAGCTGAACCCGCGCAGCGGGTGGCAGCATAAAGCCCAGTGCGTCAGCGCTGGGTCGAGCAGATTAATAGACCGCGCGAGCCCGTGAAACGGGCGACAGCAGGGTGTCCGCATTAACGATCTGCTGAGCGGCTGTCGCCCGTTGCGCGGGCTAGAGGAATGACTCGTCGGTATTCCCAGAGCTGACGCTCTGGGCTACATGCTGGCACCTGCTGCGCAGGCTGCTGCCGCAGCAGTAAAGCATTCTCAACGGCGTTTTAAGGGGAGAAATGATGAATAGCTTGATTCAAGATATGCGCTATGGACTGCGAATGCTGCTGAAGCGGCCCGGCTTTACGTTAGTGGCCGTCATTACACTTGTGCTGGGCATCGGCGCGAATACGGCGATCTTCAGCGTCGTCAATGCGGTGCTGCTCAGGCCACTGCCATACAAGGATGCTGACCGCATCGTCTCCGTTGAAGAGATCAACAAAGAGGGCAAGCGCACTCAGGCGACGCCGGCAAACTTTGTCGACTGGCGCAACCAGAACGCCGTTTTCGAGCATCTGGCAGCGATCTTTGAACGCACGGCGAACTTGGCTAGCACAGACGGAGCCGAACGCATCAACCTCGCCATGACTTCGGCTAACTTCTTTGACGTTTTCGGCGCGCAGCCCGAACGCGGGCGCTTATTCATCGCCGAAGACGAGCAGGCCGGCCATCCGGCGATTGTCGTCATCAGTCAAGGGCTGTGGCAACGGCGCTTCGGCGGCGACCCGGAGATCGTTGGCCGCAGCATCACGCTCGACGGCAAGGGCTACACGGTCGCCGGCATTGCGCCCGCAGGGTTTCAGTATCCCAATAAGACAGATGCCTGGGTGCCGCCGTTCAAACTGGTGCCGACGCTCAGTGAAACGATGGATGTCAACCGGGCGCGCGGCTTCGGCTTTTTGAGTACCGTGGCCTTGCTCAAGCCGGGCGTTTCGCTTATGCAAGCCAAAGCCGAAATGGAAAGCATCACGGCGCGCTTGCGCGAGCAGTATCCTGAAAGCAACAACAACCGTTTCGACCGCGTCGTCACGCTGCACACGCATCTGGTCGGCGACACCAGCACCGTATTATGGCTGTTGCTCGGCGCGGGCTGTTTTGTCTTGTTGATCGCCTGCGCCAACGTCGCCAATTTAATGCTGGTGCGCGCTACCTCTCGTCAGAAAGAGATCGCCATCCGCACGGCACTCGGCGCATCCAGGCTGCGCATCATACGGCAATTGCTCACCGAGAGTGTCATCCTCGCGCTCGTCGGCGGCGCGCTCGGCCTGCTGCTGGCGTTGTGGGGCGTTGATCTGCTGACGCGCTTGCTGCCGAAAGATTTTCCGCGACTCGAAAGTATCAATCTGGACTTCGCGGTTCTCGGCTTCACGCTGTTTGTATCGTTGATTACAGGCATCATTTTCGGCTTCGCGCCGGCCTGGCAAGTCTCAAGAATCGATGTTCAGGAATCATTGAAAGACAATGCGCGCGGCTCTACAGGGGCTCGCAACCGTCTACGCAGTCTCTTCGTCGTGGCCGAAGTTGCCCTCTCGCTCGTGCTGCTGGTTGGCGCTGGCCTGCTGTTTCGCAGCTTCCTCCAGTTGCAATCGGTCAACACAGGCTTCAACGCGCAACAGGTATTGACTCTGAGGTTGAGCCCGTCGGGGACGAACTTCAAAGAGGACGCGCAGTATATCGCTTTTTATCAACAGGTCGAAGAACGGCTGCGGACGATTCCCGGCGTCGAAGCGGTCGGCGCGATCAACACGCTGCCGCTGGCCAAGGGGCCAACCTTCGCTTTCCGGGTCGAAGGTCAACCGCCGCTTCCCGTCGATCAATGGCCAGCCGCGAATTACCGCAATGTCAGTCCTGAATACTTCCGCGCCTTGAACATTCCCATTCTTCAAGGCCGCAGCTTTGACAACCGAGATCAGGCTTCGGCTCCACTCGTCGCGATCATCAATCAAGCCACCGCCGATCAGGATTTCGCTGACGAAAATCCGGTCGGCAAACGCATCAATTTCGGCAGCACCGACAGCAATCGTCAACCCGTCTGGTTTGAGATTGTCGGCGTCGTCGCCAATGTGCGCAGCCTGGAGTTGCAGGAAGCGCCCGCGCCGGAGATTTACCTGGCGGAGTCGCAGGATGCCTTTGCCAGCATGTCTTTTGTGATGCGCACCACCATCGAGCCGGCGGCGCTCGCGGCAGCCGTGCGCCAGGCGGTGGAGGAAGTTGACAAGGCGCAGCCGGTCTCAGACATCCGCACGATGGAAAATCTCGTCAGCGATGCGGTCACGCAGCCGCGTTTCAACCTCATCCTGCTGGGCATCTTCGGCGGCATCGCGCTGCTTTTATCGGCGTCGGGAATTTACGGCGTCATGGCGTACACAGTCTCGCAGCGGACGCACGAAATCGGCATACGCATGGCCCTGGGCGCACGCAAAGGCGACGTCTTGCGGATGGTGATGGGGCAAGGGTTGCGATTGATCGGCATCGGCATCAGTTGCGGATTGCTGGCGTCGTTGCTGCTGACCCGCTACCTGTCGAGTCTGTTATTCGGCATCAGCCCGACCGATGCGCTAACCTTCGCCGTCGTTGCATTGTTTCTGGCAGGAGTGGCTCTGGTAGCCTGTTTTGTGCCAGCCCGCCGCGCCGCCAAGACCGATCCGATGGTCGCGCTACGCTACGAATAAGAGGCTGGAGACTAGAGGCTAGAGGCTAGCGCCGGAAGTCACCATGAGACGACTGCCGCCGCAGCTTTTCTTCTGAGGCTAGCCTCTAGTCTCTAACCTCTCTTGGAGGGACTGATGAACACGTTACTACAAGACCTGCGCTATGGCTGGCGAATGCTGCTGAAGCGGCCCAGCTTCACGTTAGTGGCAATCATTACACTGGCGCTCGGCATCGGCGCGAACACGACGATCTTCAGCTTCGTCAACGGCATCCTCTTACGTTCGCTGCCGTATCCGCAGCCTGAGCGGCTGGTGCTGCTGGATGAAAACGCGCTGAAGCGCGGCATCACTTCGATGGGCGTGTCGTTCCCGAACTTCCTGGACTGGCGCGAGCAGAACCGCGTCTTTGAAGATATAGCCGCCTACGACACCTCAAGCCTGGCGCTGACGGGCAGCGGTGAACCGGAGCAACTTCAGGGCGCAGGAATCTCGCACGGGTTACTTGAAATCCTGCGCGTCTCGCCGCTGATGGGCCGGACATTCACTGAAGAAGAAGATCGCCCGAAACAGGACACGGTCGTCATTCTCAGCCACGGCCTGTGGCAGCGGCGCTTTGGCGGCGACCCTAACATTATCGGCCAGAACATTCTGCTGAATGCGCGCCCGTTCACGGTCATCGCCGTCATGCCGCCCGACTTCCGCTTCCCTGAAGTGGCAGAGTTTTGGGTGCCGATGGCGCTCGATACGCAGATGTATACGCGCAACGATCATGGCCTGGAGGCGGTGGCGCGGCTGAAAGACGGCATCAGCATCGCGCAGGCGCGCGCCGAGATGAACGACCTCGCCGAGCGCATCGAGCAGCAGAATCCTGTGACGAATGAAGGAATGGGCGTCAGCGTCACAGGCATGCACCAGGCATTGGCGGGTGACTATCGCCAGGCATTGATAATCCTGTTGAGCGTCGTCGGCTGCGTGCTGCTGGTTGCCTGCGCCAACGTCGCCAACCTCATGCTGGTGCGGGCGACGACGCGCCAGAAAGAGATCGCTGTACGGGCGGCGCTCGGCGCTTCGCGCTGGCGCATCGTCCGGCAACTGCTGACCGAAAGCCTGCTGCTCGGCGCGGCGGGTGGCGCGCTCGGCTTGCTGATGGCCGTCTGGGGCCTTGACCTGTTGCTGGCGGCAATCCCCATCAAGCTGCCGTTCTGGATGAAGTTCGGGCTCGACCTGCGCGTGCTCGGCTTTACGTTCGGCGTCTCCATCCTAACGGGTCTGGGCTTTGGCATTCTGCCGGCGCTGCAAGCGTCGAGAACCAACCTGAACGAAACCCTCAAGGAAGGTGGCCGCAGCGCCGCCGGCACAGGTCGCCAGCGTTCGCGCAGCCTGTTCGTTGTAGCCGAAATCGCTTTGTCTCTGGTGCTGCTGGCCGGCGCGGGCTTGATGATGCGCAGCTTCCTGCGCTTGCAACAGGTCAATCCCGGCATAAATCCCGCAGGCGTCATGAGCATGCGGATCAATCTGCCGAGGATCAAATACACCGAAGCGTCGCGGCGCAACGATTACTATCAGCAGTTGATGGAACGCCTGCGGGCGCTGCCCGGCGTTGAAGCCGCCGGGGCCGTCTCGACCTTGCCGCTGAGCGGCAACACCTGGGGCCGCAGCCTGACGGTCGAGGGCTTCCCTGTGCTTTCAGTCGGACAAGCGCCATTGATCCAGCATAATGTGATTACGCCGGGTTACTTCCGCACAATGGGCATTCCCCTCCTTGAGGGCCGCGACTTCACCGACGCCGACACCGAGAACGGGCCAAAGATCACCATCATCGATCAGCGTTTGGCACGCGAGTATTGGCCGAATGAAAGCGCGATAGGCAAGCGCATACGCTTCGGGCCGCCGGAGGGCAACGAACCCTGGCACACGATTGTCGGCGTCGTCGGGGCCGTGCGCCACGAACGGCTGGAAGCGATCACGCGAAACAGCGTCTACCTGCCGCATACGGAAATTCCCATCGGCAGAATGTCGCTTGTCGTGCGTGCGGCAGCAAGTCCCGAACGCATGGTCGAGCCGGTGCGCGGGCAGATACGCGAGCTTGACCCGGACTTGCCCATCACCAACGTGCGGACGATGAGCGAGGTCGTCGCGCAGTCGGTCTGGCAGCCGCGCCTTTACACCATCCTGTTCGGCATCTTTGCAGCGGTGGCGCTGCTGCTGGCAGCCATCGGACTCTATGGTGTGATGGCTTACACCGTGACGATACGAACACACGAAATCGGCCTGCGCGTGGCGCTCGGCGCACGGCCCGGCGACGTGTTGAGATTGATCGCCGGACAAGGAATCAAACTGGTGATGATCGGCGTGGCAACCGGCCTGGGCGCCGCGTTGCTGCTGACGCGGTTGATGGCGAGCCTGCTTTTCAGCACGAGCGCCAGCGACCCTTTGACGTTTGCCGGCATCGCCGTGTTGCTGACGCTGGTAGCCCTACTAGCTTGCTACGTACCGGCACGCCGCGCCACCAAAGTCGATCCGATGGTCGCGCTACGATATGAATAGCAGGCTAGAGAGTCTAGAGAGTCTGGAGAGTCTGGAGGGTCTGGAGAGTCCAGAAAATGTTTCTGCAAAGGAAGCTCCGTAGGAGCGCAATGTTTATAGTCAATGATGCCCTTAATGATTCAAGCTCCGTCAGGAGCGCAATGTCGACATTTCGCCCCGCCGGGGCTGGCGTTCTCTTCAATGCCGTCAACTATAAACATTTCGTCCCTACGGGACTTTTCAGAGACTCTTCAGACTCTTCAGACTCTCTGAACTCTCCAGGCTCTCTAGACTGTATTGAGAGGTGAACGATGCAAACGATCATACAGGACATGCGTTACGGTTTGCGGATGCTGCGGAAGCGGCCCGGCTTTACGTTTGTAGCTGTCATCACGCTGGCGCTCGGCATCGGCGCGAATACGGCCATCTTCAGCGTGGTCGATGCGGTCTTGTTGCGCCCACTGCCTTACCCGCAGGCCGAGCGCCTGGTCTTCCTGTGGTCGACGATGATCGGACAGGGCGTGCCGACTTCGGGCAGCGCCATGCCGGATTACCGCGAATGGCGCGACCATAGCGATACACTTGAAGGCTTAGGTGGTTTTTACTACGGCGACTTCAACCTGTCTTCTACGGGGAGCGAGCCTGAGCGCGTGCAGGGTGCATACATCACGTCCAACCTGTTCGAGGTGATGAAAGTTTCACCCAGCCTCGGACGTTTGTTCACCCCTGAAGAAGACCAGTACGGGCGGCATCGCGTCGTCTTGCTCAGTCACGGGCTGTGGCAGCGGCGCTTCGGCGGCGACCCCGGCGTCATCGGGCGCGAGATCAAGATCGGCGGCGAAGGCTTCACGGTTGCCGGCGTGATGCCGAAAGGTTTGCCGTTCTTTGACAACCTGCCCGAAGTGGAATTGTGGAGACCCATCGCGTTCGCGTCCGGCGACAGCTTCGACACGCGTAACAACCACTTCGTCAATCTCGTGGGACGGCTCAAGCCGGGCGTCACGACTCAGCAGGCGCAGGAAGAGATGAGCGCTATCGCCCATCAGATCGAAGAAGCTTATCCGGAAAACCAGGGCATAGGCGCGCTGGTCGTACCCGTTCAGCAACAACTCACAGGCGATTCTCAGACGGCGCTGTGGGTGCTGTTGGGCGCGGTCGCTTTCGTGCTGCTGGTAGCCTGCGTCAACGTCGCTAATCTCATGCTGGCGCGTGCGGCGGCGCGCGAGCGCGAGTTGGCCATTCGCGCCAGCCTGGGCGCGAGCCGTGCGCGCATCGTTCGGCAGATGGTCATCGAATGCTTGCCCTTCAGTCTGGCGGGCGCGGGGCTTGGCATCTTGCTGGCCCTCTGGGGCATTGATCTGCTGTCGGCCCTGCTGCCGTCATCGTTGCCGCGTTATAACCAGATCAGCGTTAACGGGCGCGTGCTGGTCTTCACATTGGCGGTGGCGCTGTTCACTGTGCTGCTGGCGGGATTGTTGCCGGCATTACAAACCGTCAAAGCCGACGTGCAGGCGGCGCTCAACGAGGGCGGGCGCGGCGGCGGCAGCGGCAGTCGGCAAGGGCGTCTGCGGCGTCTGCTGGTCGTCGCCGAAGTCGGGCTGGCGCTGGTCTTGCTCATCGGCGCAGGCTTGATGGTGCGCAGCTTCATCAAGCTGCGACAGGTAGACATAGGCTTCAGCGCGCGCAATGTCTTGACTCTGCGCATCTCGCTGCCCGATGCGAAGTATCCGGTTCCGGTCAACGCCAACGATCCGCGCAAGCCTGCGGGGCTGGCGTTCTACGACCAGTTGTTGGCGCGCGTCGAGGCGCTGCCCGGCGTCAAGGCCGTGACCGCAGGCACCATTCTGCCGCTCGGCGCGGGCGGCGGATGGGGCAAACTCCTGAGCATCGAAGGCCGCCCTGCGCCGCCGTCGCTTGATCAAGTGCCGGTCGTGCGTTTCGCGTTGATTAGTTCAGATTACTTTCGCACTTTTGGTATCCGTGTGCGCCAGGGCCGCGCCTTTACGGCGCAGGACAATGAAGATTCGCAGCCCGTTGCCATCATCAACGAGACGCTGGCGCGGCGCTTCTTCGCCGACCAAGACCCGATTGGCAAGACCATCTGGATGGGGCCGCCCGACAATCTCCTGCCGCCCGAAGCGTTGCGGCCTGAGAATCGTTCCTTCCGCCGCTTGATTGTCGGCGTCGTCGCCGATGTCAAAGGCGGCAGCCTGAATCTGCCGACGCCATCCTATGTCTACGCGCCGCTGCATCAGTACCGCCGCGAAGGCTATGCCAATGCGCTGATGCTCGCCGTGCAGACCGAAGGCCAGCCGGAAGCGCTGGCCGGCGCGATCCGCGAGCAGGTGCATGCGCTTGACGCCGAACAGCCGGTTAGTAATGTACGCAACATCAGCGAACTGGTTGACCGGGCGCTCTCGGCGGCGAAGTTCAGCCTGCTGCTGCTCGGCTTATTTGCCGGCGTGGCATTGGTGCTGGCCTCGGTCGGCATTTACGGCGTGATGAGTTATGCGGTGACGCAGCGCACACACGAAATTGGCGTGCGCATGGCGCTCGGCGCACGGCCCGGCGATGTGCTGCGCATGGTGATCAAGCAAGGCATGCTGCTGGCCGCAACGGGCGTCGCTGTCGGCATAGCGGGCGCGTGGGCATTAACGCGGCTGATGGCGAGCTTGCTTTACGGCACGAGCGCCACCGACCCGCTGACCTTTGCGCTGATCGCCCTGCTGCTCAGCGGCGTGGCCTTGGTCGCCTGCTGGATACCGGCACGCCGCGCCACCAAAGTCGATCCGATGGTCGCGCTACGATATGAATAGCAGGCTAGAGAGTCTAACGAGTCCAGAGAGTCCAGAGAGTCTAGAGAGTCCAGAAAATGTTTCTGCAAAGGAAGCTCCGTAGGAGCGCAATGTTTATAGTCAAAGAGATCGTTAATCATTCAAGCTCCGTTAGGAGCGCCATGTCGACATTTCGCCCCGACGGGGCTGGCGTTCTCTTCAACGCTTGCAACTATAAACATTTCGTCCCTACGGGACTTTTCAGAAGCGCTCTCTGGACTCTCTGGATTCAATAGACTCTCTGGAATCTCCAGACTCTCTGGACTCGTTAGACTCGATTACAGGTGAGTGATGAACACATTATTACAAGACCTGCGTTACGGTTTGCGCGCTTTGCTGAACAAACCGGCATTTACTTTAATTGCGATTATCACGCTGGCGCTCGGCATTGGCGCGAACACCGCCATCTTCAGCGTCATCAACACGGTGTTGCTCAAGACGCTGCCCTATAAAGACGGCGACCGTCTGGTTGCGGTCTGGGGCAAGTTGAAGCAAGTCGATCAAGTCGAATTGTCGCCGCGCGAACTCGCAGACTATCGCGAGCGCAGCCGTTCATTCGCGCAACTGGCGGCATCCGAGCGAGCCAATCTGAATTTGATCGGCAACGGCGAGCCTGTGCGCCTGGAAGGTCAGGCGGTGACGGCAAACCTGTTTCCGATGCTCGGCGTCGCGCCGCTGTTGGGACGAACGTTCACGGATGAAGAAGATCGCGCCGGCGCACGCGTTGCCGTGCTGAGTTACGGCCTATGGCAAAAACAGTTCGGCGGCAAGTCTGATGTCGCCGGCAAGTCGATCACGCTCGACGGCAAGAACTACGAAGTCATCGGCGTCATGCCGAGCGCCTTCCAATTCCCGCCGCCGGTAACGAGTTACACGCAGGGCGAAATTTGGGTGCCGCGCTCGCTCGAAACCAAAAGCCGCCTCGACGCACACAACCTGTTTACTATCGGCCAGCTCAGACCGGGTGCGACGTTTGCCCAGGCGCGCGCCGAAATGGAGGGCATCAGTCGGCTGCGTCAGCAGGAAGATTCGCGGCGTGAGGGCGGCATCAATCTCGTTCCGTTGCAGGCGCAAGTCGGTCGCCAGTTGCGGCCCTCGCTGCTGCTGTTAGCCGGCGCTGTCGGTTTTGTATTGTTAATCGCATGCGCCAATGTCGCCAACCTGCTGCTCGCTTCGGCCTCGGCGCGGCAGAAGGAGATCGCTTTGCGGCTGGCGCTCGGCGCTTCGCGCTGGCGCATCGTGCGACAGTTGCTGACGGAAAGCTTGTTGCTGTCATTGCTCGGCGGCGCTTGCGGCCTGCTGTTGGCTGTTTGGGGCAGCGAAGCCATTCGCGGGCTCGGCGCGGATCAGATTCCGCGAGCCGATCAAATTACGGTTGACGGCATGGCGCTCGGCTTCACTCTGCTGCTGGCGATTCTGACCGGAGCCATCTTCGGGCTTGCGCCGGCCCTGCAAGCGTCGCGCGTCGATCTGAACCGAACGCTCAAAGAAGGCGGCAGAAGCGGCAGCGCCGCCGCACGGCACCGGCTGCGTAGCGCGCTGGTGATTGCCGAAGTGGCGCTCGCCCTGGTGCTGCTCGTCGGCGCAGGGTTGCTGATTAAAAGCTTCTGGCGTTTGCTGAATGTCGATCCGGGGTTCAGCCCGCAACATCTGCTGTCAGTCGAACTGTCTTTGACCAGCGAGCGCTATGCGGATGAATCGCAACGTGCGGCGTTTTATCAACAACTGCTGGAGCGCCTGTCGACATTGCCGGGTGTCGAAGCCGCAGCGATTGTCAATCACCCGCCGTTTTCAGGGCGCAGAGGCATAGACGTTTTCAAGATCGAAGGCCGACCCGAGCCGCAAAGCCTGGACGATACGCCGCTGGCCGATGCCCGCGTCATCAGTCCGGCTTATTTCCAGATGATGAACATACCGCTTCTCCAAGGTCGCGCCTTTACTGCCGCCGACGCCAGGCCATCGCCGCAAACCGTGATCGTCAACCAGGCGTTCGCCGAACGTTTCTGGCCAGGAGAAAATCCGCTGGGGCGACGCTTGAGCAATGATGATGAGTGGATGACGGTGGTTGGCGTGGTCGGCGACATACGGCAGTCGGGATTGGATCAGGAAGCCGCGCCACACGTTTACGCGCCTTACCTGCAAACTCCGCTGCGCCGCTCAGGGGTGCTGTTGCGCACGTCGGGAGAGCCGCTCCGTCTGGTGGCGGCGGTGCGCAGTCAAGTGACCGCCATTGATCCGAATCAGCCAATCTACAACATTCACACGATGGACGAGTTGATTGCCGGTTCGATGTCCGGGCGGCGGCTCAACCTGCTGCTGCTGGCGGTGTTTGCTGTCACGGCGCTGGCGCTCGCCGGCGTAGGGATATATGGCGTGATCGCTTATTCCGTGACGCAACGCACGCAAGAGATCGGCATACGCATGGCGCTCGGCGCGCAATCGGCGGACGTGCTGAAGCTGATCGTCAAACAAGGAATGATTCCGGTTATGGTCGGCCTGGCGCTAGGCATTGCCGGCGCGTTGGCCTTAACTCGCGTGATGGCGAATCTATTGTTCGGCACGAGCGCCACCGACCCGCTGACCTTCGTAGTGATTGTGCTGCTGCTCAGCGTTGTCGCCTTGCTGGCCTGCTGGATACCGGCACGGCGCGCTACCAAAGTCGATCCGATGGTCGCGCTACGATATGAAGAGCAGGCTAGAGAGTCCAGAGAGTCCAGAGAGTCTGGAGAGTGCATCTGAAGAAATAAGCTCCGTAGGAGCGCAATGTTTATAGTCAAAGAGATCGTTAATCATTCAAGCTCGGTTAGGAGCGCAATGTTGACATTTCGCCCCGACGGGGCTGGCGTTCTCTTCAACGCTTGTCACTATAAACATTTCGTCCCTACGGGACTTTTCAGAAGCGCTCTCTGGACTCTCTGGACTCAATAGACTCTCTGGACTCTCCAGACTCTCTGGACTTGTTAGACTCGATTACAGGTGAGTAATGAACACATTATTACAAGACTTGCGCTACGCCGTCCGCCTGTTGCGCAAGCGGCCAGGCTTTACGTTAGTAGCCGTCATTACACTGGCGCTCGGCATCGGTGCGAACACCGCCCTGTTCACTGTCTTTGAGGCTTTCGCGCTCAAGCCGCTGCCGCTCAAAGACCCGCAGAGCATCGTCCGCCTGTCAGGCCGCAATCGTGACGGCGCGACGCAGCCGCTCTTTTCATACACGGATTATTTAGACTATCGCGACCGCAACAACGCACTTGCCGGTCTCGCCGCATGGAACAAAATCGCGGTGACGCTTGGCGAAAGGCCATTAGGCGCGGGCGACGACCTGTCGGCGCTTTCAGGTGATTACGAATACATTTTCGGTCAGCTCGTCTCCGGCAACTACTTTTCGGTGCTCGGCGCAGAGATGACCTTGGGGCGCGGGTTGCTGCCGGAAGAAGAGCGCACGCCGGGTGCGGTTCCGGTCGTCGTCCTGAGTCATGGCTTCTGGCAGCGGCGCTTTGACTCTGACCCGGAGATCATCGGCAAAAGCTTGAAGCTCGACGGCCAGCCGTTTACCGTCGTCGGCGTCGCCGGGCGCGCGTTTATCGGCACCGAAGCCGACGCGCCGCAGTTCTGGATGCCGCTGATGATGCGCGATCAGGTCATCGGCGAAGGTGGCTGGAATTACAAACGCTGGTTGACGGAGCGCGACGCCGATGCGTTCACGCTGGTTGGACGGCTCAAGCCCGGCATCTCGCGCAGGCAGGCCGAAGCCGAAATCAGCGTCATCGCCAAACAACTCGCCGAGGCATCAACGGATCGCAATCGCAAAACTCACGTCGCCCTGTCGCGCGCCGCGACCTTCGTCGAGATCAACGCCGAGTTGATGCCGCTCGTCGTGCCGCTACTCGTGGCCGTCGGGCTGGTCTTGTTGATCGCCTGCGCCAACGTCGCCAACCTGCTGCTGGCACGGGCGGCGACGCGCCAGAAAGAGATCGCCGTGCGCCTGGCGATAGGCGCGAGCCGCCGGCGCATCATTCGTCAGTTGCTCACGGAAAGCGTCCTGCTCTCGGCGCTCGGCGGCGCGCTCGGCCTGTTGCTTGCCGTGTGGACGCTCAGCGCGCTCTACCCTGTCGTCATGTCGCAGTTGCCGATTCCGCATCATCTGGCCGAATCGTTCGCGCTCAATCTCGAACCTGATTTGCGCGTCTTCGGCTTCGCCTTGCTGGCCTCGTTGGTTTCAGGAATGGCAGCCGGGCTTGCGCCGGCGTTGCAGGCATCCAGGCCGAATCTAACATCGGCGCTGAAGGATGAAGGCTCGACTTTTGGCGCGCATCTGAGCCAGTCGCGCTTACGCAACGGGCTGGTCGTGCTGCAACTCGCCGTCTGTTTAGCGCTGCTCATCGGCGCGGGCCTGCTCGTCAGAAATTTGCAAAAGGTCGAGACGATAGACACAGGGCTTGAAACGGCGAACGTCTTCGCGGTCATCGCCAGCTTCGAGACATCAGTGCCGGAACCGCAGCGCGAAGCCGAACTTCGCCGCCAACTCGCTGCGCGGTTGCGCAATCTGCCCGGCGTGCAGGCCATCGCTCAGGCTGAACGTCAACCGTTGACCGGAATGCCGCCCAGCGCGCCGATTGCTCTGCCCGGACAAGCTCAAACAGATGATCGGCCTTTGCGCGCCAGCTTCAACATCGTCTCGCCCGAATACTTCGAGACCCTGGGGATTCGCTTGACGCGAGGCCGCAGTTTCAGCGAACAGGAAGCGAAGAGCAACGCGCCTGTCGTCGTCATCAGTGAAGCAACCGCACGGCGCTTCTGGCCGAATGCCGAGGCGCTTGGCCAACGCATCGGCTTGAACATTTCGCCTTTGAACAAGGCGGATCATAGCGAGCAATCGCCGGCCAACTTTCCGCAGTTTGAAATCATCGGCGTCACGCGCGACACGCGCAGCGGCTGGGTGTGGCAAAAAGATGAGACGTTGATCTACGTGCCGCTCACCGCCACGTTTCAGGAAAGCGGCCACGTTGGCCAATCCCTGTTGCTGCGTGCGGCAGGCGACCCGCAGCGCTTAATGCAGGCGGCGCGCGGCGAAGCTGAAGCGATTGATGCAAACCTGCGCTTGAGATTGCGCCGTGTGGATGATTCGCTGGCTTACCAGATGGCGCCCTTTCGCGCGCTCGCGTGGCTAGCCGGCGCGATGGGAATGCTGGCGCTGCTGCTGGCTTCTATAGGCTTGTACGGCGTGATGTCGTTCGTCGTCAATCAACGCACGCGCGAGATCGGCATACGCATGGCCTTAGGTGCGCCGCAGGCTGCCGTCGTCAGGATGTTTTTGCTTCAGGGCTTGCGGCTGACTGCGGTTGGCACAGCGCTCGGCATAGCTGGAGGGATCGGCATTTCACGATTGTTGGCATCGGTGTTGATCGATCTCAGCCCGTTTGATCCGCTGGCCTTCGGCGGCGTGTCCATTTTTCTGATGAGCGTCGCGTTGCTGGCCGTCTTCATTCCTGCACGCCGCGCCACGCGTGTCGATCCGATGCTGGCGTTGAGGCACGAATAACAGTCTATCGAGTCTATCGAGTCCATCGAGTCCATCGAGTCCATCGAGTCTGGAGAGTCTTGAGAGTCTTGAGAGTCTGGAAAGTCTATCGAGTCCAGAGAGCGTTTGAGAAAAGTCCCGTTAGGGACGCAATGTTTATAGTCAACAGAGGCTATAGAGACCAAGCCCTGTAGGGGCGAAATGTCGACATTGCGCTCCTAACCGAGCTTGAATGATTAACGATCTCTTTGACTATAAAC
>JBBWZK010000173.1:0-8632 GCA_039648975.1 Blastocatellia bacterium
CGCGATGGCCATCTCCGGCGGCGGCATGAATTCGGAGCAAAGATTACAAACGCTGATTGACAATCGCTGCACCGTGCTGATCTCAACGCCGACCTATGCGCTGCATCTGGCCGAAGTCGCCGGCCAACACCATATTGATCTACGCGCCGCTTCGATACGGCTGACGATTCATGCGGGCGAGCCGGGCGCAAGCCTCCCTGCGGTGAAGCAGGCGATTGAAACGGCGTGGGGCGCAACCTGCTTCGATCACGCAGGCGCTACAGAGGTTGGCGCGTGGGCTTTCGACTGCGAAGCGCAGAGCGGCGCGATTCATCTGAATGAAGCCGAGTTCATCTTTGAAGTGATTGACCCGGTAAACCTGGCTGCCGTAAGCGCAGGCGAACGTGGCGAGTTGGTCATCACCAATCTCGGTCGCGGCTGTATGCCGGCGATTCGTTACCGCACGGGCGATCTCGTCGAGATGACTACAGAGGCTTGCGCATGCGGGCGCAGCTTTGCGCGCATACGCGGCGGCGTGCTGGGCCGCACAGACGACATGATGATCGTGCGCGGCGTCAATCTTTATCCGAGCGCCATTGACAACCTGATTCGCAGCCTGCCCGAAATCATCGAATACGAAGTCATCATCCGCCGCCGCGACGGCATGGATGATTTGCTGATCCGCCTGGAGACTGCCGACGCCGTGCCCTTTGCCGAAACCGCAAGCGCCCTGCTCAACTCGTGCCGCCGCCAGTTGGGCATCCGCGCCAGCCTTGAGCACGCGGCAGCCAACTCGCTGCCGCGTTACGAATTCAAGGCGCGACGCTTTAAGAGATAAACCTCGTACAGGCAAATGCCGTATAGCTGAGTGGTCGAGCCCGATGCCTTTCCATCAGGCTGCGGGCTTGACCAGATTCTCTACCCTATGTAGAATGCTTGCTAGATAGGATTCTATCCAGTCAACATCTTAAGGAGCTTGCCATGGGCAAAGGATTTCTCACCCATTCGACGGCGGTCATCCTGCAAGCGGTGGCCAACGGTTATCTGTATGGGTTCGACATCATCGACATCACGGGGCTGCCAGGCGGCACGGTCTACCCGGCGCTGCGGCGGCTTGAAGAAGCGGGGCATCTCGCCTCGAAATGGGAGAAGCAGAGTATCGCGCAGGTGGCGCTGCGCCCGCCGCGCAAGTATTACGAGTTGACGCGCGCCGGGCGCGAGGCATTAGCCGAAGCCGTCAAACGCTATCGGCTGTTAGAGCAGACGCAGCCGAACAAAAAGCGCGACCCGAAGCCGTCCCGCGCGTGAGGTCAGACCCGTGACCCTATTCGCTCGCTGCAAACGAATCTTCAGCAGACCATACCTTCGGCTGATTGCGGTTGTCGGCGTGATCGTGCCGCGCCGCTTGCGCGCCGATTGGCGGCAGGAGTGGGAGGCCGAGTTGCAATGTCGCGAAGCGCTGCTGGCCGACTGGGACAAGCTCGACGGGCGGCACAAGCTCGACTTGCTACGGCGCAGCACGAGCGCTTTCTGGGATGCGCTCTGGCTACAGCCGCAAAGATTGGAGGACGATATGTTTCAAGATATTCGCTATGGCATACGAATGATGCGTAAAGCGCCGGGCTTTACGGCGATTGCCGTGCTCGCCCTAGCCTTGGGCATCGGCGTCAATACCGCCATTTTGAGTGCCGTCAACGGCTTTGTCCTGCGCCCACTGCCCATAGACAAGCCAGCCGAATTAATCGCTCCCTATTGGGGCAGAAAAACGGACACGCAAGTCTGGGGGAAGTTTTCCTACGCGAACTACGAGGATTTGCGCGAGCAAAACCAGAGCTTTTCCGACCTCTGCGCGTGGACGGAAACATCGGCAGGCATCAGTTCCAGCGAAAGCCGCAACGGGGGCGACAGCGAGCGTGCGGAGGTCGTCTGGGGCGATTTGGTCAGCGGCAATTATTTTGACGTGATGGGCGTCAAACCCGTTCTGGGGCGCGGCTTTTTACCGGAAGAAGACCTCACACCGAATGCGCATCCGGTGGTAGTGCTGGGCCATTCATTTTGGCAGCGGCGCTTCGACGCGGACGCGGCGATTATCGGCAAGACGATTTACCTCAACGGCCAGCCCTTCACCGTCATCGGCGTCATGCCGGAATCGTTTCTCGGCTCGACATTTTATCTCCGTAAAGCGTTCTTGGCGCCTTTGATGATGTCGCAGAAATTTGGTCGCCGCGCGGAATGGAAGACGGATCGCAGCTATGCATTATTCAATCTATACGGGCGGCTGAAGCCCGGCCTGACCATGGCACAGGCGGAAACGGATTTGAATCTGGTGGCCGATAATCTGGCGCAACTTTATCCCAAGGATAATACTGACACTAAAATTCAGCTCACGACGGAACTGGATGGGCGATATGAAGGCGCAACCAAGATTATCAAGTACGGAGGTTTGCTGGCCCTGTGCATCTCCGGGTTGGTGTTGCTGGTCGCCTGCGCCAATGTGGCGAATCTGATGCTGGCACGGGCTACCACGCGCGCCAAAGAGATCGGCATTCGGCTGGCGATAGGCGCGGGCCGTGGGCGCATCATCAGACAACTACTGACGGAAAGTGTGTTGCTGGCCTTGCTGGGCGGCGGGCTGGGTGTGGCGTTGGCCTATCAGGTATCGGGCGTGATCATGGCGACTTTTCCGCCGGTTCCGTACCCGGCGAGTCTTGATTTTGCGCCGGATGGCTATGTCTTGAAATGGATGCTGGTGGTCTCTCTGTTGACCGGCGTGATTTTTGGTTTGGCTCCGGCCCTGCTGGCTTCGCGCACTGATCTGGTCGCCGTGATCAAAGGAGCGGCAGGACAATCGCGCAGCCGGCGTCGCTGGAATCTGCGCGGCACGCTGGTCGTCGCACAGGTGACGATTTCCATCATCGTGTTGATTTGTGCGGGGCTGTTTATTCGCAGCCTGGGCAAGGTCCGCCAAGCCGATCCCGGCTTCCAGGCCGAAAGTCTGGTCACGATGATGATTAATCCCAGTTTGCTGGCCTACGACGAGAAGGAAACCACCAAGCGGTTTTTCCCCGAGCTCCTGCGCCGAATCGAAGCGCAGCCCGGCGTGCGGACGGCGGCGCTGGTCAACGAAATGCCGCTCGCGGTTGGCCACCTCTCAAGCGGCCCGATTCTGAAGGAGGGCGAGATTGAGCCGCTGCCGAATCAGGGCGTCAACTCCGATTACAGTTTTGTGACGCCGAAATATTTTGACACCCTGCGGACACCGCTGGTGCAGGGGCGCGATTTCACCGACCACGATGACATCGATGCGCCGCGCGTCGTGATCGTCAATCAGGAATTCGCGCGCCGGTTCTATGGCAGCGCCGACAGTGCGCTGGGCAAACGCTTTCGTATGTCGCAAGGCACGCCGTTGATGCAAGTCATCGGCATTGCCAAAGACGGGCTGTATCACAGTTTGTACGAAGACCGGCGAGTGTACATATTCCTGCCCGTCTACCAGCACCCGCGTACAGGAATGACGTTGATGATCAGCGCGGAATCGGCGGGCGCTTTATCAGCGGTGGTGGAAACCGCGCGCCGCGAAATCGCGCAAATGGATGCCCGGCTGCCGGTGGTTGGCGTGATGATAGGCGAAGAGAATCTGTCGTTAGAGTATTGGGGGCCGAGTGTGGCGGCGGGAATGGCGACGACGTTTGGCGTGCTGGCCTTGGTGTTGGCGGCGATGGGGCTGTACGGCGTGATGACGTATGCGGTCAGCCAACGGACGCGCGAAATCGGCATACGCATGGCGCTCGGCGCGCAAGTCGGCGATGTGTTGCGCTTGATTATCCGTCAGGGAATGCGAATGGTGTTGGTCGGCATCGGGTTGGGATTGGTCGGCGCATTTGCGTTGACGCGCGTGTTGGCAAGCTTGTTGTTAGGCGTTGGCACAACCGATCCGTTGACGTTTGCTGGCGTAGCGATTTTATTGGTTGCGATTGCCTTGCTGGCGTGTTGGATTCCCGCGCGCCAGGCGACCAAAGTTGATCCGATGGTGGCGTTGCGGCACGAATAAAATTGATGGCCGATGCGACTCGCACAACCCGCTTTCGCTTTTGGCTCTGGCTCATCCGCCTGATCGGCGTGATCGTGCCGCGCAGGCTGCGCGCCGATTGGCGGCAGGAATGGCAAGCCGAGTTACAGTATCGCGAAATGCTGCTTGAAGAATGGGAGCGGCTCAATTGGCGCGGCAAGCTCGACTTGCTATGGCGCAGCACGAGCGCTTTCTGGGATGCGCTGTGGTTGCAACCAACCCGATTGGAGGACTATATGTTTCAAGACTTGCGTTATGGCATACGGATGCTGATCAAACATAAAGGCTTCACGATTGTCGCCGTGCTTTCGCTGGCGCTGGGGATTGGCGCAAATACCGCTTTGTTCAGCCTGGTGGATACCGTTTTACTGAAGACCTTGCCGGTCGGCGAGCCGGAGCAGTTGGTGCTGTTTGAATGGCAGTCCGGGCGTCTGTTCAGAACGAACGGCATGCGCGGCTCGTTTATGCCAAGTCCGCCGGGCACACGCGGCGCATCCGTGTTCCGCTACGACACGTTCGAGAAGCTGTCCCAGACGCAAGCCAACGCCAGCGATAGCCCGCTCCAATCGCTCTTTGCGTTTGCGCCGATTTACGAATTGACCGCCGTGGTCGATGACCAGGCCGAAGTCGTCAATGGGCAGGCGGTGTCAGGCGGGTATTACGCAGGGATGAACGTGCCGCCGCTCTTCGGGCGCACGATCACTGACGCGGATGACAATGCCGCCGCCGCGCCGGTTGTCGTGATCAGCCATCATTATTGGCAGGAGCGCTTCGCCGCCAACCCAGACGTAATCGGTCAGCAGATCAAGCTCAACAAAACTTCGTTCACCATTATAGGGGTGACGCCGCCCGCCTTCGTCGGCGCGTTGCAAGTCAATCAGCGTCCCGCCGTTACGGTTCCCATCGCGTTCGAGCCAACCCTGTTGGGCGAACAGACAGGGCTGGCAAAAGCCGACAGACCGGGCTACTGGTGGCTGCTGATCATGGGACGATTGAAACCGGGCGCAACGCTGGAACAGGCGCGCGACAGTTTAAGTGAAACGTTTCAAGCCACCGCCTTAGAAATCATGCCGCCGCCGCGCAGAGAGAATGAACCGACGACGATTGAGCCGCAAGATTATCCGCGCTTACTAGCACAATCGGGCAGCCGGGGCGCGATGGAAACGCGCAAACGCTACGCGACGACCATCTACGGGTTGTTTGGCGTGGTCGTGGCCGTGTTGTTGATCGCTTGTGCCAACGTCGCGAATCTGTTGTTGGCGCGGGCCGCATTGCGCGGCCCTGAGATCAGCGTGCGGCTGGCTCTGGGCGCAGGGCGCTTCAGGCTGATCCGTCAATTGCTGACCGAAAGCGTATTGCTAGGGGTGCTGGGTGGCGCGGTCGGCATGTTGTTTGCCCTTTGGGGGAAGAACGCCCTGGCGGCCCTGGCGAGCCGCGACAGCGACTTTCTGCCGCCCGACATCCAGCCGAGTGTGAGCTGGCGCGTGTTGCTTTTCACCCTCGGTGTCTCCTTGCTGACGGGTATCTTGTTCGGACTCGCACCGGCGTGGCGCGCCACGCGACATAACCTGACGGTTGGCATGAAACAGGGTCGCCGTACCACGGGCGCGGTGTCACGCTTGAGCAAAGGGCTGGTCATCGCCCAGGTCGCTTTATCTCTACTGCTGCTGATCGGCGCAGGTCTGTTCATTCGCACGCTCTACAATCTGCAACAGGTGAACGTCGGATTCAATCAGAAGAATCTGCTGCTGTTCTCATTGCAACCGGGACAAGGCGGCTACAAAGACGAACGGCTGGTGCAGTTTTATGAGCAACTCTTCACACGGCTGGAGGGGCTGCCGGGCATGCAGTCCGTCACCTTCGGACGGGTTCCACTGATCGCGCATTACTCATGGAACACCAACATTTTGCTGCCGGGCGAGACGGAAAAGACCGCCAGCGAACATCTCACGAACATGCAGATGGCGCGCGAAAACTACTTCTCGACGCTGGAAATCCCGCTGCTGCGCGGGCGTCATTTCACGGCGCAGGATGCGGCAAACGCGCCTCATGTCGCTATCGTCAATCAGGAATTCGGTAGAAAGTTTTTTCCCGACGACGACGTTCTCGGCAAGCACGTCAGAGAGCCCGAAGCCAAATACGACATCGAGATCATCGGCGTTGCCGCCGATACCAAATACAACAGCCAGCGCGAGGACCTGGAGCCGTTGCTTTATACGCCCTGGCGGCAAGAGGTTAAGCAGATCGGTGAGATGTATTTCTCCTTGCGTACCGCAGGCGAGCCGACGGCGCTCGCAGGCGTGGTACGCCAAACCGTACACGAGTTAGATAGCAATCTGCCAATCTCTGAATTCTCCACACAGGAAGCCCGCGCCGCGCAATCCTTGGGACAGGAACGGCTCTACGCCCGCTTGCTGACTTTCTTCGGCGGGCTGGCCTTGTTGCTGGCGGCCATCGGCTTATCGGGCACACTGGCTTATTCGGTCGCGCAACGCACGAATGAGATTGGCGTGCGCATGGCGCTGGGCGCGCAAACGACGGATATTTTACGGCTGGTCATCTGGCAAGGCATGAAATTGGTTCTGCTGGGGCTTGTGGTCGGGGTGGCGGGCGGCTACGCGTTCAAGCGCTGGATGGCGAGCCAGTCTTCGGTCAGGGGTTCATGGCAGCAACAGATGACCGAGCAACTGTACGGCGTGACAGGAACTGATCCAGTGACATTCGTCATCATCGCCGCGCTGCTGATGTTGGTGGCGCTGGCGGCGTGCTGGGTGCCCGCCCGCCGCGCCGCTCATGTCGATCCGATGGTGGCGTTGCGCCACGAGTGATAAGGCTTATGGAGTGCGGCGACCTGTCGCCGCTGTGGTAGTCCTGCGCGTGCTGCGCGGCATGGCCGGTGACTATCATAGCGGCTGCTCGGGTCATTTTTTATCGCGCCGCTGGATATTAGACCAGATATCCCGCAGGCCGATTGTCCGATTGAAGACCAGATTGTCGGACGCCGAATCGCGATCCACAGAGAAGTAACCGAGTCGCTCGAATTGATAGCGCGCGCTGACCGCCGCATCTCGCAGGCTCGGCTCGACCTTGCAGCCCGTCAACACCTCTAACGAGTTCGGATTCAGATTGGCGGTGAAGTCCTGGCCTTCCTCAACCTCGCTCGGATTCTCTTTGGTAAAGAGATTGTCGTAGAGGCGAACCTCTGCGTCTAAGGCGTGCGCGGCTGAGACCCAGTGGATAGTCGATTTGACCTTGCGCCCGTCGGGCGCGTTGCCGCCTCGTGTCGCCGGGTCATACGTGCAATGTAGTTCCACGACTCGTCCGTCGGCGTCTTTCACAACCTCTTTGCAGGTGATGAAATATCCGTAGCGCAGACGCACCTCGCGACCCGGCGCGAGCCGGAAGTACTGCTTCGGCGGGTCTTCGCGAAAATCGTCCTGTTCGATATAGAGGACTTTCGAGAACGGCACTCGACGACTTCCCATGCTCGCATCTTCGGGATTGTTGACGGCGTCCATCTCTTCTACCGTGTCATCTGGATAGTTGTCGATGACGACGCGCAATGGCCGCAGCACGGCCATCACGCGCGGCGCGCGCTTGTTCAGGTCTTCACGGACGTAGTGTTCGAGAAGCGACAGTTGCACGGTGTTGTTGGTTTTAGAGACGCTGACATTTTCGCCAAAGCTGCGTATGGCTTCCGGCGTATAGCCGCGCCGCCGCATCCCCGACAGCGTCGGCATACGCGGATCGTCCCAACCCGCCACCTGGCCGCCCTGCACCAAAGCCAGCAGCTTGCGTTTGCTCAGGAGCGTATAGGTCAGGTTCAGCCGGTCGAACTCAAGCTGCCGGGATGGAAAGATGCCGAGCTGTTCGATAAACCAGTTGTATAACGGACGATGATCTTCGAATTCGAGAGTGCAGATGGAGTGAGTCACCTGCTCAATCGAGTCCGATTGCCCATGGGCGTAGTCGTACATCGGGTAGATGCACCATTGATCCCCTGTCCGGTGGTGCTCCATGTGAAGAATGCGATACATCACCGGATCTCGCATGTTCAGGTTCGGTGATGCCATATCGATCTTCGCGCGCAGGGTTCGCGAGCCGTCGGGGAATTCCCCTTTCTTCATGCGTTCGAACAGGTCCAGATTCTCTTCGACGGAACGATCCCGATACGGGCTGTTTCTGCCCGGCTCGGTCAGCGTGCCTCGATGCTGGCGAATCTCATCCGCGCTGAGATCGTCCACATACGCTTTTCCCGCTTTGATCAGTTGGACGGCCCATTCATAAAGCTGCCCGAAGTAGTCGGAGGCGTAAAACAACCCATCCCATTGGAACCCCAGCTAGTGGATGTCTTCCATAATCGAATCGACGTACTCGGTCTCTTCCTTAGACGGATTGGTGTCGTCGAAACGAAGATTGCACTTGCCGCCAAACTCCGCCGCCAGCCCGAAGTCGAGACAAATCGCCTTCGCATGGCCGATGTGCAGGTAGCCGTTCGGCTCAGGCGGAAAGCGCGTCTGCACTCGCCCGCCATGTTTGCCCGCCTTGATGTCCTCGATAATGATGTCGCGAATAAAATTAGAC
>JBBWZK010000207.1:0-5941 GCA_039648975.1 Blastocatellia bacterium
CTTGCAGGCGGTCTTTCGCTCGGTCTTTCCGATCACCGACTTCCGCGAAACCTCGCAACTCGATTTCGTTGAGTATTCCATTGGCAACTGGCAGTGCAAGTGCGGCCAGCTTGAAGGACTCTATCACCTGCGCACCAACTGCCGCTCGTGCGGCAATATCTTGCGCGTCAACCCGTATCAGGCCGAAGAAGTGGTCTGCTCGCAGTGCGGCACCACAAACAGCGTGTCGCCTGTGCTGTGCGACAACTGCGGCGAGCCGGTGACCTTGCAACACAAGCATTCGGAAAAAGAGTGCCAGGAAAAATCGATGACCTATGCGGTGCCGCTCAAGGTCAAGATTCGCCTGACCGTCTGGGATACAGACGAGGACACCGGCCAGAAGTCTATTCGCGACATCAAAGAAGAAGAAGTCTTCTTCGGCGAGATTCCGCTGATGACCGACAACGGCACGTTCATCATCAACGGCACAGAGCGCGTCATCGTCAGCCAACTGCATCGCTCGCCCGGCATCTTCTTCGAGAAGGTGAACAATAACACTTACTTTCTGGCGAAGGTCATTCCTTATCGCGGCTCGTGGGTCGAGTTTGAGTACGATACGAAGAACCTGCTCTACGTGCGCATTGACCGCAAGCGCAAATTCTACGGCACGGTCTTTTTGCGCGCGCTTGGTTTGATGGAGAAGATTGATCTCGACAAGATCGGCACCGATTCACAGCTTGAAGATATCATTAAGCATTCGAGCTTCACCGACGCCGAAGTGCTGCGCATGTTCTACCACTCGCTGAAAGCGAAGGTTGACGGCGGGCGGCTGCAATTCGAGCCTGATGAAGGTCTCGTCGGTCTGCACCTTGCCGAGAACGTCGAAGACAAAGCGGGCGAAATTCTCGTGCGCGGCGGCACGAACGCCAAGAAGCTATCGCGCCGCGACATTGAGACGCTGCGCAAGACGAAAGTGAAATCGGTAACCATTGATCCGAGCGAGATTGAAGGCGCTTTCCTGACCGATGATCTGATCAATCACGAAACCGGCGAAGTCATCGCCGAAGCCAACACCGAACTGACGCCGCGCGAGTGGCAGCAGATCGTCGAGTCGGGCGTCACCGAAGTCGAAATCTTCTTCCCTGAACGCGATGACGTTGGCACGGTCATCAGCCAGACGCTCAAGAAGGATTCGGTGAAGACGCCGCGCGACGCCATCCTTGAAATCTATCGCAAGATGCGTCCGGGCGATCCGCCGACCATTCTGACGGCGTGGAATCTGTTTCGCGGCATGTTCTTCGACGAGCGCAAGTTCGACTTCTCGCGCGTTGGTCGCTTGAAAGCCAATATCAAGCTCGGCAAGCCGGAACGCGACCGCCTGGAACAGCAGACCCTGTCGACGACCGACTTCGTCGACGTGATCACTTACGTGCTGAAGATGCGCAAAGGCATAGGCGAAGCGGATGACATCGATCATCTGGGCAACCGTCGCGTGCGCGCGGTTGGCGAACTGCTCGAAAACCAGTTTCGCATCGGCCTCGTGCGCATGGAGCGCGCCATCAAAGAGAAGATGTCGATCCATCAGGAGATGCAGACGGCCATGCCGCGCGATCTCATCAACGCCAAGCCGGTGACGGCTGCCGTGCGTGAGTTCTTCGGCTCGTCGCAGCTCTCGCAGTTTATGGATCAGACGAACCCGCTGTCGGAGATCACCCACAAACGTCGCCTGTCGGCGCTTGGGCCGGGCGGCCTCTCGCGCGAGCGCGCAGGGTTCGAGGTGCGTGACGTGCATCCGACGCACTACGGTCGCATCTGTCCGATTGAGACGCCGGAAGGCCCGAACATCGGTCTGATCTCAAGCCTCTCGTGCTTCGCGCGGATCAACGAATTCGGCTTCATCGAATCGCCTTATCGCAAGGTCGAGAACGGGCGTGTCATAGATTACGTTCGCATTCTCTCGTCCGGCGACAGCGAGTTCAACATCGGCGACCACCTGTCGAAAGAGCCGGTCGACAAGGCGAACAAGAAACTCACAGCCGAGGGCAAGCAGGCGGCGGAGTACGAGCCGTATCCGTTCTACCTGTCGGCGTGGGAAGAAGACCGCTACACCATCGGCCAGGCGTCGGTTGAAATCGACAAGCATGGCAACATCACACAAGGGCGCACGGCATCGCGCAAGGCGGGCGATTTCCGTTTCAATGAGCCGCATGAGCTGGAGTTCATTGATGTCAGCCCGAAGCAACTGGTGTCGGTCGCCGCGTCGTTGATTCCTTTCCTCGAAAACGACGACGCCAACCGCGCCTTGATGGGATCGAACATGCAACGCCAGTCGGTGCCGCTGCTGCGCGCTGAAGCGCCGCTGGTCGGCACAGGCATGGAGCGCGTCACGGCGCAGGATTCGGGCGCGGTGGTGCTGGCGCGGCGCGATGGCATCGTTGATTCCGTGGACTCTGAGCGCATCATCATCCGCGCAGAGCACGGCATCGGCGGCACAACCTCGCGCGAGATCAACGCTGACATCTATGCGCTGACGAAGTTCAAGCGCTCGAACCAGAACACCTGCATCAGCCAGAAGCCGATTGTCCGCGAAGGCCAGCACGTTCATAAAGGCGACGTGATTGCCGACGGGCCTTGCACGCAAGGCGGCGAACTGGCGCTGGGCCGCAACGTGCTCGTCGCCTTCATGCCCTGGCGCGGCTACAACTTTGAAGACGCCATCCTGGTCAGCGAGAAGCTGGTCAAGGAAGATTCCTTCACCTCAATTCACATCGAAGAGCTTGAAGTCGAAGCGCGCGACACCAAGCTCGGCCCTGAAGAGATCACCCGCGACATTCCGAACGTTTCGGAATCGGCGCTGCGCGACCTCGACGATTCGGGCATCATACGCATCGGCGCTTACGTCAAGCCCGGCTCGATCCTTGTGGGTAAAGTCACACCCAAGGGCGAGACGCAATTGACGGCGGAAGAGAAACTGCTGCGCGCCATCTTCGGCGAGAAAGCCGGCGATGTGCGCGACGCCAGTTTGACCTGCCCGCCGGGCATTGACGGCATCGTCGTTGATGTGAAGGTCTTCACCCGCAAGGGTGCGGAAAAAGACGAGCGTTCTTTGAGCATCGAGCGCGCCGAAGAGGAGAAGCTCGAAAAGAATCTGCGCGACGAAATCCGCATTCTCGAAGACGAGCGCAACAAGCGCATCTACGAACTGCTCGAAGGCCAGCGGCTTGCCGAAGACCTGGTCTACAAGACCAGGAAGCTGCTTGCCAAAGGCACGAAGCTGACGCGCGAGGAGCTTGAAGGCATCGAGTTCGGCGCGCTGCGCAAGGTCGAAATCGCCAACGCGCGCATGGACATTCAAACCGAGATCTCGGAAATCGAGCGTCGCACTGAACGGCAGATCAAAGTCCAGCAGCAGCTTCACAGCGAAAACGTCGAGAAGCTGAAGAAGGGCGATGAGCTGCCGCCGGGCGTCATCAAGATGGTCAAGGTCTTCGTCGCCATGAAGCGCAAGCTTTCGGTAGGCGACAAGATGGCGGGCCGTCACGGCAACAAGGGCGTCATCGCGCGTATCCTCCCCGAAGAGGATATGCCGTATTCGCCCGACGGCACACCAGTCGAGATCGTTCTGAACCCGCTCGGCGTGCCTTCGCGCATGAACGTCGGCCAGATTCTCGAAACCCATCTCGGCTGGGCGTCGAAGGCCATCGGCAAGATGCTCGGCGACCTGCTTTCGGATGAAGCGCGGGCTGACCGAATTCGCAAAATCTACAAAGACGTCTTCACGCTGCCCGAACATCAAGAGCGTTTCAGCGCCATGGGCGATGCCGACATCGTCGACCACGCGCGCCAGTTGGTCGAGGGCATTCCGTTCGCCTCGCCGGTCTTTGACGGTGTGCGCGAAGCCGACATCAAGCGGCTGCTTGAGTATGCCGGACTGCCAACCTCGGGCAAGACGACGTTGTTTGACGGCATGACGGGCGAGCCGTTCGAGCAGAAGGTGACGGTCGGCTACATCTACATGATGAAGCTGTCGCATCTGGTTGACGATAAGATTCACGCGCGCTCAATCGGGCCATATTCGCTGATCACCCAGCAACCGCTGGGCGGCAAGGCGCAGTTCGGCGGCCAGCGCTTCGGCGAAATGGAAGTCTGGGCGCTGGAAGCCTACGGCGCGGCGCACATCCTGCAAGAGTTGCTGACCGCGAAGTCCGATGACGTGGCGGGACGCTCGAAGATTTACGAAGCGATTGTTAAAGGCGAGGCCGACTTCGACCCCGGCGTCCCCGAATCATTCAACGTCCTGATCCGCGAATTGCAATCGCTCTGTCTCGACGTTGAGTTGATGCGCCGTAGCGAAGAAGAGGAAGTGGTAACCGAGTAATGGGATTTTGGATTTTGGATTGCCGATTTTGGATTGAGGGAAAAAACGCAAACGTTCGCACCTTCAATCCAAAATCCAAATTCGCGCCGCGCGAAGCGCATCATGCGCCATCAAAATCTAAAATCGAAACAGAGGAAGGTGAACGCAATGTTTAGAACACACGAACAGAAGACCAACCTGGCACCTGACTTTGAAGCGATTCGAATCAGTCTGGCTTCACCGGATAAAATTCTCTCCTGGTCGCACGGCGAAGTGACCAAGCCGGAAACGATCAACTATCGCACGTTCAAGCCTGAGCGTGACGGGTTATTCTGCGCCAAAATTTTCGGGCCGGTCACGGACTGGGAATGCCTGTGCGGCAAGTATAAACGCATGAAGCATCGCGGCGTCGATTGCGACAAGTGCGGCGTCGAAGTCACCCAATCGAAAGTCCGCCGCGAGCGCCTCGGGCATATCAAACTGGCTTCGCCCTGCTCGCACGTCTGGTTCTTCAAAGGATTGCCTTCGCGTATCGGCCACTTGCTCGACATTCCGCTGCGCGAGTTGGAGAAAGTCCTCTACTTCGAGTCCTACATCGTCATCGATCCCGGCGACGTGGCTGAGTTGAAAGAGAAAGACCTGCTCACCGAAGAGCGCTATCGGCAGTTGATGACGGAATACGCCGGTCGCTTCACGGCGAAGATGGGCGCTGAAGCCATCAAAGAGCACTTGAAGCGCGTCGATGTCGAGAATCTGGCCACCGAGATGCGCCAGAAGATGAAGGACGAAACGTCGCAGCAGAAGAAGCTCAAGTATTCAAAGCGGCTGAAAGTGGTTGACGCGTTTCGGCGTTCGGGCAATCACCCGGACTGGATGATTCTCGACGTGATTCCGGTGATTCCGCCTGAGCTAAGACCGCTTGTGCCGCTCGATGGCGGTCGCTTTGCGACAAGCGATTTGAATGACCTGTATCGCCGCGTCATCAACCGCAACAATCGTCTGTCGAAGCTCATCGAGTTGAAAGCGCCTGAAGTCATCGTGCGCAACGAAAAGCGCATGCTTCAGGAAGCGGTCGACGCGTTGTTCGATAACGGGCGGCGCGGTCGCGTGCTCAGAGGCGCGAACAATCGCCCGCTCAAATCGCTGTCGGATACGCTCAAAGGCAAGCAGGGCCGTTTCCGCCAGAACCTGCTCGGCAAGCGGGTTGACTATTCGGGGCGCTCGGTGATCGTCGTCGGCCCCGAACTCAAGCTGCACCAGTGCGGTCTGCCGAAGAAGATGGCGCTTGAGCTGTTCAAGCCATTCATCTACAACCTGCTTGAAAAGAAAGGCTATGCCGCGACCATCAAGCAGGCCAAAGAGATGGTTGAACGGCAAGAGGCAGTCGTCTGGGACATCCTTGAAGAAGTCATTCGCGAGCACCCTGTGTTGCTCAATCGCGCGCCGACGCTGCACCGTCTCGGCATTCAAGCGTTCGAGCCTGTGCTGGTCGAAGGCAAGGCCATCAAGATTCACCCGCTCGTCTGCACGGCCTTCAACGCAGACTTTGACGGCGACCAGATGGCCGTGCATATTCCGCTGTCGCCCGAAGCGCAGGTCGAAGCC
>JBBWZK010000233.1:0-16993 GCA_039648975.1 Blastocatellia bacterium
TGCGCGACGAGCAGAACGCGAATCGCTGAGAGACGCGGGAGGAAGCGACACGGCGACGCGGAGACGCGGAGACGCGGCGAAAGAGAGACGGGGAAGGGGTGCGGCGGTGTGAGTATTAGCGCGACAAATTATGCTCGCCTCGGTTGTACGCTGTCCTTTCTTATCGCCGCGTCTCCGCGTCTCCGCGTCGCCGTGTCGCTTCCTCCCGCGTCTCTCAGCGATTCGCGTTCTGCTCGTCGCGCATCTCTTTTTGTAACTTGCGATACTCTGAGACGGCGGCGTCGTGCTCGGCAGCGGTGCGCGAAAACTTGTGCCGCCCGTCGCGGCTGTTGACGACGAAATACAGATCCTCGGTGTTGTCGGGATAAAGCACGGCTTCGATGGAGGCGCGGCCCGGCGAAGCAATCGGGCCGGGCGGCAGGCCGGTGACCAGATAAGTATTGTAAGGTGATTGCCGCTGCCGGTGGCGTGGCTGATTCGGATTGCTATCGTAATCGTCAGCCAGAATCGCCGCATAGATGAACGTCGGATCGCTGCCCAGCGCCATGCCTATCTTCATCCGATTGAAAAAGACCGAAGCCATGTGCGGGCGCTCGTCAGCCACTTTCGCTTCCTTTTCGATGATCGAAGCGAGCGTGACGACTTGATTGATCGTCAGATTCAACTGGTTGGCGCGCGTTCCCCATTCCGGCGTGAAAACGTCGTTGAACCGATTGACCATCGCGCGAATGAGTTCCTCCGGCGTCGTCTTGGCGTTGTAGTTATAGGTATCCGGGAACAGATAGCCTTCGAGGTTGCGCGCGTTGGGCGCGATCTTTTCAATCAACGACGGGTCACTCATCAAGCGCAGGAATTCTTCTTTGGTCGCTATGCCGGTTTTCGTGGCGAGCGTTTCGGCAATGTCAAAGCGGTTGTAGCCTTCGGGGATGGTGACGCGCTCAAGAAAGATTTCACCGCGACGAATTTTCTCAATCGCCTGCATGGGCGAGATCGGCGAGGCGAATTTGTAATCGCCGGCGCGCAGGCTGCTGCCGCGCCCCGTCAATCGCAAATAGACTCGCAGCGGTATGGGATGGCGCACGATACCCGCCTCGCTGAGCTTGGCGACAACGGCTGCCGCGCCAGCGCCGGGTTCAATTGTGATGATGCGCTCGGCGGACGGATGCGCCACCGGGCGGTTGACCTCTGAGCGCGTCCACATTGCGCCAGCGCCGGCGGCAATCAGGAACAGCACAACCAGCAGCAGCAAGAATTTCAACAGCGAAAAGCCGCGCTCGCCAGCGCACTGGCTGGTGCGTGAAACAGTAGCGATAGACGGCTCGATAGGCGGTGAGGACAAAGGTTCAGTCATTTGTTTTTGTGGCACGGTTCACTCTTTGCGATGTCGCTAGAAAGTCTTCGAGGATCAGCAAGGCGGCAAATTCGTCAGAGCGCGCCCGTCGCGTTTCTCGATTGAAGCCGCGCTCGATCATCATCTGCTCGGCCTCGTAACTGGTCAGCCGCTCATCCTGCGTGAAGACGTCGACGGCAAGCACGGCTTTCAATCGTTCAACAAAGCGCAGCGTATGGGCTGCGGCATCGCCGACGCTGCCGTCCATTCTGAGCGGCAGGCCAACGACGACGGCTTCGACGTCGAGGTCTTCAACGATGGCTTTCAAGCGGGCGATGTCATGTTCGGTATTTGATCTGCGAATCGTCTCGACCGGGCGCGCGCTCAGGCCGAGCGCGTCGGAAACCGCTGTGCCGATTCGCTTCGAGCCGAGGTCTATGGCGAGCACTCGCATTGTCAAAAGTATAGAAATCAGGTTTGCAGAGTGTCAACGACGGTGGGTGGACATCACTTGTTTTATTCTTCAGTACGATTGATTATCATCCGTTGCTTTACTCAATAAACTGAAAGCCAGCAAGTTAGCTCGCTGGCTTTCATGATCTCGTACAAAGGCGATTCATTCACCGATGAGTCATTTATTGGATTGACGCACCTTTGGCAAGCAACTTCTGCTTTACAGTGTCCATTCGCCGGCTGCATTCTTCCGCTATTTTTCGGTTTTCATCCTGACCGCCGGAACGCAGCACCGCAATAAAACGTTCGGCATTATCAAAACGCACAGGGAGATCGGGCAGCTTGAACTCATCATTCCCCAGAGCACGAAATTGCACGCTGATGGCTTCCTTCACAAACTGGTCTCCGCTTGCTTGGTGGTATTCCACAACTTTCAATGGCGTAAAGCTTGTCTTCGGAGAGTAATATTCTTCGGTCCAGGATTCAGCATCTTCACTGCGAAACACATAAGTTTTAAGTCCGGCGACCAAGCCTTCTCGTACAGTGGCAGTATGGGTTCGCAGCCAGTCTTCGGAGTAGGCTTTTTGATTGAGGCTGTTCATTAACTCGACGCTTTCGTTATATTGAAGATGCTGTCCATCAACTCTGTAAGAGGCTATTTCGTCTGCGCCAAGCACGGTTCTTGCGCCGGTCGTCAAATCATAAACCGTCTCTTTCCACTCGCTACTGGCGTTGACTGCGCGAGTCACCAGACGGGTGACAACAAACGGGCCGCCTTGCTTGCTGACGGAGTACTTATAGGTCACCACAAATGACTGTGGCTTCTCTGTTCGGCCTTTTATCATGGCATTGCCAAACAACACCAAGCCGGCGACAAACATCGACACCGATATAGCTTTGCCGAATCGCAGCAGTTTTCGCATCGCCTTACCTCCCGAGTTGGTCATCATCAGCCCATATGCCATCGCATTAGTGTATCGGACTATTGCCGTTCGGCGGACAGGAAGAAATGCAAGTTCTTATCCAGCAGTTCGTACCGCTCGGACACCTCCCAGGCAAGCGTTAGCACATATTATCGTTTATTGAACAGTCAGGATCACTACTACACTTGGAATCGGTCAAAACATCTCCGGCAGGAGAGCAGCCGCCGCCGTTGAGGGGCTGACAGACATCCGTTCTACAAGTTGCATATGCTTGCCATTGCCGGCCTGCTATTATTAGCGTCAAGCCCGCTAAAAACAAAAGGGCATATATTAATGCCCCTACATATATCTTATTGCGTGCCGGTATGCGCATGATAAGCCTTCATCTTGGCGAAAGACTCTGCAACCTGATACCTTGCGATCATGATCTCTAGCTGGCTTGATTGGATAAGTCGAGCAAATCTTGCCAGGACAAGTAGGGTATATCACACGCTTCATTGTCAGGTCAATGATGTTCACCTGCGTGTGTAATCGCTCAGTGACGGGAGGAGAGGCGCGGGCTGCCCGCCTTCTCAAGCATCCTTTCCTGCCATAAAAGAGTGATTACCCGGCCAGCTAATTTCAGCTATCATTATCGCCCACCTTCTGTTATTGTCTGCCGTTGCGTTTCTGCAAGTGAGGATCAGGAGAAATCCCGCTGCAAATGTCTGGCTTCTTGTGGTTGTGTAATACAAATACCAAAAAGCGCTGGCCCTTACCCGGAACCTTAGCGCGGTAGGATTCTTTCATTTGGCCTTAATCAATCGATGTGGATTTAGTGAGGACCGTCATGAAGCGAAATTCCGTATGGGCTTTAATCGTCATCGCAGCCTTTCTATTCACGGCCAGCGTCGCGGCCAAATCAGATATGTTTGTAGGCCGCAACATGCCGGTCTCACAAAATACTCTCTCTCGCTGGCCGACGCTTGAGCAGCAGCTTGAGGCCGATGACGTCATACAGGGCAGCGAACTGGAAAAACTGATTCGCGCCAATCAGGATTTCAGCCTCTTGCGGCCCGAAGAAGCGCGCGACCGCCTGCCTTATCCTTTATGGCTGCGCGTCTACTGGCGCAAGCAGCACCCTGAAGTCACCTACACGGCCAGCGATCCGTCGGGCGGCTACCCGCGATCTTTGAATACGGTTTATAGCAACTTAAAGGCGACGCTCAACGTGGCGGTCAAACCGACGGGGGCGGCGCAAGTCGCCGGCAACTTTCAATGGCCGTCGTTATCGCAACAACTCCGCGATGCCGAAGTCACGCCGGGCAGCGCGCTCGAAAGCCTCATCCGCGACAACCAGGACTTCTCGATGCTGCGCCCGGAAGAAGCGAAAGACACGCTGAGGCTGCCGCCCTGGCTGCGCGTCTACTGGCGCAAGGCGCATCCAGAGATAAACTATTCCGGCCTCGATCCGACCGGCGGCTATCCGCTCGTCTTGAAAGAAATCTACGAATGGATGGTCACGCACCAGGACCTCAAGCCCGGCAAGCCTGAACCGCTCGTCCTGCCGGCTTCTCCTGATGCCACGGTGAATCCAGATGCGCGCGTCTCCGGCGCACAAACGGTGCCGCGCAGCGAATCCGATGTGCGCATCAATTTCCTGAATCCGCAACAGATCATTATCGCGTCAAACAACATTGTCGGCAGCGGCGCGCAAGCGCAGTATTTCTCTTCCGACGGCGGCACGACCTGGGGGCAGACCGTGCTGCCTTTCACGGCCTCGGATACTTCACATTCGGACCCGACCGTGGATTGGACATCGGACGGCAAAGCCTGGTCGGCGACCCTCGGCATTCAGGGCGGCAGTTTGCGTGGCCGTAATTACGTTTCCACCAACGCCGGCGCGACCTGGACCTTCGATGGCACATACACAGGCAGCCAGACCAACACTGATAAAGAGATGATGTGGATTGATCACAGCGCTCTGTCACCGTTCAAAGACAACATCTATATGATCTGGCACAACGGCAACCCGGCGTTTGTCAACCGGCGCACCGCCGCAGGATGGCAGACGCCGCTGCAAGTGAGCAGTTCTGAAACCACCGGCACGGGCATCGGCGGCGACATCAAGACGAACAGCGCCGGCGATATCTTCGGCTTCTGGCCCGATACCTCCAGTCGCGGCATCTATGTGGTCAAATCCACTAATGGCGGTGTCTCTTACGGCGCGCCTTTGAAGATTGCCACGACCTTCGACGGCTACGACATTGGCGTGCCGTCTTTTAATAACCGCCGGGCGCTGATCTACGTTTCCGGCGGCGCGTACAAGTCGCCGACCAAAAACATGGTTTACGCCACCTGGACAGACCTGACTGGCGCGGCGGGTTGCACAAGTTCAGCGAACGAACCCGGCTCGAATGCCGCATCAACCTGTAAGACACGCATCTGGTTTGCGCGCTCGACCGACGGCGGCGCGACCTGGGCAGCGCCGCTGATGATCAACAATCAGGCGAGCCTCAGCGATCAATTCAACCAGTGGCTGGCGGTTGATGAGACGACCGGCGCAATCGGCGTGATCTACTACGACACGGTGAATGATGCGGGCCGCAAAAAAACCGATATCTGGTATCAGTCGTCATTCAACGATGGAGTGAGTTGGAACACGCCTGCGAAAGTGACTACGGCGCAGACCGACGAGACTATATCTGGAGCGAATTCCGGCAATCAGTTTGGCGACTACAACGCACTGTCGGCCTACGCCGGTTCCTTCTTCCCGTCGTGGACCGACCGGCGCAATAACGCCAGGGAGGAAATATGGACGGCGCGAGTCGTCGACGTGGCCTGCACAGCGCCCGGCTCGCCGACCATCGGCAGCGCCACCACCCCGGCGAACAATCAGATTCAGATCACCTGGTCGGGCGGCGCACCGCCGGCGACCTCCTACAATATCTTTCGCGCTGTGGGCAGTTGCGCGGCACCCGGCACGTTCACGCTGCTCGCCTCAGGAGTTAGCGGGACTTCTTATCTAGATAACGCCGTATCGGGCGGCACGACATACGCCTATCAGGTATCGGCCATTGATGCGACCGGCAATTGTCAATCAGCGCAGTCGGGATGCGCTTCAGTGACGGCGACCGGCACTTGCACGCTGGCGCCGACCTTCGCAGGGCTGGCCAGCGTAACGAACGCGGCGCAGGCGACTTGCCAGCTTGACCTGGCGTGGTCGGCGGCGACGGCGAATTGCGCAGGCACGGTGAGTTACAACATCTATCGCTCGACCACCTCGGGCTTCACGCCTTCCATCGGCAACCTGATCGCGCAAAACGTAGTGGGGACTACTTATTCGGACATCTCGCCGCTCGACAACGGCACGACCTATTATTACATGGTGAGAGCAATTGATTCGGCGAACTTGGCGCAGGACAACAACACCGTGCAGAAGAGCGCTGCGCCCTCGGGGACGATTTCGTTTACCACCTTCACGGAAACTTTTGAAGGCAGTCAATCAGGCGGCGGCTTCGATAACAGTGGCTGGACGCATACGCAGATTGCCGGAACGGTGGACTGGGTATGGTCTACGGCGCAATCCAAGAGTCCGACACATTCGTGGTTTTCAGCAAGTCAGGCGTCGATTTCAGATCGCGTGCTGGTCTCTCCGGCCTTCGGGGTGAACGCGTCGACGACCCTGAATTTCTGGCATACCTTCAGTTTCGAGTCTAGCGGTTCAAACTTCTACGATGGCGGAACGCTGGAGATTTCGACCAATGGCGGCTCGACCTGGACGGTGATGCCGGACGCGGCGTTCACCGCCGGCGGTTTCAATGTAACCATCAACTCGAGCTCCGGCAATCCGATTGGCGGCAAGCGCGCATGGGGCGGCGGCAGCATCGGCGCGATGACTCAGGTGACGGCCAATCTCGCCTCTTTCGCAGGCAGCACGGCACAACTGCGTTGGCATGCGGGCGATGACAGCAGCGCCGTTAATACCGGCTGGTTCGTCGATTCGGTGACGATCACGAATGCAGGCACGGCGAGCGCCTGCACGCCTGCGCCGCCGACCAGCGTCGACCTGGTTTCCTTCAATGCCACACGCTACAACGGCGGCACGTTCTTACAATGGAGCACGGGCCGCGAAGTGAATAATCTCGGCTTCAAGATTTACCGCGACGAAAGCGGCCAGCGCACACTGGTGACGCCGCAGGTCGTCGCCGGCTCGGCATTGATGAATGGCTTTGGCATGGTGTTGAGCGCCGGCAAGTCTTATGCGTGGTGGGACGGCGCTGACAAAGGCGCGGCGCAATACTGGATTGAAGACCTCGATCTGAGCGGCCAGAGCGCCTTGCATGGCCCTTACGCCATCAAGGTCGCCGGCGGCACGCCGCCCAAACAGAATAATGCCTCGTTGCTCGCACAGGTCGGCAGCATACAATCCGGTTTGACTGAATTAGTTGATCGGCCCGCGCGGCCCGCGCCGCTGACGCCTGAGCGCTTGCAGGCGCAAGCCGTAATTGCCGGCAGGCCCGGCGTCAAGATCACCGTTCGCAAGAGCGGCTTTTATCGCTTGACGCAAGCCGACCTCGCTGGCGCAGGCATCACCCTGGCGGGCGAGCCGCGCCTGCTGCAAATGTTCGTAGACGGTCAGCAGGTGCCGATCAATGTGCAGACCAATCAGCAAGGCCAGATTGCCGGCGTCGAATTTTATGGCGCGGGGCTTGACGCCGCGTATAGCGACGCGCGGACTTACTGGCTGGTCTTCGGCACAGAGCCTGGGCTGCGCATCGATCAGGTAAAGGCTCCCGGCCTGACGACCAACCTGCGCAGCATCTTCTACACCGTCGAGCGCCGCGACCGGACGATCTACTTCGCTGCCCTGAAGAACGGCGAGCGGGAGAATTTTTTCGGCGCGGTCATCACCCCGTCCCCTGTGGGGCAGACCTTGACACTGCGCAACGTAGACCGTTCAGCCAGCGGACAGGCGACGATTGAAGTGGCGCTGCAAGGCGTCACCATCCCGTCGCACCAGGTGCAGGTCTACATCAACGAGGCGCTGGCGGGCACGTTACGGTTTGAAGGGCAGAATGCCACGTCCGCCAAATTCTTCGTCGCGCAGTCGCGACTTCGAGAAGGTGACAATCAGGTGCGACTCGTGGCGCAGGAAGGGCCAGACGATGTGAGCCTGGTTGATTACATACGCATCAGCTACTGGCATATGCTAAAGGCCGACAATGACGCGCTCAGATTCACCTCGGCGGGCAATCAATCCTTGACGATCAGCGGCTTCAGCAGCGCGGCCATTCGCGTGCTTGATGTGACGAGCCCGAACGCCGTGCAAGAGATCACCGGCAAGATCGCCAAACAGGAGGACGGCTACAGCGTGACGGCGGCGTCGCCCGCCGCAGGGCAACGCGAGTTGCTGGTCATCACCAGCGAGCGCCTGAGCAAGCCCGCACGCATTACACAGAGCCGCGCCTCGCAATGGCGCACGCCGGGCCACGCGGCGGATCTGATCATTCTTACGCACGCAAACTTTGCCGGCAGCCTCGTCAATTTAGTCAAAGCGCGCACGGTGCAAGGGTTGCGCGTCGAAGTCGCCGATGTCGAAGAGATTTATAACGAGTTCAGCTTTGGCAGCAAATCTCCGCAGGCGCTCAAGGACTTTTTGCAATATGCACGCGCGCACTGGCAGACCGCGCCGCGCTTCGTGCTGCTGGTGGGCGATGCCAGCCTCGATCCTAAAAACTATCTCGGCCTCGGTGATTGGGATATGGTGCCGTCGCGCATGATCGACACCAGCTATCTGGAGACCGCTTCGGATGACTGGTTTGTCGATTTCGACGGCGATGCGGTTGCCGAGATGGCCATTGGCCGCTTGCCTGCGCGAACCGCCGCCGAAGCCGCGCTGATGGTCAATAAGATTGTCAGTTACGATCAATCGGTCGGCTCGCAATCGGTGATGCTGGTGGCCGATAACAACGACGGCTATGACTTTGAAGGCGCCAGCCGTCAACTCGGCCAGCTAGTGCCGGCCAATTTGCGGACCGAGCAGATCAATCGCGGGCGCGTCGATTCGCAAACGGCCCGGCGACAACTCTTCGATGGCCTTAGCCGGGGCGAGAAGCTGGTCAACTATATGGGGCACGGCGGGGTGAATCTGTGGAATGGCAGCCTGTTGACCAACGACGACGCCACGACGCTGACTAATTCGCAACGCCTGCCCGTGTTTGTGATGATGACCTGCTATAACGGCTATTTTCAAGACGTGGCGCTCGACAGCCTGGCCGAGAGCCTGCTGAAATCCGAGCGCGGCGGCGCAGTCGCTGTCTGGGCGTCTACGACCATGGCGCTTCCGGGCGGGCAGGCGACCGTCAATCAACAGCTCTATCGCCAGTTGTTCCAGGCCGGCAATAGTCCGATGATTGGCGAAGCGATGCGCAGAGCGAAGATGGCGGTCGAAGACACGGACGTGCGCCGCACCTGGATACTGTTCGGCGACCCGACGATGAAGCTGCGCTGACCGCCAGCAGACCTGGTGAAATGAAGAAGCTGAAAGGGGATTCGGCCATCCTCTTTCAGCTTCTTCATTATCCCGCCGCTTCTCTTCCCGGCGCGCAGGTTGAACGGATAAATTCGTGGCTACAGACAACTGACCATTGCGCCTGATTGCCGGTCGGGTTATCATGAGTTGGCGGATAAACCCCATACGAGGAGTACCTGATGCGGTTCAAGACCAAGATCGCCGTTGTCGTTTTCTCAACCCTCATTGCCTTTTATGCCATCGTCGGCAGCTTCATGTCGAAGTCGAGCCAGGTCGTGGCGCGCGGCAGCCAGTACGGTCAAATTTCCATTTTTGATGAAGTGCTCAGTCACATCATCCGCGATTATGTCGAGCAGCCTGATCTCGAAAAAGTGCGCATCGGCAGTCTGCGCGGTCTTGCCGAAGGGCTTGATCCGTACAGCGCCTATTTGACGCCGGATCAGGTCAAGCAGTACGACCCGAAAGCCAGTCGCGCCGAGACCGGCATGATTTTATCGAAAGTCGGCGGCTATGCTTACGTTGTGGCGGTGCTGAAAGGCTCGCCCGCCGATCAGCTAGGCATCAAGGCCGGCGACTTTATTGAATACGTCGGCAAAGTGCCGTCGCGCGACCTCAGCCTCTACGACGTTGAGCAACTCGTCAACGGCCAGGCGGGAACGACGATTGATCTGCGCGTTCTGCATCAGGGCCAATCGCACAAGCTCACCGTAACGCGCGCGCGCGTTACGCAGCCCGCCGTCGAGTCGCGCATCGAAGAGCCCGGCGTCGGCTACATCAAAGTAACCAGCTTTACAGACGGCAAAGCGGCTGAAGTGAAGTCGGCAGTGACCGACTTGACCGCCAAAGGCGCGCAAAAGATTGTTCTTGATCTGCGCGGCGCGGCTAACGGCAAGCTGCAAGAGGGCATCGCGGTAGCCAACCTCTTTATGGGTTCCGGCACGCTCGCCCGCACGCTCGGCAAAGGCGACAAAGAGATTCAGAGCTTCACGGCTGATGCCGCGAAGGCCGTCTTCACGGGGCCGCTCATGGTGGTGATTGATCACAGCACGTCAGGCCCTGCGGAGATCGTTGCCGCCGCCGTGCGCGATCAGAAACGCGGTGAACTGGTCGGCGAAAAAACCTTCGGCACAGGGTCAGATCAGCAGTTGTTTTCCTTGAGCGACGGCGGCGCACTATTGCTGACGACGGCGAAATACGCTCCCGCTTCGGGCAAGGCGTTCATGGAAGAACCGATCAATCCGACGGTCAAGGTTGAACGCATCGTCGAGACGGAAACCATCCTGCCCGACACGGATGACGATGACGACGCCGACAAGCCTGAACAGCAACAACCGCCGCAGGCCGCGCCGGTCAAGCCGCCGCAGCCGGTCGAAGACGTGCAATTGAAGAAGGCGTTTGAACTGATCAAACAAGCTCCTGCCAAAGGCGCAGCGGCACAAAAACGCGCCGCCGCTGCCAAAGCTCCGGCAGCCATCGATAGCGCTTATGCAGACCGCATGGCGACCTAATCGCGCTGCGATATATCGATCTGTAGATGAGAAAAAGCCGCTCACAATGAGCGGCTTTTTCTTTTCAGTTGCAGCGCAAGCCTGTCGTTCGACTAGCCCTTCATCATGTTCTTCATCACGAACCAGATGTTGGCCGGGCGCTCGGCCAGCCGCCGCATGAAGTAGGGATACCAGTATTGGCCATAAGGCACGTAGACGCGCATGCGATAGCCTTCTGCGACAAGCTTGTCTTGCAGGTCGCGGCGTATGCCGTACAACATCTGAAACTCGAATTGATCTGCGGCGATGCCGCTCTCGGAAGCGAACTGCCGCGTCGCTTCGATCATCTTTTCGTCGTGCGTCGCGATGCCGTGATAAATCCCCGAAACCAGCAGCTTCTTCATCAGCTTGATGTAGTTGGCGTCGACATCGCGCTTATCCTGAAAGGCCACCGTGGCCGGCTCTTTGTAAGCGCCCTTACAAAGTCGAATGCGCGCGCCGAGCGCCAGCAACTCGTCTATGTCTTTCTCTGTGCGATACAGATACGACTGCACGACGATGCCGACGTTATCGAATTCGCCGCGCAGGCGGCGGAAGATGTTGAACGTCGCATCGGTCTTCGTCGAATCTTCCATATCGATGCGCACGAAGTTGCGATGCCGCGCGGCGGCTTCGACAATCGTCCGCGTGTTCTCGTAGCAAAGCTCAGGGCTGATGTCCAAGCCAAGCTGGGTCAGCTTGACAGAGACGTTGGAATCCAGCGCGTTGTCGCTGATGGCATCGAGCACTTCGGTGTACTCGCGCACTTCGGCGCGCGTTTCGGCCTCCGACGAGATGCTCTCGCCCAGGTGATCGAATGACGCGCGTATCTGCTTACGGTTCAACTGGCGAATGGCGGCGACCGCGTCGGTCAACGCTTCGCCGGCGACAAAGCGTTGCGTGACGTTGTTGAATGATTTGAAGCGCGTCAGAAAATTCTTGAACCCTGAACTGTTGGACAGATAGAGGAGAATGGATTTAGTCAGCATCGGTTTTCTTGTTGAGATCTGCGCCAACCGGCAATCGCCGGCAGCGACTCAAGAACGAGCATAATCTACGAATGCCGTGGAAATCAACTGTGCCGCCGCCGGCGTGCGGCGCGACTTTCCTGATGGGTTCGCGCCCCTGAAAGATTTGCGACTCAGAGGCATACGTGTATAATCCTGGCAACGGTCAAACAAGTATGGAACGTGAAGAGATACAAATCTTCCACGATCATCTCAAGCGCGCGCGGCTCAAACGCACGTCGCAGCGCGACCTGATTCTCGATGTCTTCCTCGACACTGAAGGCCACGTTTCCAGCGAAGACCTCTACACCATCATCAAGGCGAAAGACCCGACTGTAGGTTTCACCACAGTTTACCGCACGTTGAAACTCCTGAAAGAATGCGGCCTGGCGCGCGAATTGGAATTTCACGACGGGCGCATGCTCTACGAACACGAATACAAGCACACGCATCACGATCATCTGATCTGCACGGAATGCGGCGCGCTCATCGAGTTCTACAACGAAGAGATCGAAAAGCTGCAAGACGAAATCACCCGCCACTATAAGTTCAAGCCGCTGCGTCACAGCCATCGCATCTTCGGCATCTGCGCCGACTGCCAGCGCGCCCACAAAGCCGCCGAAAAAGCGGCACGCGTATAGAGCAGTTGCCAGTTGCCGGTTGTCAGTTGTCAGCAATCCACCGTAACCCATCCGCCGCGTTCAGCGGGGCCGTGAACGTCATCGCGGCGAACTATGAGAACTGGCGGCACGGCCTCCGCTGCAATACCTTGTTAGATGGCTCTTGTTGTTAAGAGGCTTTCTGGAAAACAGACTCAACAGCTTCTGGAATCTCGCTGTAAACAAAGAAATCTTGCGGATATAGATAGTCTTCGCCAGACTCATCTATGATTCGTATCAATCCATGTTTAGCCGCTTTTGCATCTGGGAGAACTTCGTATATTTTCCTGACCTCTAACGATGCCGGATAGGGGTACGATTGCCTGAGAAATGGCCGATGCCCAAAATGTGACAACAAAGTAGAAAAACACTGTTGCTACTTCGACCCAAGCGCGTCTAAAAAGGCATTGCAGCGGAGACCGCGAAGCGCGATTCGCTTCGTTGCTTCATTGCCGTTGGCGGCCCCGCTGAACGCGGGCGTTAGATGTCGGCAATTATTGAAATCTTTAGCTTGCTTCACACGATTCACATTATTCAAATCTTTAATTCGCCGTCGGAATTATGATAGTATGCGGCTGCTTGACCGATATGCCGCTCGCTCCCAACACACGCCTGGGACGCTATGAGATTCGCTCTTTGCTCAGAGAGGGCGGCATGGGTGAGGTCTATCTCGCCGAGGACACCACCTTGCGCCACCTGGTGGCCGTCAAACTCCTGCCCATAGAATTCACCGCCGATCAAGATCGCCTACGTCGCTTCGAGCGCGAGGCTTTCGCCGCTTCGAGTCTCAACCATCCGAACATCCTGACCATCCACGAGATCGGCGCGGAGAACGGACACCACTTCATCGCCACCGAGTTCATTGACGGCGAGAGTCTGCGCCAGCGCCTGAAGGATGGAGGGCCGGAGTTGCACGAGGTCTTGGAGATCGGCATGCAGGTCGCGTCGGCTTTGGCGGCGGCGCACGCCGCGCGGATCGTGCATCGCGACATCAAGCCCGAAAACATCATGGTTCGCAAGGACGGCATCGTGAAGGTCTTGGATTTCGGGCTGGCGAAACTCGCCGAGCACGGGCAGAAGAGCGCGCCTGATACGGAAGCGCTGACCAGAGCCTTGCACCACACCGCACCCGGCGTCGTGATGGGGACGGTTTTGTATATGTCGCCGGAGCAGGCGCGCGGCAAAGAGACGGACGAGCGCACGGATGTCTGGAGTCTGGGCGTCGTGCTCTATGAGATGGTCGCGGGGCGTTTGCCGTTTGAAGGCGAGACCAAGACCGACGTGCTCGGATTGATCCTGCATAAAGAGCCGCCGCCGCTCATGCATCTGGGCGCGCACGTCCCCGCCGAGCTGGACCGGATCGTGACCAAGGCGCTCAGGAAAGATAAGGAAGAGCGTTATCAGGTGGTCAAGGACTTGGGCTTGGATTTGAAGAGCCTGAAGCAGCGTTTGGAGTTCGAGGCGGAACTTGATCGAACGGGATCGCCTGAGCGGAACGGTCAGACGCGAGGCGCGGCGGCGACGACGGGACAAGCGGAACATCGGAGATCGCGGCGCGACAGACCGGGCAGGCGGCGGGCAGCTCGACTCACACGACATCGAGCGCGGAATACATCGTCGAGGGAGTCATGCGGCACAAGCGCGGCGCGGCGCTGGCGCTGGCGGCGCTCGTGTTAGCAATCGCTGGATTAGCCTACTTCTACTTTGTGCAGTACGCCGAAGCCACCACCGAATATCAAAAGTTGATCAGCCTTGAAGGTGAGACTCCGAGCACGCTCTGTTATCTGGGCTACACCTACACAAAGTCAGGCAAGCGCGACGAGGCGCTCGCCATTCTCGACAAGTTGAAGACGACGAAAGAGTATGTCTCACCCGCCGAGTTAGCCGCGCTCTACGTCGGACTGGGGAACAAAGAAGCCGCCCTTGACGCGCTCGAACGCGCCTACCGAGAGCACGACCTCCAGATGCAATACCTCAAAGTTGACCCGCACTACGACGCCCTGCGCTCTGAAGCGCGCTTCCAAGACATCCTGCGCCGCACGGGGCTGCCGCAGTAAGCCGTTTCAGGCTGAGGATAGGTGAAGACATCTAACACCTGATTAGACAGGGGGCAAAGGCGTGGCATAATAAAAGAGGTATGCCCCCTCAACTGGCAACTGACAACCGGCAACCGGCAACTGCTCTGGTCATTGCGCACCGAGGCGCGTCGGGGCTGGCGCCCGAAAACACGCTGACGGCGTTTCGTCTCGCCATCGCTTTGGGCGCGGACGGCTTCGAGCTTGACGTGCAGTTGTCGGCAGACGGCCAGCCGGTGGTCATTCATGATGCGCGCCTCAATCGCACGACGGAGCGCACGGGGGCGGTCGCGGCGCTGACCGTTGAAGAACTGGCGGCGTGCGATGCCGGCGCGTGGTTTGCGCGAAGGCTGGCGCGCCGACCGCGCATTCGGGCAATGGCGAAAAGCGTGGCGAATCTTACACAAGAGAATGACCAGCGATTTGCCGGCGAATCGGTGCCGGCGCTCGCGGATGTATTGGCGCTGGCAGCGGCGGCAAAGATCAGGCGTGTTTACGTCGAGTTGAAAGGTAGCCGCCGGCACGACAACCAGCCGTTGCTCGACGCCGTGCTGGCGCTCGTCAGCCAGCATAAGATGGAGCGCGCCGTCACCTTGTTGTCATTCGATCATGAAATCGTCAGGCGAGCCAAAGCACTGGCTCCACGCCTGCGCACTGCCGCGACCTTTGCAATTCCTGGTCATGGCCATCTGACGGCGCGCGCCATCATCAACGCTGTCAAGCGCGCCGAAGCCGACGAAGCAGCTTTGCATTACGGCCTGGCGACGCGACACGCGGTTGCTGCACTGCACGAGCGCGGCATCAGCGTTGTGGCATGGACGGCGAACAGCAAGCTGATTATGCGTCGTATGCTGGTGGTCGGCGTCGATGCGATTATGACTAACTACCCGAACCGCCTCGCCGACGTGCTGGCATCACGCGCCAGCACGCGCGGTTGAGAGCATTTCTGATAAGTCCCGTTAGGGACGCAATGTTTATAGTTGAAAATGCAGACAGGATTCCCAGTCCCGTAGGGACGTAATGTCAACATTGCGCTCCTAACGGAGATTGGATCAATAAACGAGCATAGAACTATAAACATTGCGCTCCTACGGAGCGACTTTTCAGAAACGCCCTTAAAATTAAAACAGATAACCCAGTAAGCTCTTATGTACGAATCATCACACATCGCCGCAGAGGAAACCGAGATGGAGGCGCTCGCGCCGCCGTCGTTTGAAAGCGACGCGGCTGAGGCGTCGTGCGCCGAGATACAGGCTTTCATGTCGCGGCCCGAATTCAGCGTCCGGCGCACGGCGACGGCGCATTGCCGTTTCGAGATGCATGCGCACGCGGCCTTCACGGTGACGGCGTTGCTCGCCGGGCGAATGCAGACTTGTATAGGCGAAAACGAATTCGCCCTGACTGCGGGCGACGTGGCATTCACGGGCATAGGGCAATTACACGCGGCGGAGGCGCATGAAATTGACTTCGTGTCGATTCGCATCCATCCGGCGCTCATCAATACACTCGTCGCCGAGATGGGTCTGACGCGAGCAACGGCAGAGATCGTCTTTCGCAGAAGTCACACGACGGATGAAATCCTTCTGGCGATGGCGCGCATTATCGCCGGCGAAGTGACGGATGAAAAGCCCGGACATGAAATCATGCTCGCCGCCTTGGTGCGCCAGCTTGCCATTCATTTATTGCGTTCCCATCTGACGGTGCGCAAGTCAGCCCAGATCGAGCTGTCGCGTGTCGGGCCCGTAGATCGCCGGCTGCGGCGCGCGATTGAGTTTCTGCATGACAACTACGGGCGCGAACTGGCGCTCGAAGAGATCGCCGCAGCGGCTTATCTATCGGAGTATCACTTTGCGCGCTTATTCAAGCAGATCACCGGCACGACGCCGCACGTTTATCTGGCCAACTTGAGAATCGAAAAAGCGCGGCGCTTGCTTATCGAAACGACGCTGCCTATTATCGAGATCGCTGCCATGGTCGGCTATCAAAGCCAGAGCCACTTCAGCAAAATCTTCAAATCCGTCACCGGCATCACGCCGCGCGCCTACCGCGACAGCAGCCAACGTTAAGCACTGAGTCCTGATCGGCAAATCGCGCCTGGCGATGTAAGATGCTATGGTGGCTCTCGACTGTTTAACCACAACCCGCGCTTGCTTGCCAGTCTGAAACGGCTATCTTTGATTCACCTCGCTGCATCCATCGTCGATTGCGCAAGCCAACGCTAAAAGTGCGCAACATCGCGGCAAGCTTCTTGGCGGCAATCTGTTCTAATCTTACCTTGAATATAAGCGTAGACCGGACGCACTTCCAGAAAGGAACTCTTATGTCGAATCAAAAAACTCCCGTCGCCATCGAAGAACCCAAAGGCAAGCTCGGCGTGCTGCTCGTCGGCCTGGGTGCCGTCAGCACCACGTTCATCGCCGGCGTTGAAGCCATCAAGAAAGGCATCGCCGAACCCATCGGCTCGCTCACGCAGATGGGCACCATACGGCTCGGCAAACGCACAGAC
>JBBWZK010000242.1:0-48863 GCA_039648975.1 Blastocatellia bacterium
CGAGAAACTTGAATTCACGCAGATAGATTTTCAGTTTGCTTGTCGTTTTCATATGATCAAACGGGAATCAAGCAACCTGTATGGCTCGGGCCAACTTCGATGAGCCGCTGCACAGGCATATAAAATTCAAGAGCAACTGATATTCCCCTTTCGGGTGTGTCCGAGTCTTCCGTTTAAGCTCCGCTATTTCTGCAAATAGCTCAAGACGGCTGCTTCACGATGCAGGCTCGGCAAGCTCACGAATCAGCTTTTGACACAAACCCGAAAGCATGTCCTGATTTCCGGGCGACTTAATGACACAAACGCGATAACGAGAGGTTTGTGGCGGCCATTATGACTCGAATCCTAATAAAATAAGGCGATTCTTTTCAAGCCCGGCTGATTTGCATGAGCACGCACCTTACCATAATGCCTGTGGCGCTTTCAACTACTTTAGGCATGGTCTGTCGGAAAATATTCCAACTGGCCGAAATGACACAGATCAATAGTCTAGCGAATCTAGCGAGTCTTGAGAAAGTTTCTGAAGGTAGCTCCGTTAGGAGCGCAATGTTTATAGCAAGCGTTATAGATAAAATCCAAGCTCCGTTAGGAGCGCAATGTCGACATGTCGCCCCGACGGGGCTTGGGCTCTTTATGGCCTTTATCTGCTATAAACATTTCGTCCCTACGGGACTTCTCAGAAACGCTCATCAGATTCGATAGACTCTCTAGACCTGATAGACTCGCGTAGTGCGGCGATGATCTGTTTGTTGGCTTTCGGAAAGGCGTAGTCGTCAAGCTCATCCAGGGTAACCCAGCGAATCGCCTGACTGGTGCGCGGCTGCGCACGGCCCCTCGTATAACGGCAGTGGAAAGCGTGCAGCGTGATGCGAAAATGTGTGTAAGCGTGAGGCACGATGGCAAAGGTTTCTGTGACCTCGACATCAAGATCGGTCTCTTCTTTGATCTCGCGGCGGCAGCACTCGGCAAGCGTCTCGTCGGTTTGGCGTTTGCCGCCGGGAAACTCCCAGAGATTGCCAAGCAGTCCGTCAACCGGGCGCAGCGCGATCAGCACCTTGCCTTTGCGATGCACGACGCCGATGGCGATCTCGTGATGCGGCACGGCGGGCCTGGGCGATTTCACTGGCAAGTCGCGGACACGGTCTTCCTGAAAAGCGCGACAGAAACGGCGAATCGGGCAATCACTACATGCCGGATTCTTCGGGCGGCAAACCAGCGCACCCAACTCCATCAACGCTTCATTGAACGCGCCGGCGCGGCCTCTTGGCACAAGCGCATCGGCAAGCCTTTGCAACCTGCGGCGTGTTGATGTCTGGCGAATGTCCGCGTCAATCGCATAGACGCGCGCCAGCACGCGCGTGACGTTGCCATCCACGGCGGCGCAATCTGCGCCGAAGGCGAGGCTGGCGACAGCGGCAGCCGTGTAAGGGCCGAAGCCCGGCAGTTTCAGAAGCGCCTCTGTTGAGGTCGGGAGCTTGCCGTCGTGCTCGCGGACAATCGTTTGCGCGGCAGCGCGCAGGTTGCGGGCGCGGGCGTAGTAACCGAGCCCCTCCCAGGCTTTCATCAAAATCCGATCATCGGCGGCGGCGAGCGCGGCGAGGTCGGGAAACTGTTCGAGGAATCTTTCGTAAAAGGGAATCACCGTCGCCGCCTGCGTCTGTTGCAGCATGACTTCGGATATCCATATGCGATATGGATCGCGCGTCGCGCGCCAGGGCAGTGCGCGTTTGTGCTTCGCAAACCAGTGCAACAACGCTTTGACCAGTTGGCTGTGGGACTGCCTGCTCATGTTGAGTTGATCTTTGACCGGTTTGCCGGAGCCGTCGCTTTTCATTCGTTTGCTTCCTGTGGGAAAATTCAGTGTAGCGAAGCGCCGAAAGCGAAACAACCTTGAGCGAAAGCGCGCTGTTTTCGCAGGGATTGAAAGCAGGGGTGATTCATAGCTTGAAGAAGTAGACGAGCGAAAGCGATGCCGAACTTATGCCTGAATTGCCGGAAGTCGAAACCGTCCGCCGCAGTTTGTTGACCAGGCTGCCAGGCCGTAGCGTCACTGAGATTCAAGTGCGCGATACGCGGCTGCGCCTGCCGGTCGATGAAGTGAAGCTCAATGAATTGATCGCGGGTCGCCGGGTCACAGACCTTTCGCGCCGCGCCAAGTATCTGATCATTCACTTCGATAGCGGAAGCTATTTGATCATCCATCTTGGCATGAGCGGCAAGTTGTTGCTCGTGCCGCCGGGCCTGTCTTTCGACAAACACGATCACGTCATCTTCTCGCTCGATGACGGGTTGGAGTTGCGTTTTCGTGATCCGCGCCGCTTCGGCATGGTCGTGGCGCTCAGTGAGTCGGAGTTGAAAGATTACGCGCCGCTCAATCAGCTTGGGCCGGAGCCGCTCGCGGCGAATTGTAAAGCCGATTACCTTTTCGAGCGGTCGCGCAGGTCGAAGCAACCTGTGAAGAATTTTCTGATGGATCAACGGGTGATTGTCGGCGTCGGCAACATCTACGCCAGCGAATCGCTGTTTCTGGCAGGCATTCATCCACTCAAGCCCGCAGGTCGCATCAGCCGGGCGCGCTGGCAGCGGCTGATGGACGCCATCAAGCGCGTCTTGCGCGATGCCATACGCCAGGGCGGTACGACGCTCACCGACTTTCGCGATAGCCAGGGTAATGCCGGCTACTTTCAAATCGCTCTGCGCGTCTACGGGCGCAAAGGCGAGCCATGCCGCATCTGCCAGACGATGATTCGCGCTCAGGTGGTTGCTGGGCGGTCAACCTTCTTCTGCCCCAAATGCCAGCGCTGACACGATGAAAGCCATACGCCCGGCGGTCAAGCCGGCAGATTGATGATTTGTAATGAAACACACTTACACGGATGCCGCGAAACATGCCTCGAACAGGGAAGCGCAAGCCGCGCCGATTGCATTGGTGCAACTGACTCGCAAGCGCGCCATGAGCGAGGCGACTTTTGCAGAGATGATGGAACAACTCGGCCAGCGTCGCGCGGGCTTTGTTAGAGCGGACGAAGGGCCAGGCCTTTACGCGGAGACCCTGGCTGAAAGTGACTTCGTCGCCGATCAAACCGGCGCGCCTGATTGCTTGAAGTGCGGCGCGTGCTGCGCTTATTTTCATCAGGTGGCGGTGCTTGATCGTGATCCGACGCCGCGCCGCTTGACATGGATGGTTTGGGAAGCCGAAGACATTGCCGGGCCGAAGCTGCGCTGGCTGAAGCGCGAACCTCGTGCAGGGCATTGCATCGCCTTCAGTGGCAGCGTCGGTCAGCATGCCAGTTGCGCGATTTATGAACTGCGCCCGAATTCTTGCAAGGCTTTTGAAGCGGGCAGCGACCGCTGCCGTGCCGTGCGCCGCGTCTACGGACTTGAGCCGCTGCTCTCTGAAACTGAACGGATCGAGCATATGAAGCGAATCAAGGCCGAGGCTGACGGCAGTGAATTGAATCAGCTAGAAGCGCTTGCCAGCCGGGATGCGGCAAGTTTCAGCGGACGAGAAAAGCTAAGCCTGCTCGGCGAGATAATCGACCACAACCGCGCCAGGCTCGGCGAAATTCTCAAAGAGGCGCAGCGACTGCAAACCTTGCTGGCAGAAAAGGGAATCGCCCGGGCTGCGACCAATGGCGCGCGCCACGCGTGCGCCATCAACGAAGAAGCGCAGGCCGTGACATCGACCATCGCGCGATTGCCGGTGATTGAATGCGTCGCATCGCTTGATGAAGCGGCGATTGAAAAGCTCAACGGCGATCTGCTTGAAGTCGCCGCGCAATCGCAGGCGGCGTTGGAACGCGCCTCACGATGGCTGTTGGCGCTCGGAAAAGAAATGTTTGCTACATTCGAGATGCGTGTCGAGTTGGCATGACCTCAACACAAAAGACTAATCCGTGAACAGACAACCGCTCTGCCAGCTTGCGAGGGTGAGGGAATTTTCTCAGGGCCGTTGCGTTGACACTCAAAAACGCCTGCGATACACTCAATGTACGGCTTAATTAATCGGTTAATTCATTACACGCTGGAATGTTTTCATGAATTTCATGCCAACAGATGTTCGGACTTGCAGCATCTCAGATTGGCGAAGATTTTGTGCGGCTGGTGTGGCAGCCAGCAGATTTTACGGAGGAACTTCCATGTTCAGGACATATATGAAAAAAGCGGCGCTGCTCGCCGCGTTGATGACGCTGCTCGCGGTTGCGGCGAGCGCGCAAACAACGCAGATTGAAGGCAACGTCAAACTCAAAGCAGCCGACGGCACGCTGAAGCCGGTTGCCAACGCGCTGGTTGATCTCTATCGCACGGACGTTAAGGGACACTGGGACGTCAAGACCGACAAGGCCGGTCACTTCATCCGTCTCGGCATCCCCGTACAGGGCACCTATCTTTTCGTTGTTTCCGCGCCCGAATGCCAGCCGACCTGGGCCAATAACATTAGGGTTGCCCAGGTGCCGTCGCTCGATTTCGTTCTCAGCCCAGGCGACGGCAGCGTGCCGACTTACGATCAGGTGATGACGGCTCTGAAGACCGGCACGGCCTCGCCGACCACCTCGAACGTCTCGGCTGGCGACAAAGCCAAAATGGATGCTGCCGCCAAAGAGCGCACCGAGAAAGTCAAAGAGGCGCAAGCTCTGCAAGGCGCTCGCGATGAAGCGATCAATCATTTCAAGCAGGGCGTGGCGTTGAAGGAAGCCAAAAACTATGAGGGGGCGATCACCGAGTTTGAGCAGGCGGCGGCGATTGATCCCGGAAAACATGCGTCGTTTGTTGAAGTAGTCTATAAGTCCCGTGTGCAAGCCTCGGAATCGCATTACCAGTTGGGCGCCGACCTGTTCAATAAGAAAGATAAGCCGGGTGCTAAAACCCACTTTGAGAAAGCTTATGAAGAGGCAAAACAGGCGATTGCGCTGGCCTCTACGGTCACAGATGATCCCAACGTCAAAAACGATTTGATCATCTACCACAACATTCAAATCAAGAATGCGCTGTTGCTGGCCGAGCATTACGGCGAGATGAATGTGGTTGACGACTCCATCAAGGCCATCGACAATCTGGAAACGCTTGATCCGCCCAACAAGACCAAGTACGAGGTACAAAAAGGCGACCTCTACCGCGCTGCCGCTAACAGCGGCGACGCCAACATGACGGAGAAGGCTGTCGCGACCTACAAGAGCGTGTTGGCCAGCGACCCGGCTAATCTTGAGGCGCTCTACAATCTCGGCATTGCGTTGCTCGGCTCGTCCGAAAAAGAGAAGATTCAGGAATCGCTTAATTATCTCTCGGACTTCGTGGCAAAAGCGCCGGCGACCGACAAGCGCATCCCCGACACCAAGGCGACGATTGAGGCTATCAAGGCGCAATACAAGATCGAAGCCGAAAAACCGGCAAAGCGCGGTCGCAAGCCTTAATGCGGCCAGCCTGCACGGCTTGCTCTTGAATCATCCAAAGCGCCGCGAGAGCCTTGCTTTCGCGGCGCTTTCATTTTGCAGACAAGCCCAGAGAGTCCAGAGAGTCCAGAAAGTGTTTCTGCAATGGTAGCTCCGTAGGAGCGCAATGTTTATAGTTACGAGCGTCAAAAAGAGTCCAAGCTCCGTTAGGAGCGCAATGTCGACATTTCGCCCTTACAGGGCTTGGATCAATAAACGAGCATAGAACTATAAACATTTCGTCCCTAACGGGACTTCTCCAAAACGCTCTCTGGACTCTCAAGAGCGGTTTTCAATTGAATGTAGCGCAAGCGGTTAGCTTGCGCAGTATCGGGCGCAAGCTAACCGCTTGCGCTACATGGCAAACGCATTTGAAAATCGCTCTAAACTCTCCAGACTTATTCTCTGGCAAGGCGTCACCCGCATCTGATACTCTTGACCCTGGCACCCCCTTCTGTTGAAATCAATTCATTATTAAGTCAGAGGGAAACGAGTTGAAGTTTTGTGCTGTTCATCGCCTGGCGACCTTATCATTGCTATTCATTCTGCTCGCCTTCTTCCTTTTGAGCGCGAGTCTGCCGTCGCGCGTCACGGCATATGGCCCGCGCAACCTTGACGGCAAGCGCCGCGCCCGGCTTATGCAACTCGAAGCGCGGCTCAAGTCAGCCCGCCCTGGCGAATTCAATGCGGCGCTTGCGGAACTTGCGCAACTGGATGAGCCGGGCGCTTACGAAACCTGGCGCGCGGCGCTTGGCCATCCCAATGCGCAGTTGCGCAAAGCCGCGTGGCGTGCGTTTCGCGCCGTGCAGTCGCAACTGGCGCGCAAGGAGTTCATTCCGCAAATCGCTCGCGTCCACGCCGCGCCCGATGAGATTGCTCGAATTGCCGGCCTCTACGGCCTGGAGTTCAGCGTCTGGTCGGCGCAGTCTTCAGACACGATTGTTGCCGCGCCGCCTTATCTCGTCGAGCAATTCGCGCGTCAGGGCCTTGACGCCGAAGTCCTCTTTGATACGGTCGCCGGCTGGCAGCAGGCCAGCAAGCAGGGCGACGGGCTGGCCCGCGCCGTGACTCCTGCTTATCAAAGCGAAGCCGCGACGCGCTCGACGCAGGTGCGCGTTGCCGTGATCGATCTTACAAAGCGCACAGCGCCGGCGGCGGGCTATACGGCATTCTTAGGCGACCGCGAAAACGTGCTCATGCAGCGCGACTCGCTGATCGCTTATCTCGACATCTTTGCAACAGACGACTCTGCCACGTCAATCAACGCGCACATCGAAGAGCAGTACACGCGGCGCGGCTTTCATCTCATCGGCTTCTATACAACCGACGAATTTTCGACGATTGCGCCGCGCCTGTTTGGCGAAGACTTCAGCTTTGAGCGGCGTCCAAAAGATCGTCAATCAGGGGACTTGCAAACCCAGGCCGCCAGCCAGCATTACCACAGCTACGAGCAGGCGCAAACGGAATTCAAGGCGCTGGCGGCGGCGCATCCTGACCTGGCCGCTTACGTCAAGCTCGGCCAGAGCTACGAAGGCCGCGACATCTTCGCGCTCAAGATCACCCGCGACGCGGCAGCCGACAACCCGAATAAAGCCGACGTGCTGATCACCGGCTGTCACCATGCGCGCGAATGGATCTCGGTTGAATCGCCCATCTACTTCGCCAATCAATTGATTAACAACTATGCGAGCGACGGCTTTGTGCGGCAGGCGCTGGATCAACTGCAAATCTGGATTGTTCCCATCGTCAACCCCGATGGCCTGGCCTTCAGCCAGAGCGCGCCGCCCGGCGCGAATGACGGTACGCGAATGTGGCGCAAGAATCGCCGCCCCATCACGCTTGGCTCCTGCGCCTCGACGGTTGGCGCGGATTTGAATCGTAACTACGAATACCAATGGCGATTGCGCGGCGACACGCCGTGCGACGATTACTGCTCGTCGGACAAGAGCTGCAAGAATGATGATGCGGGCGCCAGCGACGATCCGGCGAACCCCGAAATCTATCGCGGGCCACAGGCCGCAAGCGAGCCGGAAGTCAAAGTCATGCAGGCGCTCACCAGCGACCCGAATCGCCACTTTCGCGCCGAACTCGATTATCATAACTTCGGACAATTGATTCTTTACCCCTGGGGATACCAGCGCGACAACGGGCCTGACACCACGCTGCACGCGCAACTGGCGCAACAGATCAGCAGCGAGATCAAGAAGGTCAACGGCAAACTTTACCAGCCGGAACACTCCTTTGACCTGTATCAGGTGACCGGCTCGTCAACCGATTACGCTTACGGCACAAGCCGCATCGCCGCGCCGATGACCATCGAAATGCGCCCGACCTGCTGCGATTTTGCGGTGCCGGAAGAGCAGATCGCCGACACCAACGCCGAGAACTGGGCGGGTCTGCGGCCCCTCTTGAACTGGGCTGCCGGGCCGCCGATTCTCGAATCGGTCAGAGCCTACAGCATCGGCACCGACGGCAGGTTCTCGAAGCTGGTTTACGCGGCGCGCTGGGTACAGCCCGCCGACGGCGCGAGCGGCACGCGCGAGCTGATCACGGATACGCGCTTTCCGGGCATTGCGCCGGGCCCATTGCAAGTCAGATTACAATTCTCCAAGTCCATGCGCAGCGCCCTGCCGCCGCGCGCCACACTGGGGCGCGACGAGCACAGAGACGAACTGGCGTTGGTTGCAACCAATGACATGGAAGGCTGGCAGAAGACCTTCTACGACAACGACACTTGGATCGGCGAGACCGTCATCGTGCAGGACGCTAACTTGACGAGTGCGTGGCGGCTCTATGTTGCCAATATCGATACGGCGGGCTTCAATCTCGACGCCCTGCCGGCGACCGTCGCCGCTTACGGGACCGGCACGGGCAAGTGGCAAGACTACGAGGAGGCGAACGGCGAAGGCACGTTGGGCGGCACTGACGCTGTGCACGAGATGTCGCCCACCTTAGCCGGTGATGCGTTCAGTCTGGTCGTGGCTTCTCCCAGCGGCGGCGAGCGCTTGATTGCCGGCGAATCGTTCACGGTAGCATGGACGCTGCCCAGACAATCGGGCTTTCAAGCGGTGCAGCAGCAACTTTACCTATCGACCGATAGCGGCGTGAGCTTTGCGCCCCTCGTCGACAACCTTCCCGGCGACGTCGAAAAGTATTCGCTCAAGCTGCCGGCTGTTGCAACCACCACGGCGCGGCTGCGATTGGTGGCGATTGAAGGCAGCTTTGGCAATTCCTTATATGGCGACAGCCGCGCCGATTTCACTATCGGTGCGAACGTCGGCGCGAATGTTGACATCCGTTTCGTCTCTTCAGAGAAACAGGTGGTGAGCTGGACAGACACCCTGGCGGATCAGATGGTCAGTGGCGCACTGCGGCTGGTGATCAACTTGCGCATCACCAATCGCGGTGACGTTGCTATAGCCAGTCCTTTCCTGCGCATTGCCGATCTCAGCCGCAGCCATGTGCTGTTGACACGCGACCCGCAAACGCTGCCCGGACTTGGCGCGCGGCAGGCATTCGATGTTGGCGAAGACGGCCAGCTTGCGCCGGGCGAATCGGCAGAGGTGCGCTTGATCGTCGGGCTGGTATCGAAAAAGAAATTCTCTATGTCGGTTGAACTCTATGGTGTCGGCGTCGGCAGCGCGATTGCGCCGGCAAGCGCGACGACCATCTGGACAGGCAAGCCGCGCAGCCTGTGAAGCCAAAAAAAGTCAGGAGAAGATTGCTGCTTCGCTTTGCGCAATGCAAGCAACTTCTCCTGACTTTTTTCACGCGCGGGCTACGGCCCGCACGCTTCATAGATCAGCGATTGCTTTATGGCTTGTTCGATCCGCCCTGCTGGCCACCTTGCTGGCCGCCCTTCTGACCACCCTGGCCGCCTTGCTGACCGCCTTGGCCGCCCTGACCGCCTTGCTGGCCACCCTGTTGACCGCCTTGCTGACCACCTTGGCCACCCTGCTGGCCGCCCTGTTGACTGCCACCTTGGCCGCCTTGTTGACCGCCTTGGCCGCCTTGCTGGGATGCCCAATTGTCTTTATCTTTATTTGCTGACATGGATGTTCTCCTTAGTTCGTAACCTATGCCTTACGGGCACGAGGCCCGCCTTGCTAATTGCACTACTGTCTAAGCTGCAATGCGCATACCGCTATCTATCTGTTTATCCTGTAACGCAGATGCCTAAGTGTTTTTCCTTAGGCTCTGGCTACATACGATTACTATCGCGCATCAGGCCAGGGCTGGCATCCGGCTTGCTGTTTTTATTGTTGAGACAGGAATGCCGTACAATGAGACTTGTATAGCATTCCAAATCAGTTCACTAATGAATTAACATCGAACAGGAGGGAAGATATGCCACAGGGAGATAAATCAGCTTACACGGACAAGCAGAAGCGGCAAGCCGAACACATCGAAGAGAGCTATGAAGACCGTGGCGTCTCTGAGAATGAAGCGGAGCGCCGCGCCTGGGCAACGGTCAACAAAGAATCAGGCGGCGGCAAACAATCAGGCAGCGGACGCGGCAAAGCAGAAAGCAAGGAATCGAGCCGCAAGGGCGGCGAAAAAGGTGGCCGCCACTAAAAGCAGAGATTAGAGGCTAGAGGCTAGAAAAACTTCGGTCTCCAGTCCCTAGCCTCTAGCCCCTGCTTTATTGCCAGGCAATCGTCGCCAGCCCCGCTGCGCCGGCCAAGTGTTCGAAGCGAATCGCTTCGCTGGAAAAATCAAAGCCAAACTATCTGGCGCTGAGTGACCGTGGCTCGCTTTCCGTCGCATCGCTGACGGCGCGCTGCACTTCATTGATGTCTATATCGCCGAGCACGAGCATTCCGGTCAGGGCGTTGGCTGTAGCGGTTGGCGCAAGGCGGTCGCGATAATAAAGCGCGAAGCGGTGCAGTTCGTCAGCGGTGGCTTCCGGCTCACATTGATAATTGCGCACGACCAACGGCTCGCCATTGCGCATGACGAGCGACGTGAAGCCGTTGCGATTGGCAGACACCAGCATCTTGTCGCCGGGCGATTTGTCCCACGCCAGCCCTTGAGATTCGCCGACGTGGCGCGGCAACAACAAGCCCACTGTCCAGCCGACGCTCTCGAATACCTCTTCGTACTGGGTCATGACTTTATCGCGCGCGACCGTCAGAACATAACGTTCCTGTCCGGCCAGTGGACTGATGCGCTGGCGCGAGATGCGCAATTCCGAGGCGGGCGCGGCGACCAGCCGTTCGATTTTCCATGCCAGCACTTCGTTCAACTCACTGCGGCTTCCTGGTTTGCTTTCAAGCGGGACGACGAACGAACGCGCCGTGGTGTCAGGCAAGGCGACAGACCATTTTTTCTTGCGCGCCAATCCGGCGGCTTCGGCGGTCTGCTGAATGATTTCAACCAACTCGCCGGCATCGAGAATATTCAACTCATCGAACGATGGCGTCACCACACCCGGCAATAGTTGCGTCACCGCGCTGGAAGCCAGCGAGAACCCCTGACGGGTGCGGCGCAGATCAACCACCGTGAAGGAATCGTCAATGAAGCCGGCAGCCGTCGGCGGCGCTGGCGGCGTGAGAAAATATCGCTGTAATGATGACATCTCTCAGAAAGGGGCTAGGGGCTAGGGGCTAGAGGCTAGTTGAAGAGCAACGCGCATCTTTACTAGCCTCTAGTCCCTAGCCCCTAGCCTCTGCTCCTTTCAGTATTCGCTATAGGCTTTGCCGTCGCTGCCCTCGCCCTGCGCGTTGCTGTGTATGTTGACGATGCCTTGCCCACCCTCGCGCGATGTCGTGTCTTCGCCCATCTCGGTGGTCCAATCCTTCTCGCCGGTTATCGGGTCTAGGGGCACATCGCGCATGTATCCGGCGCTCACCAGATCGTCGAGCGCTTGCGGCAGCTTCTCGCGGTCGGCCTCGTACTGGTCAAGCAGCTTGCGCATGGTGTTCAAATCATCTTTGAGAAGCGTTTCTTTCGCCTTCAACTGCACGTGTTTATACGAGGTGACGCCGATGACGGCAAGAATGACGATGATCGTCATCACCATGACCAACTCAAGCAGTGTGAAGCCGCGCTGGTGAGGCAGGCGGCGCTCACTGCCATTCGCAATTCTCGACCGGCTCTCTAATTCGACTGTCACTGAATCTTCGCGCATACTTCATCCCCAAAACTGCCTGCGGCTTCCTGCCTCACCAATCTTTGTACTTCGTGCCGTTGAGCGCCGTGCCGTCGCTTTTCGAGAAGACATCGAAGACATCATCGCCGCCCCAGGAGGTCGAGGTCGGTTCGTCTTTGTACGACCGCTGGCCCCAATCGGTGCTGCCTGTCAGGGGGTCTTCAGGCATGCGGCGCAGGAAGCGAACTTTTGCGCCGTTGGTGCCGACGACGTTGGCCGGGATGAAGCCTTCGACCAGGATTTTCAGTTCTTTTGGATAACCGCTCTGGGTCTTCCATTCAAGAGGAATTGCCCCACCGTTGGTGCGGTCGTGGAACTCTTTATAGCGGTCAATGGCCTGGCGAAGCTGGCGCAACGCCAGCCGCAGGTCTTCTTCGCGCTGGCGCTTGACGCTGTTGCGCACCATCGGCACCGCCGCCGCCGTCAAGATCGACAAGACGGTGATGACAATGATGATCTCAAGTAGCGTGAAACCTGACCGACTTTGGATTTTGGATTTTGGATTTTGGATTGGCTGAACATTCCCGGCTCGGCACGTCGGCAATCCCTTTTTTGTAATCCAAAATCTAAAATCCAAAATCCAAAATCTATGGTGCGGCATACTCAACTTCATCCTTCACTACTATCGGGCACTACTATCGGGTTTCGACCTGCGACGATTGTATCCTGAGCGGCAACATCTGGCCGTTCGCCATGCGCAGGAAACATTGCCCTTCGTTGAGTGTCAGCGGCGATGTGCCGGCATTCTTCACCGTGAAGATGATCAGGCATAACTGGCCGCGCGCCGTTGCGCCGCCGCTGCCTTGCGGCTTATCGAGTTGAATGTTCAACAAGCCGCCTTCGCCGGTGAATTGCAAATCCGGCGCTGCGCCGCCCGAGCGCAGCAAGCCGCTGTCGCGCACGTTCTTCGGCTCCAGCAGGTTCGGATCATAACTGAGCGAGATGTGCGCCGACGAAATGTCGTTGTTGCCGACGAGGTTGATGGCGACGTAAAGATCCTGACCGCGCGTCGCCACAGGGGTTGCCGCGCGCACACTGACGATCACCGGCTGCACGGCCTGGTTGCTCTGCTGCGTGGCCGTATCATCATCATCATCGTCATCGTCGTCATCCAGCTTGTTTTTTTGACTCGAATTGGCGGAGTTGTTAGTCGTCTGCGCTGGCGCGCCCGGCGCGGAAACCGACGTGCGCTGAATGTCTGCGCGACCCGCCGGCGGTTGCGTCGGAATCGGCCCGACCACGACGCCGGTTGCCGGCGCCTGGGTTTGCACAGTGCTTGGCGTTGGCGGCGGCGCTACAGGCTTCGGCTCAGTTGGCACGCCGGCGTTTGCTATAGCCGGCGGCTGCGCGTCGTCCTGGTCGGCGAGATAGAGAATCTGCTCGATTTTCAGTTGATTGTAGGGATTCTGACCGTCGCCGGAATACTTCGCATAATGATCTTCGTCGCGTATGTCGGCGCGGCGCAGGATGTGCGGAGTCACCGTGATGATGACGTCGCTCTGACGATCCTTGGTTTCTGGAGTTGCAAAGAAGCGGCCCAGAATCGGGATCAAGCCGATCAGCGGAAGCCCCTTGACGCGCCTCGACTGTTCGGTCTGCGTGACCCCTGCAATGAGCGTCGTCTGGCCGTCACGGATGCGCGCCATCGAGGACATGGTACGCTGATTGAACGTCGGCGTCAGCGGGCTGATACTGCTGTCAACCGACGACGAATCGATCTTCATCTTCAGTTGCACTTCATCTTCAAAGACGTTCGGCTTCATATCAATGTTGAGGCCGACGTTTTCATACTGAATTTGCGGATAGCCGCTGCCGCCGAAGCCAAAGTTGCTGAAGGCCGAATTCGGATCCGTCGTGCCATTGCCCTTGCCTGTGTTGACGGTGGTGCCGTAGGTCGGCACAAAAGCGGTCTGAATTGGCACGCGCTGGCCGATCTTGATCGATTGATCCTGATCGTCGAGCACGTGTACCTGTGTCGAGGCGAGCAACTTCGCCTTGCCTTTGTCCTGAAAGAAACTGATCAGGCTGGGTGGTACGCCGGCGGTGAATCCCCACGGCCCATTGGTGATGAAGCGCTGGGCAAATCCGGTTGCCAGACCGCCCTGCCCAAAGCCGGCGATGGCGGCCAGATTGCCCGCCCCTTTTTGCCCGTCAGGAGAATTGAACTGATTGCCGAGTTGCAGCAAATCGTTGCGCGACACTTCGTAGATATTGATGTCGATCAGCACTTCGGCTTTCGCCTTGTCCATCGAGTTGATCATGGATTCGATCAATTCGAGGTTGGCCGACGTGTCGCGGACGATCAAGGCGTTGAGTTGTTTGACAGGCGTCACCGACTTGGTTGCCAGCGACGATTGAATGGCGCCGCGCACGTCGGCGATGTCGGCATTCTTGATGTAGAAGGTGCGCACGGAATAGGCTTCGTATTTCATGCGCGATTGCGGATTGTCGCTGGCGACGACGATGGTGCGCGTGTCCAACTGCGCATACATGAGATTGTTGGTCTTCAGCAGCATCTCCATAGCGCGCGGGTAGGTCACATCGCGCAACTCGAGATTGACCTTCTGGGCGCGCATCATGTTGACGACCTGCTGGTCGAAGATGACGTTAAGCTTCATGGTCTGCGCCAGTTGCTCGATGGCCGACAGCAGCGGCGTGTCGCGGTAGACGACATCGGTCTTGGCGAAGCGGCGTCCGGGAATGGACGGCAACTGCACAGGGATGTTGTGACTGTTGTAATGCACGCCAACCGCCGTCATGCCGGTCGCCATAAACGAAGCTTTCTTATTGGGATCGTCGTCCGGTCTGAGCTTCGGCCCCGCCGGGTCGCTGCCCGACGGCAGGCCATCAATTGGCAAGCCTTGCTTTTCGAGCATGCGCCGCGCTTTGATCAACGACATTTCGTTGGTCGGGTCAAAAGAGTAGGCCTGGCGATAGGCTTGATAAGCGGCGTTATAGTCTTTCTGCTCGGCCAGCTTGTCGCCGCGCTCAACCAGCATAGCGCCGGCGTTCACCAGAGCTTTCTGAAGGTGCAGTTGATATTCGATGTTCGACGGCTTTTCCGCCATCGCCAGCGCGAACTCCATGGCGGCTTTGTCCCACTGGCGATTCTCTTCAAACTGCATGCCCAGCTTGAAGTGTTTCTTGCCATCGCTTGCCAGCGCGGCAATCGGCACCGCCAGCATTAACGCCAACGCCAACGCAATCGCCTGTTGAATCTTCAGCATACTCTTTGCCATGACGCAGTACCTCTAAAATGAATTTCTCGCACGGAAACAACGCACCTTAAATGATTGCCGGCAGCCGCACCATCGATAATTCGTTGCGCTTCACTTCGGACCAGCTATCACATTCAGATTTCTCAGCGTGTCTGCTCGGTTAAACTACTCTACCACGCAGATGTTTCAAAATAAACAGAAAGTAGGCAGTAGGCAGTAGGCAGTTTCAGAAAGAGGTTTAAGCCGTGTCTTTGAATCCAAATCCACTGGCATTTGTCAAAAGCAGGCAGCGTCTCATCAACTGCCTACTGCCTACTGCCTACTACTCAACAAACGTGACGCGGTTGATTTCATGCAGCGTCGTCACGCCAAAGAAAACTTTAGCCACCGCCGATTCGCGTAAGCTGGTCAAGCCTTCGGCGCGCGCCGCGCGGCGCACTTCTGAGCCGGGGCGGCGTTCTAAAATGATCTCGCGAATGCTGTCGGTAACATCGAGCAGTTCGTGAATCGCCGTTCGCCCGCGATAGCCTGTGAAGTTGCAGACCTCGCAGCCCACCGCATTATAGAAAATCTGCTCGCAGTACTTGTCCGGGTTCAAGCCCGATTCCGACAACTCCTGCTCGGCGGGTTTGTAAGTTCGTTTACAATGCGAACAGAGCATGCGCACCAGCCGCTGCGCCAGCACGCAGTTGAGCGACGACACGAAGTTATAGGGCTCGACGCCCATGTTCAGGAAGCGGCCAATCACGTCGATGACGTTGTTGGCGTGTACGGTGGTGAACACCAGATGGCCTGTGAGCGCCGATTGAATGGCAATCTGCGCCGTTTCGGAGTCGCGGATTTCGCCGACCATGATCTTGTCCGGGTCGTGGCGCAGTATGCTGCGCAGGCCGCGCGCAAAGGTCAGGCCTTTCTTCTCGTTCACAGGAATCTGCGTGACCCCTTGAAGCTGATACTCGACAGGGTCTTCGATAGTGATGATCTTGTCTTCTTCGTTCTTGATTTCGTTCAGCCCTGCGTAGAGCGTCGTCGTTTTACCCGAACCGGTCGGCCCCGTCACCAGCACCATGCCGTAAGGCTCGGCGATGAACTTGCGGAACTTCTTCAAGTCCTGCGGCGCGAAGCCGACGACGTCGAGATTCAAGTCGCGGAACTCTTCGTTGATCTGTTCCTTGTCGAGAATACGGATGACGCAATTTTCACCGTGAACCGCCGGCATGATCGATACGCGGAAATCGATCTTGCGCCCGCGCAGCATGATGCGAAAGCGACCGTCCTGCGGCACGCGGCGCTCGGCAATGTCGAGTTCCGACATGACCTTGATGCGCTGAATGATCGTCTGGTGATGCGTGATGTCAATCGGGTCGGCGGCGCGATAGAGTGCGCCGTCAATGCGGTACTTGACGATGACATCGGAGTCGCGCGTTTCAATGTGAATATCCGAAGCGCGGCGTTCAAGCGCGTTGAGCACGACCGTATAGACGAGCTTGATGATGGGCGACATCTCTTCGTCGCCGGTCAGCCGATCCAGATCGAGGACTTCTTCGCCCTGATCGGTTTCGCGCACCAGCGCCAGGCGCTCGGAGCGAAAACCTGCGGTCGCGTCTTGCAGCATGCGCGCCGCCGTGTCGCCGCGCTTGAGCGCTTCTTCGACCGCCGCCACCGTCGCCACGCCGGGCTTCAGACGGCAGTGCAACTGCGCCTCGATCTCATCGATGACCGCCAAGTTGGTCGGGTCGGCCATCGCCACATAAAGCAGATCGCCTTCGCGCTTCATCGGCACGAAGCTATGGCGCACCATCAACTCGACGGGCAATTCGTGAATCAGATGATAGGCCGGTTCTTCGCTTTTGAGATCGATGTAACGCAGACGGTAGCGCCGGGCTTTTTCGCGCGCCGCCAACTCTTCCTGCGTCATATCGACAGGCAAGCGCTCGCCCTGCGCATTGCCGTTCGCCGGAACCGCAGCCGCCGGCATCTCATTCGCGCTGGCGCTTGTGTTGACCTGTTCAGCCATTCGTACTCCGTGATGCGTGATGCGTGATGCGTGATGCGTGAATAAAGCGCAATAGACCAGTTGATGGACAGCGCTATTCTCACGCATCACGCATCACGATTTCTTTATCCTCTCCCGCCGCTCAGGTTGCCGATCATATTGAACAGCGGCAGGTACATCGCCAGCAGAATCGTCATCACCAGGCTGCCCATGAAGATGAGAATCACCGGCTCGATAAATGTCGTGATTGTATTCAATCTTACTTCGACTTCGCCGTCGTAAAAGTTCGCTACTTCATCGAGCATCTCGCGCAGCGCGCCGCTGCGTTCGCCGACGCCGATCATATCGAGCGCCAGTTCGCTGACCCAGCCCGCAGCTTCGAGACTGTCAGTAAACGGACGGCCTTCGCGTATGCCCGTCAAGACACCGGCGCTCGACTCCCGCAGTCCCCGGTTGGTGATCGATTCGCTGGCAATCTCTACGGATTCCGGCAGCGTGATGCCGCCCGCAAGCAGCGTCGCCAGGCTGCGGGTGAACTGCGCGATGGTCAGCATCCTGACGGTTTCGCCGGCCAGCGGCAGCCTCAACGTCCACCGGTCAATCTTCAAGCGCCCGGTCGGCGTGCGCCGCCAGAAGAGCAGAAAGATCACCGTGCCGATGATCGTCGGAATCAACCAAGCGAGATTCGCGCTGATGAATCCGGCGATGGCCACGACCGCCACGGTGACCGTCGGCAAGTTGCCTTCGTTGCCGGTGTAGAGTTTCATGAACTGTGGAATGACGAAAGTCGACAGCACCATCACCAGAATGATCGAGGCGCTGAACAGCACTGCCGGATACGTTAAAGATTTTTTGATCTTGCGGCGCGCTTCGGTGAGCGTCTTTTGAAAACTGACATAACGCATCAGCACTTCGTCGAGCGAGCCTGAGCGTTCGCCTGCGAGAATCGAAGCGACATAGATGCGCGGGAAAGTATCGCCCTGCGATGCGAACGCCTGCGACAAAGCGAGGCCGGCGCGAATCTTTTCTTCGACGCTTTCAAGCACCGTTTTCAATTGCTCGTTCGAGACGCGCTTGCGCAGAATGCCGATGGCTTGCAGGATGGGCAAGCCGGCGCGCAGCAGCGCCGAGAGCTGCTGATTGAAAAGTAAGAAATCATCCGTTTTGATTTTGTGGCCGCGCGATTCGCCGCCCATAGCGCGGCGCAACCCTGCTGTGCCGCTCGCCGCCACCGAGAAGATACGGAAGCCGTCGCGTTCGAGCTTCGCGCGCAGATCGCGCTCGGCAGTCGCTTCGATGGTGCGAGTGACGATCTCGCCTGTTGGCGTGCCTAAACGGCAAACATATTCAGCCATAGGGATTGAACCCGACTTGATGGCCGGCTGGTGGCAACCGGCTTGATTTTATGGGGCAATGCGAAACCAAGTGAAATAATACCACAGGCGTCGCGGCGCAAACCATACAAAGAAGTTTGCGCTTTTCTTGTGCTTGCTTAGGACAGTGATCTTACACGCGCGCGGGCCGCCGATGTTTCAAAGAATCTTATAGTTCAGCCATCGCTCGCCGACGAGCGGCAGGCGAACAACGATAATCAGTCGGCGCAGGCGCGCTAGCCGCAGGACGCGCAGCAAGGGGCCGCGCCGGCGGATGACCGCACCGTGGCGAATTCGATAGCGCGCATCGAAAGCAAACGCTTCAAGGCGGCCTTCGTCAGTTAACAGGCCGGCGCGCGCCAGCCAGGCAATGAAGACTCGGCCATCAGCGAGCGGGCTGCCATCGTGTGGCAAGGGATTGTCGCGCGCATAGGCTGCCAAGCTCGCAGTAAATGCATCATTCATCGCGCGCACCAGTTGCGGCCACACACGGGCGATGGCGCGCGCGCGTTTTAGCAACAAGGCTTCAGCGGCAGCTTCAAGACGTTCGTGGTCGAAGGTGGCAGGCGCATCCGTGCCTTCGACCAGCGCGCGCACGAGCTCGGCCTGCATCACCGCCAGTTGTTGTCGCGCGTCGTCAGACATAACCATTCGCCGCTTGCGTCAATGAATCTTCGCTCTGCAATGATCTTCGCTCAGCGCCGCGTTCGATGGCCGCTGCAATGGCGTCGAGCTCGGCCCACAGTTCAGCTTCAGCAGGAAAATGATCGTCGCGTTCGAGCAGCACGGCGGGCGGCCAAGCGCGGGCGCAGAGTTGTTCCAGCAGATCGAGCGCACCCGGTGGCGTGCGATGCGCGTGGGTGTCGTGATAGAGCCGTTTGCGCGTGATGCCGCCGGCAATGTGGACGTAAGCCAATCGCTCAAGCGGTAAGCCTTTGAGATAATCCAGCGCATCCCAATCGTGATTGCGCGCGTTGGCATAAAGATTCGCCACGTCGAGCAAGAGCAGCGCGCCGCTACGTTCGAGCGCTTCTGTGATGAATGCTACTTCGCTCATTTCCGCAGCGGGCCACTCGAAAAGCGCGGCGATGTTTTCCAGCGCGAGCGGCACGGGCAGCGCCGCCTGGGCGGCAAGGATGTTCTCTGCCAGCACGTCGAGCGCCGCGCGTGTGCGCGGCAGCGGCAGCAGATGTCCGGCTTCGCGCCCGGCAGCGCGCACGAAGGCAATATGCTCGCTGACAAATGGGGCGTTGAATTTTTCGGCGAGCCGCGCCAGATGCGCCAGCCGTTTTTGATCGAGCGGCGCGGCAGTGCCCAACGACAGCCCTGTGCCGTGCGGAATAATCGTCGTGCCGCGCTCTTTGAGTTGCAGAAGCGGGCGCGGGATGTCAGCCGGCAAAATGTTTTCGGCGACGACTTCGATGAAATTGATTTGCGGAGCGCGGGCAATCATCAGCGCCAGCTCAGGCCGCCAGCCGATGCCAACATTAGAAATTTGCATTCGGTGATTCATTCTATAATCAGTCTGGAGAGTCCAGAGAGTCTAGAGAGTCTGGAGAGTCCAGAAAGTGTTTCTGCAATGGAAGCTCCGTAGGAGCGCAATGTTTATAGTCAAAGAGATCGTTAATCATCCAAGCTCCGTTAGGAGCGCAATGTCGACATTTCGCCCCGCCGGGGCTGGGATGCTTTTTGCTGCTTGTCACTATAAACATTGCGTCCCTAACGGGACTTTTCTCAAACGCTCCCCAGACTGTCTGGACTCTCCAGACTCTCCAGACTCTCTGGACTATTTTATCCGCCGCCGCAGCCGCCGCAACCGCCTCCACCGCCACAACTACTGCCGCAACTACTGCTGCTACAACTGCTGCCACTGCTGCAACTGCTACTGCTGCCGCAACTGCTACTACTGCCGCTGGTCGCCGATGGCGGCGGACTGAGCGTCTGTCTCAGTTCGGTCCACGCCGCGTCGGCAAAGAGCAGCGAGCCGATGCCGAACAAGCCGATGGCATACGCCATATCGCCGGGCGTCAGCATCTGCGGTCGGCTGCGGGCCGTCGTCTGGAGCGCGGCATTGTTTAATTTGAGTTGTAATAGAAGCTGTTCGCCGAGCGGCGTGGCGCGCGGGCGTGCCAGAAAAAAGACGAGTGCGATCACCGCAGTGAACAGCGACAGGGTGACCAGCAAAGAGACAGGCCGGTGGCGCGACATGCCGACTTGAATTTTTGCCAGGCCCAGCAACAGCACCGCCGCGACAATCAACGTCGGAATCCAGCGCGCCGCTCGCCAGCGCCCATCCGACAAAACCAGTCCAATTTTTTTCAACCGCTCGGCGATCTGCTCGACACTCCACATCGCGGCGGCGCGAACCTCCTGAACCGGCGTCGATGAGCGCGCGGCGGTGTAGACCGCCTGTTCAACCGGATGGGCGTCGCGCGCCAACGGCCCGCACGCCGCAAGCGAGCGCGTGACGCTTGTGGCTTTGAGCACCTGCCGCTGCACCAGCATAGCAATCGCTGTATCGATCACCGCATTGCCGCCGCCGCTCAGAAAGGCCGCTTCATACGGATCAAGCCATACTGCCGTCAGCGGCTGGCCTTCGCCTGTGGCGACGAGCCAGCGCCGGAACAAGAGTGCTATGACCAGGGCGCACACCAGCAGGATTATATAGAGCGCCAGGAAGGCCGGCCCTGGAAGATCAAGCGGATTCATCTGTGCCATCAGCATAGAGGAGTCACTCCATGTTGGAAATGATCTCGGCGGCGCGACCAATGGCCGCGAGCGTGCGATTGTAGAGCGCCGGCAGATCATCCGACGGATCGGCTTCGCGGCGTAGCGCGGCGATTCGCGCCAGCGCGTCACGATCAAGATCGAATGCCTCGGCTGCGGCCTGCAAGACGGCTGCCGACGTAGACTCTGACGGCGGCTCTTGATGAACAAGTTGTAACATCGCGGCGAACTCGACCTTGAGCGATGCGGCCACATCGGCCAGCGTGGTGGCCAGCGACGAGCGATCATCGAAGATCGATAGGTAACGCCGTCGCAGGCGCAGTTCGCTGTTGCGCAAGCTCTGCTCGATGCGTAAGCGTATTTGTTCGCGCGATACTTGAATGTCTGCGAATGGATTGACGCCTGCCAGCACGATGTGATGCTGCGCGATGTCGAGCAGTTTTGTCGGGAAGGTTACAGAGAGCCGTGCGGCTTCCGCCGGTTTGATGATGAATGGTTCGACGCGCCAGGCGCGCCACGCCGCCCGCAGGAGAGGAGCGATTTGATCGAGCGCCGCCGTTGATGTGTCGTTAAGCAGGACGACGAGATTGATGTCGCTTTTGCCCGGACGATAGCGCCCACGCGCCACGCCCCCGTACAGAATCAAGCCCGCCAGATTCGTTCCCGCAGCGCGCGCCAGATCGTCGCTGAGTCCGGCGATGGCGGCGCGAATCTCCGGCGGCGCGTCTATGTGGTCGAGCGAAACAGCGCTCTGCCCTTCAGCCATTTCTGTTCTCCTTTCCGGCAACAGCAAATCGAGCAATGCGTGAGAGGCGTTGGATGCGGCTTCAGAAAATAACCGAATGGGCGGAGAAGATCAACGCGCGAGTTTCGGTTTGCCGCCGAAGGCAGGCCGGCGTTGGCCTCAGTTTGTTGAGGCGGACTCCTGGTCGCGCCGAACCAGTCGCACGCGCAGGGCGCGATGATTGCCCTGTTGCGCGATCATCTCAGCCTCAAACTGCGGATTGTCGGTGAAAAGAGATTGATTGTTTGCGGTCGTGATGACGATCAGGCTCGCTTCGCTTTCCAGCGCCGTGATGACTTCTTTAAGCTCGAACGAGTTCAAGCCTTCGCCGCGCTCAAGACTGGTGACGGCGCGGCCTGCGGCGTAAAAGACCGGCGCATAATTCTTGTTTTGATAAAACGTCATCTTCTCGCCAGGCCGCAACTCGCCGGCCACCGCGAGCGACAGCCGCTTGAGTCCTATCTCATCGTCCAGATGCGGCAGCAGGATAATCGTAGCGCCGATTACTAAACTCAAAACGGTCGCCGTGACGCCGGTAATCATCGCGCGCCGCCGGCTCGCCGCCATCGCTACGGCGGTGAGGATTGCCAGCAAAATCGGCGCAAGGTAAAAGACCGCATCTCTGTTGAATCCGAGGAGCGCCTCTTGATGCAGATAAACCGGCAATGCCGCCGCCAGGGCAATGCCGCTCAAGGCCGTCAGCCACGCGGCGGCGACAAGCAAGCGGTCGCGCTCGCCGCGCCAGAAGCGTTCGATCTCAAAGCCGACGATGACGGCTAGCGCCGGAAACGCCGGCAGGATGTAGCTCGGCAGCTTCGATTGCGAGATCGAAAAAAAGATCAGCGGCGCGAGCAGCCATATCCACGCCAGCGTCAACAGTGTATCTTTGGGCTCGCCGCTGCGCGGTTTGATGCGGCGCAGCCGCGCGGTTGCCGGAAGCAGAAAAATCGTCCAGGGCATCAATCCCGCCAGCGTCACTAGAGGAAAGAACCACACTGGCTGCGGGTGCTTATAGCGATTCGTCAAGAAGCGGCGGAAGTGATGCTTGATGATGAACTCGTCGATAAAGGCATGACCGTTCGCAAGCGTCACCGGCACATACCACAACGCCACAACTGCAAGGAAGATTACAAAACCGATTGCCCACGCCCGCCAGCTCAAGCCGCGCGGCTGGCGCGTCAGGCCGTAGGCGACAATGGCGATGCCGGCGATTAGAAAGATGCCGATCAAGCCTTTCGCCAGCACAGACATTCCCGTCGCTACCGCCGCGATCATCCAGTAAAACAGGCGCGTGCGGCCCTTTGTAGTCGAACAGACATAAACGCACAACAGCGCCACGGCGACGGTTGCCGTAAAGGTCATGTCCATAATGACGGCGCGCGAAAAGCCTATGAAGATGAGGGTCGTTGCAAGCATCGTTGCGGCGATCCATGCGAGCCGCTCGGAAAACGTCCGGGCAAGGGCGTGGTAGAGAAACAAGACGCAGACGAGCGCGGCGAGCGCCGATGGCAGGCGCGCCGCAAATTCGTTTACGCCAAATAGGCGAAACGCGCCGGCTATCGCCCAGTAGAGCAAGGCAGGCTTATCGAAAGCCGCCGCGCCGGCGACGCGCGGCGTGACATAATCATTCGTCGCGAACATCTCGCGCGCGACTTCGGCAAAGCGCGGTTCGTCCGGCCCGACGAGCGACAATCGGCCAAGCCCGAAAAAGAAGGCGATGGTGGCGATGCCCAGCAGCGCGGCCACGGTGAAGATGCGCCGGCGCTTAAGCGCCCGGGTAGTGTTTGAGTCTTCTTCTTGAATTTCCTGAAGCGCCGTTGTCATCACACCCTCAAGCGACAGGCGAACTTTCTGCCTTGTTCTGCGGGCATTGTCGATTTGCCTGAAGCTTGCCCCTTTGCCCCTCATGCTTTTATCACACTTCATTCAGTTCATGAAATGCAGCCTACGCATTGCCGCGTGGTGGGCGGTGAAGTGCGATCTACAATGAAAGCCTGCCGGCGCGCCGAGCCGCGCAGATTGCCGCCTTCACAAGGCGCGTGCTAGACTCGCCATTCGCCCGTGCAATGAGATTCGGAGCCGGTTCAATTTCGATGATTCGCTTGTCACAGTTTTTTGTTGTCGCGCTGTGTGGACTGCTGGTCGCCGCCGTCGGCGCGGAGTCCGCCGCGACGGCCAGCGCCTGGCCGCGTCCTTCAATGGTTAGTAGGGCAAATTACACGCAGAATCCGCAGGACAATCAGCAAAGCACAGACGATCAGCAAAGCAAGCCGGAGAAAAAACGCCAGCAGCGCGCGAGCCAGCAGCCGGACGCCGCTGCTGAGACGCCGCCAACCGCGAACAAGCCTGCCAATGCGAAGCTCAACAGCGAATTTGGCGATACGGTTGACATTATCGCCGATACGCAATCGAAGACCGGCGACCTCTTCGTTTATGAAGGCTACGTCAACGCGACGGCTGGCGAGATACGCTTGCAGGCCGATCACGTCATCTTCAACAGCCTCACAGGCGATATGACCGCCAACGGCAACGTCATCTTCGATCAGGGCACTGACCAGCGCGTCACTGCGCGCCGCGCCGAAATCAACTGGAAATCGAAGCGCGGCACCTTCTGGGAGACTACAGGGTTTACCAATCGCACGCAGACCGGCGAATACGTCTTCTTCACCGCCGCGCGCGTCGAGAAGACCGGCCAGGCAACTTACGAACTTTATGACGCGGACGTGACGGCGTGCGAGGATGTCGTGCCGAAATGGGGTTTTCATGCGCGCCGCGCGGAATTGAAGATGGGCGACCGCATCCTGCTGCACAACTCTGTCTTTCATATCAAAACGCTGCCTGCCTTCGTGCTGCCGTTCGCCTGGATACCGGCGACCCGTAAGGAACGCAAGTCGGGATTCCTGCTGCCGTCGACCGGCACCTCGACGCAGAAGGGCCGCACCTTGAAGCTGGCTTATTATCAAACCCTCGGCGACTCAGCCGACATCACGTTTCGCACAGACATCTACACGCAACGCGGACTCGGATTCGGTGCTGAGTTTCGCGCCCAGACCGATGAAAAGTCTTATGTGCGGCTGGGCGTCTTTGCCGTCAAAGACCGACTGTTCGGGCCGGCGGGCCCAAGTCAGGGCGGCACGGCCTTCGTCGGCGAAGGCCAGCAGTTTCTGCCGCACGGATGGGTCGCCGTCGGCAATGTGTCTCTGGTTACAAACCTGCAATTCCGCCAGGTCTTCAGCGACGACATCAGCCAGGTGGTCGATCCGCGCCGCGAGTCGACGTTTTACGCCTACAACAACACGCCGAGCTTCAGCTTCAATTTCCTGGCGAAGAACGAAACGACGACGCTTTTTCGACCGAGCCGCAACGAGGCGAACGTCGGCGGCGGCAGCAACTTCGATGTGAAGATCCGTCAAGCGCCGCAGATCGATATGACGTTTTACCCGCGCCGCATATTCGATCATCTGCCCATTTACTTCTCGTTCGATGCAAGCATCGGCGCGCTCAAACGCGAAGAGACCGTCGATAGCAGCGATGTCTTCGTTACGCCGGCTGCCGTGCAGCGCTTCGACTTTCAGCCGAAATTGACCGTGCCGCTAGCGACCATAGCCGGCGTGGCGATTACCCCAAGCCTGAGCTTTCGTGAGACATATTACACAAACAGCCTCGACCCCAATATACCGGCATTCGACCCGGACAAGTTCGCCACGTCGCTTGCCGACCTGCGCTTCGACCCGGCGAATCCTTTATACGATCCGACGATTCGCCTGTTTGATCTGGGAACGCAGAACCCTGTGCTTGCCAATAGTCAGTCGCGCCACTACGCGGAACTGGCCGTCGACATTCGCCCGCCGTCGCTCGAAAAGATTTACACCAACGATGACGGCTCGCCGCGCTTCAAGCATCTGATCGAGCCGATTATCACTTACCGATTGATTCGCGGCATCGGCGACCAGTTCAACGACATCATCCGCTTCGATGAGCGCGACGCGGTGGCGAACACCAACGAGTTCGAGTACGCGCTGGTGAATCGCTTCTACACGCGGCGCAGCACGGCGGATGTCAACCGGCGGCGGGGCAAGCGTCGTCGCGTCGTCGCGTCGCCGGAGATGCAGCCGGTCGCGCCGGACGACCGTGGCAAGAAGAATAAGAAGAAGCCATCATCCGATACCAATCAGAACGCGCCGCCAAAGCCGCCCGCCGCAAACGACGCGCAGGCCAAAGCCGCTGACGCCAGCCTCGCGCCCGCCAGTCAAATGGCAACGCCGGCGGCGCAGGCCAGCGTTGAACAGCCGCCCGCGCCACCGCAATCGCCGGCATCGCCGACCGGCTGGCAGCGGCTCGCCGGTCAACCATCGCCTGCGCAAGCGCCCAATGCGAAGGGCAAGCGGCTTGAGCTTGAACGCGGGCAATCATCTGAGATGGCGCACGGCGGCGAAACCCGCGTGCAACGCAACGATGCGCCGGATAACCGCGACAGCGCGAATGTAAGCAAGGCTACCGATGCGACGGCGGCCAACGCGAGCGACGACGCGGCGGATGCGACGCTTCAGCAAAGCGTGGCGACGAATGCCGACGCTCCGGCGCAGGCTTATGAGTTTCTCACCGTTAAGATGGCGCAAAAGTATTTCATTGATCGCACGTTCGGCGGCGCGCTCGTCGAAGGCCGGCGCAATCAGTTCTATCCCATCAACACGCTGTCGGGGTTTACCTTCGGAGGCCGGGCGCGCAGCTTCTCGCCGGTCAACGTCGCGGTGCGCTACCGCCCGCTGTCGACCGTTTATGCCGATCTGCGCATGGATGTCGGTTCAGAAGACGGCGCGGTGCGCAACGTCGTAGTCGGCGGCGGATTTCGGGCTGATAAATTTTCGCTATCGGCAAATTATTACTTGTCGCGCCGCATCGAGATTGCGCCGAACAGCATCGAGCCGGGAAACATTCCGGGCAACAAGGTGGATGTCGGCATAGACTTTGGCGACGGCTTGCGCGGATGGTACGGCGGCACGCGCATCAGCTATGATTTCACCGACCGGTTCATCAGCGCGCTTGAGATCGAGCAAGGCCGTTTGCTGCGTTCGCGCAGCTACGTCGGCCATGCGTGGGATTGCTGCGGCATGCAATTCAACTACACCACGTTCAAAGCGGGCCTCAGAAACGAGAGCGCCTTTTCAGTGACTTTCACGCTGGCAGGCCTGGGCAGCATCGGCACCGATCAAGTCGGCGGCGGCGGCGGTCGCAAGGCTAAGAAACGCCTCGGCGGCAATAACGATTTTTAGTGGCCGGTATGAAAATTCGACGCAACGAATCCGGGTTTCTCATGGTGCTGGATGTCGGCGACGAGATGATCGCGTCGCTCAAGAAACTGGCCGACGCCGAACGCATCGGCGAGGCGTCGTTTACGGCAATCGGCGCGGTGCGCGACCTGGCGAACGGCTATATATACCAGGAGACTAACACCAACCATCCACGCGAGTTCGGCCCTGAGTCTATGGAACTGGTGTCGGCCATCGGCAATCTCGCGCGCCTGGATGACGAGCCAGTCGTGCATTGTCACGCGACGATTGGCGACCGCGAGATGCATGTTTACGGCGGCCACCTGTTTCAGGCTGTAGCATCGGTTACAGTCGAGATTTTCCTGCGCGTCTACGATGGCGAGATCATCCGCCGCTATGATCCCAACAGCGGCGCGAACCCTATATCACTCTGAATTATTACTTCTGGCCGGAAAGATAAGTTCACGCCACATTGATGTAATGATGGCTGCTATGGCGATCTTGCCTTGTTTTCGCCGGATATGATATATCTTGCCCACCTGCCTTGTAGACTTCGAGAGCCTGATCTTGCTATGAAAGGAGAACGCATATGTTTCACCAAGTGAATCTGGTTTCCGCATTACGGAAAACATTCCCTGCCTTGATCGTCATCACTCTTTTCGTCCTCGTCCAAGGGCAGTCGGTTACATCAAATGTAGATCAGACTGCTTCTCAATCACCGACTCCTGAGACTAGGAAGACGCTTATTTATCGTTCGCCGCAAATGCCGGAGAAAAGCACAGTAGCAATTACCGCGATTAGAAATCTTCAAGGGGATCAATGGCTGCGAGACCTGGAAATCGAGGTGCAGAATAACTTCAGCAAGCCGATCTACCATCTCGAAATCGATTTAAGGTTTCCAGAAGTTGCGATAGATGCTGGTGCGGCGGTCATTCCCCTCATGTTTGGCAAGTATGAATTGATGGAACCCGGCGACTATGCCGCAGCAACCGACAAGTCAATTCGGCCAGGTGAAAAGTATATCTTTAAAATACCTGAGCCAGACCGGAAGGGAATGGAGTTATATTTGGCCAAGAGTAATAGGTCAGTGTCTGAGATAACTAAGGTGACATTGCGGATATATGAGTTGAGTTTTGGCGATGGCACCGGATTTGAAATGGGTGAGCCGTTTTTCCATAAGAAATCACTGAATCAACAGATGGATTTCAGAAAAGCCAGGCCGGCAACCTTTATAAAAACGCGGGCATCTCCCGAAGCGCAGGGATCAAAGGAATTCCCCTATGCGCTTTTAACAGCGGCATCAACTCTAACAGCAAGCAATATGATATTTCCGCAATCTAGCTGCCCCAGCCCGTGCAGGCAATACGAAAGAGTACTTGAAAAATGTCCTTATATTGAGACAGGGCCATGCGCGAAGCGAATTTTTAGAGAGGCAACGGGCTCAACACAAAATCCCAGATGTATTGGTTTTTTTTGTATATGATAGTAGACTTTGTGAAGTGGGCGGCACACAGGTACGTTGTACATTCGATACAGCCTATTCATGCGAACAAACTCAGGCGTGTGGGCAGAGTTGTAATCCCGTAGACTGCGAGAATTGTTTAATGGCCGAGGGAACCTGGAACCCCTCAGGTTGCAATTGCAGTTATAGCGTGGTCTGTAGCCCTGCTAACCGAGATGCATGTCTCAACAGTTGCCGATTTTGGGACCCTGAACAATGTGTATGTTATGGCAACCCGAATTGTGGCGGGCCGAATTCTCCTGTCTTGATTGATATTCGAGGTAATGGGTTTAGTCTTACCAACGCGGCTGGCGGAGTCAATTTTGATATTAACGCAGAGGGAGTGGCAGAACGCATTGGGTGGACTGCGGCTGGTTCCGATGATGCTTTCCTCGCTTTAGATCGTAATGGGAATAGCCGAATTGATAGTGGCAGTGAGTTGTTCGGCAATCATACTCCGCAGCCACCTTCATCAGAGCCAAATGGATTCTTAGCACTCGCCTTCTTCGACAAGCCATCACACGGAGGCAATGGCGATGGATTGATAGATGAAAGAGACGCCATCTTTTCAGCACTCCGGTTGTGGCAAGATGTAAACCATAATGGCATCTCAGAGCCTGCGGAGTTGAACGCTTTGCCATCGCTCAATGTCCTTGCCATAGATCTTAATTACAAAACATCAAGGCGAGTCGATCAGTATGGCAACCAGTTCCGCTATCGTGCAAAGGTCTATGACGCGCGCGGCGCACAGGTTGGCCGTTGGGCCTGGGACGTTTTCTTCGTTAGTCGTTAAGCCGTTCAACCAGTAAAAAACAAAGCCGCCAGCGATTCTTCTTGATTTGCTGGCGGCTTTCTCTTGCAGAACGGCGTCAGACTCTGTGCCGGCTCGCCGCTTGCGCGATGCGGAAGCGGCAGGGCATTATTATTGACAGGGTGGGGTATTGATGGTACGTTAGCCGTGAATTTCCGTTCGAGTTTGCCCCCCTGGCAAGATGCTTATGCGTAACAGAAGCGGCAACAACAGCGACGACCGCAAGAAGGAGATCCTCGCGGCAATTGTCAAAGTGCACGTCGCCACGGGGCAGCCGGTCGGCTCTCTGTCACTGGCGCAGCAATCAAGTGAGCGATTGTCGTCGGCGACGATTCGCAATATCTGCGCCGAGCTTGAGGACGAAGGCTACCTGACGCACCCGCACACCTCTGCCGGGCGCAAGCCGACGGATAAGGGCTATCGCTTCTATGTTGACAATATGGTTCACTCGACGCGGCTCTCGGAATCGGACGCGGCGCGCATCAATGAGCACTTGCTCGATGAAGAGACGCTGCGCAGTCCCGAACGCCTGATGGAGCGCACGAGCCGTTTGCTGTCGCAGTTGTCGGATAACGTCGGCATCGTTATTTCGTCGTCGATCTCGAAAGACATACTGCATCACGTCGAGTTCGTGCGGCTGCCGGACGGGCGCATCCTGGCCATCACGGTGTCGAACGCCGGGCGCGTGCAGGATCGCGTCATCCGCGTCGAAGGCGACTTTACGCAGGCCGAGTTGAACCGCACGGGACGCTATTTGACAGAGAATTTTCGCGGCTGGACGCTCAACGACATTCGCGACGAACTGTTGCGCCGGATGAGCGAAGAAAAAGCCCTGTACGATCAATTGCTGCGCAATGCCGTGCTGTTGTGCAGCCAGTCGTTGCAGGACGGCGATCAGCCGGATGTGTTTATCGAAGGCGCGTCGAACATGATCGCCAAACCCGATTTCATGGACAACGAACGCATGCGCGCGCTGTTCAAGATGTTTGAAGAGAAGAGCCGCATTGTTAGAATTCTCAATGAATGCCTCGATAGCGCGCGTTGCGAAGCCGTCGCCGTGCGCATCGGCAGCGAAAACCAGTTCGCCGATTTGCATGGCTGCACGGTGATCGCCTCGCCCTGTTTTTATGCGGGCGGCGGCGCGGTCGGCAGCCTCGGCGTCGTCGGGCCGACGCGCATCGAGTATGAACGCCTCATTAGTATTATAGATTATATTGCCAGGCTGTTCGCGCGCGTGTTGGATACGAACAATCATTCGCCGTTTGCGGCGCGGACGCTTTGAGCAAAAATACCAGGTTGCGGAGTGCAGGAAGTTAAACTAGCGATGAGCATAAAGGATAACGAGCCCAAGGAGATTCCCATTCAGTTCTCTGACAACGAGGAAGAGCAAGCGGCCAGTGACGACAGCCCCGAACTGGACGATGCGCCGTCAGACGCGGCACTGTCAGACGAGGCGGCAGAGGTCGAGGTAGACCGGCTGGCAGCCTTGCAAGCGCAGATTGATCAGTTGACGCAAGAGCGCTCGACGCTGCTCGATCAACTGCTGCGTCGTCAGGCGGAATTTGAAAACTATCGCCGCCGCGTCGACCGCGAACGGGCCGAGACTTACGCGCGCTCGCGCGCCGAAGTCGTGCTCGAATTATTGCCGGTGATTGACAACTTCGAGCGCGCCCTGGCGAGTCTGGAACACAGTGGCAACGACGCCAAGAATCTGCGGCAAGGCATCGAGTTGATCCACCGGCAACTCAATGACGCGCTGGCGAAGTTCGGCCTAGAGCCGGTCGAATCGCTTGGTCTGGCGTTCGACCCGAACGTCCACGAAGCGGTTTCGGCAGAGCCCTCCAGCGAGCACGAAGAGAATACTGTGATTGCCGAATTCGAGCGCGGTTACAGGCTCGGCGAAAAGCTGTTGCGCCCCGCGAAAGTAAAAGTCGCTTCAACCCCAGAGAAGTGATACGTGATGCGTGATACGTGGTGCGTGATTGGCAGAAGCGAATAGTGCCAGCACGGACGTCTATTCACGCATCACGTATCACACATCACTTTCTTTCCCGCCCCTACCCTGTTGATTCCAGCCCCGCAGTGCCTTTTCAGCTTTGGATTTTAGGAGGCCAGTTTCATGGGCAAAGTCATCGGCATAGACCTCGGCACGACCAACTCATGTGTCGCGATTCTCGAAGGCGGGGTGACGCAGATCATTCCGAACAAAGAAGGCGGGCGCACGACGCCGTCTGTAGTTGCTTTTACAGAAAAGGGCGAACGCTTGATCGGCCAGATCGCCAAGCGCCAGGCCATCACCAATTCGGCCAATACCATCTACGCCGTCAAGCGCTTGATGGGGCGCAAATTCAATTCGTCGGAAGTGCAGCGGGCGACGGAAGTCTGCGCCTTCGAGATCACCGAAGCATCGAACGGCGATTGCCGCGTGCGGGTGCGCGGGCGCGATTACTCGCCGCCGGAAATATCGGCCATTTTGCTGCAACGGCTCAAGCTCGCCGCCGAAGAATTTCTCGGCGATGAAGTCACCGAAGCCATCATCACGGTGCCGGCCTATTTCGATGACATCCAGCGGCAGGCGACCAAAGACGCAGGCAAGATCGCCGGCCTCAACGTGCATCGCATCATCAACGAGCCTACGGCAGCGGCGCTGGCTTATGGCCTGGGCAAGCGCGACCACGAGAAGATCGCGGTTTACGATCTCGGCGGCGGCACCTTCGACGTGTCGATCATGGAGATGAACGACGGCGTTTTTGAAGTGCTCTCGACGTGCGGCGATTCCTTTCTCGGCGGCGAAGATTTCGATCAACGCATCGTGGACTGGATGATCGAGACGTTTCAGGAGGACACCGGCATCGATCTGCGCAACGACCGGCTGGCCTTGCAGCGTTTGAAAGAAGCCGCCGAGCGCGCCAAGTGCGAGCTATCGACGGTTACCGAAGCGCAGATGAATCTGCCGTTCATCGCCGCCGACCCGACCGGCCCGAAGCATTTCAACAAGACGCTGACGCGCGCGAAGTTTGAAGAACTGGTCGAAGACCTCGCCGAGCGCACCGTCGCGCCGTGCCAGAAAGCTTTGCGCGATGCCAAGCTGTCAGCCGAGCAGGTGACGAAAGTGTTGCTCGTCGGCGGCCAGACGCGCTCGCCCATCATCATCAGTCGCGTGCGCGACATCTTTCAGCGCGAGCCGTCGATTGAAATCAACCCTGATGAAGTGGTCGCCATTGGCGCAGCCATTCAGGCAGGCGTGCTGTCGGGCGACGTCAAGGACTTGATCCTGCTCGACGTCATTCCGCTCAGCCTGGGCATTGAAACGCGCGGCGGTCTGTTCACCAAGATACTCGAACGCAACTCGACGATACCGACCAAGAAGAGCTTGATCTTCACGACGGTCGCCGACAATCAGCAGATCGTCGAAGTCCACGTCCTGCAAGGCGAGCGCGAAATCGCCAGCGGCAATCGCAGCCTGGCGCGCTTCGAACTGGTCGGCATACCGGGAGCGCCGCGCGGCCTGCCGCAGATCGAAGTCTGCTTTGAAGTCGATGCGGACGGCATTGTCTCTGTATCGGCGCGCGATAAGATGACCGGGCTCGAACAGGCGATGCGCATCACGCCATCCTCCGGGTTGTCTGCGTCGGAGATCTACGACTTGATCGAAGAAGCGGGCCGCAATGCCGAAGTCGACCGCCGCCTGAAAGAAGTGATTCTGGCGCGCAATCGGCTGGAAGGCTTGATGCAGAACACGGCGCGCTCCTTCAGCGAGTTCGGCTGGATGTTGCAGAACAAAGATCAGGAGTTCGTGCGGCAGACGCTCGACAGCGCGCGTCGCGCCGTCGTCTCGGAAGACGGCACCGAAGTGCGCTATGCGCTTGAAGAACTTGAACGCGCGGCACGCATCATCACCGACGCCATGTTCCGCCCGACTGGCATGTCGCCCGGTTCTAATCCCTCGTCAGAAGAAGAAACGGCCACGCCCGTTACGGAACTGTTGTAGAGTTTGCTATACTTGGGTTCCTGGTTTCTGGTTCCTGGTCCCTGGTTGTCGAAGAATAGATGGCAATCAGGATTCGGAAACCAGGAACCAGAAACTAAAAACTAGGAACTAATCGATTGAGTAGCAAACGCGACTATTACGAAATACTGGGCGTGACACGCAGCGCGACGGAAGTGGAACTGAAACAGGCCTATCGCCGTCTTGCCATCCAATACCATCCCGATAAGAATCCCGGCGACCAGAACGCCGAGGAGAAATTCAAAGAGATTAACGAAGCCTATCAAGTGTTATCGCAAACCGAGACGCGGTCGCGTTACGACCGCTTCGGTCATGCAGGGGTCGGCTCGGTGTCGGGCGCCGGCGCGGGCTTCGGCCAGGGCTTTCCAGGATTTGAAGACATCCTGAGCGACCTGTTCGGCTTCGGCGGAATCGGCGATATGTTCGGCGGGCGCAACCAGCGGCGCGGCCCGCAGCGCGGCGCTGATCTGCGTTACGACATCGAGATTACTCTCGAAGAAGCGGCGCAGGGCGTCAAGACCAAGATTCGCGTGCCGCGTCTGGAACATTGTGATATATGTCACGGAAGCGGCGCGGCGGAAGGTTCGCAGCCGTCGCGCTGTTCGACCTGCGGCGGCAGCGGCCAGGTGCGTTATCAGCAAGCCTTCCTGTCGGTGCTGCGCACCTGCTCGACCTGTCGCGGCGCGGGCAAGGTGATTAAGAATCATTGCCGGGCCTGTCACGGCGAAGGCCGCGTCGAGCGCGAAAAGACGCTCGAAATCAAGATGCCCGCCGGCGTCGATAACGGCTCGCGGCTGCGCATTGCCGGCGAAGGCGAAGCCGGCGACCCCGGCGCAGGGCGCGGCGATCTGTATGTCATCGTCCACATCAAAGAACACGAAGTCTTCGACCGGCGCGATGCCAATCTCTATTGCTCGATTCCGGTCTCATTCACGCAAGCGGCGCTCGGCGGCGAGATCACCGTGCCGACGCTCGAAGGCGAAGAGCGCGTGAAGATCGAAGAAGGCACGCAGACCAGCACCGTCTTTCGCTTGAAAGGCAAGGGCATGCCGGTGCTCGGTGGTCGCGGTCGCGGCGACCTCTACGCGGCAGTGAACCTGATCACGCCGACGAGTTTATCGCGCGAGCAGCGGCGGCTGCTTGAAGAACTGGCGAAGCTCGAAAAAGATAATCCGCAAGAGCGCGGCATTATGGACAAGGTGAAAGACATTTTCGGTTGAGGCGCGTGTCAATCAAGCCAGGCAAGAGCAAGCCAGGCAAAGGCCCGCAGAGTCGCCATGCTTTGCGGGCCTTCGTGTTTGTCTGCAAATCTGTTATGACATCGCCGCAGGATTCAGGCGGGCGGCTGCGCGCCACCCGATTTGCGCCGCTGCTTGATTCTGATCGGCGTGCCGAAGAAGCCGAACTCTTCACGCAGGCGATTCTCCAGATAACGCTCATACGAGAAATGTAATTTCGCTTTCAGCGTGCGCGATGAGGTGAACACTACAAACGTCGGCGGGCGCGTGCCGGCTTGCGTCAGGTACAAGACGCGAACCGGATGCTTCGAGCGCGTCGTCGCGGTCGGCTGTTTGAGGTGGCGTTCAAAGAAACGATTCAACTCCGAAGTCGTTATGCGCTTCGCGCGCGCTTCATAGGTCTGCTTGGCCAGTTCAAGCAATTGTGTGACGCGCTGGCCGGTCTTTGCCGAGATGAAGGCGACCGGCGCGTAAGCGGCGAACTTCATCATCTCGCGCACGCGGCGCTCGTAAGCGCTCATGGTGTGCGTGTCTTTTTCAATGGCGTCCCACTTGTTGACGGCGATAATCAAGCTCGCGCCGGCTTCGTGCGCATAGCCGCCAATTGTCGCGTCCAGTGCCGTCGGCCCTTCAATCGCGTCAATCAACAGGATCGCCACGTCAGCCTGTTCCAGATGCCGCCGCGCCATGACGACGGAAATCTTTTCGGCCATCAATTCCGTTTTTCCTTTGCGGCGAATGCCTGCCGTGTCGATCAAACTAAAATGCGTGCCCTCGAATTCAAGCTCTGTGTCGACGGCGTCGCGCGTCGTGCCGGGAATCGGCGAGACGATGACGCGCTCGGCTCCGGTCAGGCGATTGACGAGCGACGACTTGCCGACGTTCGGGCGACCGACGATGGCGATGCGTATGTCGCGTCGCGCGGCGTCGCGGGTTTCGGGCGCGGGCAATAACTCAAGCGCCGCGTCGAGCATATCGCCGATGCCGTTGCCCTGTTCAGCCGAGACCGCGAAGACGGCATCGAATCCCCATCGCTCAAATTCCAGCGCGTCGGCTTCGAGGCGGGCGCTATCGACTTTGTTCGCCGCAATGAAAACCGGTTTGTGAATCGAGCGCGCCAGTTCGGCGAGTTCTTCATCGAGCGGCGTGATGCCGGCGCGGGCGTCAACGACGAGCAGAATCAACGCCGCTTCTTCGAGCGCCGTCCGCGCTTGCCGCAGAATATTAGCCGGAATGAGCTCGGCGTCGTTTGGCAGGATGCCGCCGGTGTCGACCAGCTTGAACTCGCGCCCGTTCCATTGCGTGCGGCCATAGATGCGGTCGCGCGTGATCCCTGGTTCGTCGCCGACGATTGACCGCCGCGAGCCTGTCAGCCGATTGAACAAGGTTGACTTGCCCACATTCGGACGACCGAGGATCACGACGGTTGGCAAATGACGAGTTTCGTCTTGCTCGCCGGCTTGCTCTGTACTTTCGAGTTGTTCCATCGACTTGGTTCTCCGCTTTGACTGTAGCTTGCGGGTCGTCGCTTTTACAAGCAGCGAACTTGCCTATAGAGTGGTTGCGCGGCGCTTGTTGCGCACTCAAGGTTGAGCAGTTATAACAAACACAGAGGAAATGATGAGTGATGAATGATGAATAGTGAACGGAAGAGGAAAAGGCAGCGTCGGCGCGTTACGCCGGATGGTCTATAGATTAGCCCACAGCCGTTTCCGCCGCGCGCCAAGCGCATCTCTAGCCATCCCCCTCATTCATCATTCATCATTCATCACTCATCATTTCCCCATTAGTCGCGGATTTGTTATGATGTGCGTCGCTTGAGAGGAAGAGTCAACGCCAGCAGAACGAGCACCGGAGCTAATCAAACGCATGCATAGCCGCCTGGAAATGGACGCGCCGGCAGACGCCGCGCAGATGACACGCGCAGAGATTTTCGCGCTCGTGCGCAGCGATCTCGCGCTCGTCGAAGCCGAGTTCAGCCGCACGGTCAACGATGCGCCCGAAGTCGTCGCGGCGCTGGGCTGCTACCTGCACGAAGGCGGCGGCAAGCGCGTGCGGCCTGCCATGTTGATGCTCGCCTCGCGCACGGTCAGCGGCGAAGCGACGACTGCGGCAGTGCGCATGGGCGTGGTGATGGAGATGCTGCACACGGCGACGCTGGTGCATGACGACATCATTGACGAAGCGCGCGTGCGACGCGGGCGGCCCTCGGCCAATGCGCGCTGGGGCAACACCAAAACCGTGCTCATCGGCGACTGGCTTTACATGACGGCCTTCGATCTGAGCTTGCGCGAACGCAATTTCGACATCCTCGACGCGTTGACGCGCATGACCCGTCTGATGGTCGAAGGCGAGATCATTCAACTGTCGCTGATCGGCAACAGCCAGATCACCGAAGCCCAGCACCTCGACATCGTCGAACGCAAGACCGCCTATATGTTCAGCGTCTGCTCGGAAGTCGGCGGCATACTGGCCGGCGCCAATCGCGAGCAACGGCGGGCGCTGGCGCGCTACGGCAAATCTGTCGGCATCGCCTTTCAACTGGTCGATGACGTGCTCGATTTCGTATCGACCGAAGCCAAACTCGGCAAGCCCGTCGCCAACGACCTGCGCGAAGGCAAGCTGACGCTGCCGTTGATCTACCTGCTCGAAGAAGGTAATGCAGATCACCGTCTGATGGTCGAGACGGTGATGCGCGAAGGCGGCTTCGAGTCGGTCAAACGCGAAGACGTGCTGCGTTTGATCGATGAGCATGGCACGCTCGAACGGGCGCGCGCTGCCGCCCAGCATTACGCCAACGAGGCCATCGAATCGCTCGACGTCTTTCCCCACTCGCCTTATCGCCAGGCCCTGATGAGCGTTCCGCGCTTCATTGTCGAGCGCGAGATGTGATATAGAATTAGGTGCCGGGTGTCGGGGCCGGGGGCCGGTTAGGCGAACATCTCCTCAGTATTCGGCATCTTTCAGTCTGCAATTCATCCTGACCGACCCCCGACCCCTGACCCCCGACCCCTTAACTCATGATGTACTGCGAAAGATGCAACGTTGATTTCACGGAAGGGCTGCGCTACTGCAAGTGGTGCGGCCAGACGCTGGTCGAGCGCCCTCGCAACACGAGCGAACTGCCGCTTTGCCCGAACTGCTCGGCGGCAGTGCAGCCGAAGTGGGCCTTCTGCAAAGTCTGTGGCGTGCGGCTCACGACCGTGGCGCGCGAACCGTTGAGCGCCGCATGTCCGCAATGCGGCACACAAGCCAATGCCGGTGCGCTGCACTGTCTCAACTGCGGCTATCACCTTCAGGGAAGCGATGAAGCGCCAGGCCGCGAAACGCCGAGCACATCGATCATCGCGCTCTGCCCGACCTGCGGCGAACGCATTGATCCGGGCAGCGTCTACTGCAAAGGGTGCGGCGCGGCGCTCTACGAGGATCAGACGCCCTTCGGCAATTCGGCCATCATTTGCACCGCCTGCCAGAGCTTCAATCCCGTCGGCTCGACCACCTGCCGCGTCTGTAGCGCGTCGTTGATTGTAACTTCTACCACCCTGATGGCGGATCAGTCGCCAACCAAAGTCGTCAGCGAAAAAGAATCGAGCACCCTGCCGGATCTGGCCGATCATTTGCCGCTCAGGCAGTCAAGCGAAGATCGCACGCCGACCGCCGAGCGCGTGAGCGAACCATCGCATGTGACCGAAGAGCGCGCCTCGCCACCGCCGTCCGCGGAGTTCGATTCGGGCGCTTACACGATGACGCTCGATTCACAGGGCAGCGAAGCTTTCCATGATCTGTTGCCGCCGACTGTGCCATCGTCGATGCCGAACATGCCTGCGCATCCGAAGGGCGGCGACACCAGCCTCTTGCCGGGCGTCGCCGGCTCGAAGTTCGAGCAGCCGCAGCCGACCGCCGCGCTGCACATGAACCGCGACACAGGCCCGGTTGAGGGCGAAGAGACCGCCGCGACCGATGAAGCGCCGCCATCAGGTGAATTGAACAAGCCGGCAGCGCCGGTGACGCGCATTGACACAGAAGGTCTGGCGGCGCACAGGGACACGCCGCCGGCGCATGAAACGTTCACCTTCGTTTCCGACGTTGATACAACTGCGTCCGACGGCACCATCGGCTTCGGCGCAGGCAGCGCGCCGCCAGCGGCATTCGAGAGCGACACGAAATCATCTGCGCCATTCGTCTTGCGAGATGAGGCGATGCCGTCCAACCCGCCAACCTCGCCGGTCGCGTTCCCTTCAGACACTGACCGCGTCGTTGCGGAAACCACGCAGGTCCTCGCCAACGCCGAGCCGCAAACCGAAGCCATTGCCGACGCCGCGCGCCGCTTTGAGAGGCCGCAGCAAGCGACGCTGCCCATAGAACAAATGGCGCAGCCGCCGCTCAACTCAAGCCATGTTTCCTATTCCGGGCTGCACGCGCCGGCGCTGCCGGCCTCGTCTGTGCCGAAGAAAAAGAGCCGCGCCGGTCTGCTCACCAGCATGATCATCGCGCTCTTCATCCTAGGCCTCGCGGGGGGTGCGGCGTGGTGGTTCTTGTCTGGAAGAAAGGCTACAAAACCGACAGCCACGGCGACGCCGAGCGACACGCCGACCGAGACGCCAAAGCCTCTCGAGACGCCGAAGCCAGCCGTGCCGGTTGCGCCCGAAAGCATGGTGCTGATTCCGGCTGGCACGTACACGATTGGCCGCGATAATGAGAGCGACCTCGAAAAGCCGCAGCACGCCGTCACCCTGCCGGCCTATTTCGTGGATCGCACCGAAGTGACCAACGAGGCATACAAGAAGTTCGTGGACGAGGCCAGCCATAAGCCGCCAACCAACTGGCAGGGCAAAACCTTTCCGACGGGCCGTGCCAATTATCCTGTAACCGGCATTACATGGCAGGATGCGACGGATTATGCGACGTGGGCGGGCAAGCGTTTGCCGACCGAAGCCGAATGGGAAGCGGCAGCGCGCGGCCCGGAAGGCCACCGTTATCCCTGGGGCGAGGAATGGCTGCCGGGTCAGGCAAACATCGGCGTCAAGGCGGGCGAGCCGGCAAAAGATGACGAATACCCGCCGCAGATTATGGAAGTCGGCGGCTATCCGCAGGGGGCGAGCCCTGCGGGGGCGCTCGACATGATCGGCAACGTCTGGGAATACACGGCGGATGAATTCAAGTTATATCCTGGCAATTCGCAAACGCTTGATGAAGTCGCTGTAAAGCTGAAGATTCCCATAGAAACGGGCGCGCCCTATCGCGTGATTCGCGGCGGCGCATTCGATGGCAACCCGCAGCACGATGCCTCGTATCGCGGCTTCGTGAACGCCAACCGCGCTTTTCCGAAGACCGGCTTTCGTTGCGTGAAGGATGCCAAGTAGTGGTCAGTAGTCAGTGGCCAGTGGTCAGTGATTGGTGACCGCACGTCAGCAAGCGAGTTCGATTCAGCAGAAATTTCAGATAAGGACTGATCACTGGCCAGCACGACTCTCGACTGGCCACTGACCACTGGCCACTGACCACTGCTATGCGATTGAGCGAAAAACTGGGCGCCTTGTGCGCCGGCGCGGCGATTCTACCTCTCCTCGTTGCCGCGCTCATCGTCCTGTCTCAACTCTCCTCCCACGCCCGCCGTCAGGCGAATGAGAATTTGCAACGCGATGCGCGGGCAGCGGCGGCCATCTATGATAAGCGACTCAGCGAACTGCGCTGGGCGGCTGGGCGGCTCGCCGATGACATCGTCAATCGCGCCTTTGTGAAAAGCGACAGCGGCGCCGGCAGCAATGCGACCATGACGCTGCCGCGATTACAGGATATGCTGCAACGCGCGTTGCAGGAGTACGGCCTGGATTTCGCCATCGTCGCCGATACGCAGGGCATCGTCATCGCGCGCCACAATGACCGCCCCACGGCGGCGGAAACGCTGACCACAGGGGAAAACAAAAACGCCCTCGCCGAACGCGCCCTGAGCGGCGGACAGGCCCTGTCGGCGGCGACCATTGAGCGCGGCACACGTTTGCAAGCACTCGGCCTCGATCTCCGCGCTCAAGTCAAATTGATCAATGGCGCAACGGTTGACGACGCGCTGATGATCGAAGCCGCCGCGCCCATTCAAGGCGGCGGGCGGGCGGTGGGCCTCGCGCTGATCGGCCAGATGATCAACAACGACTCGAAGCCGCGACCGGGCGCGACGCCGCTGCAAACGCCGCTGGTTGCCGAGACACGCCAGACGCTGTACCGCAATACGGAAGAAGACGCCGGCGCGGTCGTCGCTTATCAGAATGCCATCATTGCATCGAGCCTGGCCGGCGCAACCGGCAGCGAAACGGCATCGGCGTTGATGGGCACACGATGCGATGCGACGAAGAGCGACGAACTCATTGAGCAAGGTAATGAAAGCTACGCTATCGCCTGGCAGCCGATCAAAGCGGTGGACGGCGCGGACGTGGGCAGTCTCGGCGTGGCGCGTAATACGCGGGTGCTGGCCGGCGCGACCCCTGCGGTGCGCACGGCGCTGTTGTTAATTATGGCGATAGCCCTATTGCTTGCCGGCGCGGGCGGATTTTTTTATGGCCGCGCGCTGGGCTTGCGGCTTGAGGGCTTGAACGAAGCTGTGACCCGCTGGGGCGTCGGCGAATTGTCAGTGCCGGCCAAAGACCGTGACCCGATGATGTTGCGCTGGCTGGCTGATTTCACCTTGCGCGACGAGATCAGTCGACTCGCCGCCAGCCTTGAACAGATGCGCGAGAGTTTCCGCCAGGCGATTGATCGCATGCGCCGGCGATAAGCATAAATGATGCGTGATGCGTGATGCGTGATGCGGTAAGAGGCGATGCCGGTTGACAAGCTTTTGCGTGTAGTTCACGTATCACGCATCACGCATCAGTTTTAGAAAATATCGGCTCTGCCGCGCATCCGTATTGACTATCTTGTCGGCGTTCCGCAGAATGCAAAGTTGTGAGTGATAGGTCGCGGCCAGCGCGTTCATCATTCGTCATCTCGTTTGTTGCTCGCAATCAACCGCAGTGGACTCTTACAGTAAGAAGAGGCGTTTGCGTGATGATTACCTCGCCTTGCAAAAAACTTCGGTCGCCGCTTGCTCGCGCGACCACAAATTTAACGGAGGTTTCTTTATGAGATCGAAACTGCTGACCCTATTCATGGCTGTCGCTGTTGTGGTCGCGCTGGCCGCCGAGTTTTCCGTCGCGGCGCTTGCCTTTCAGGGCAACGCCAACAAATCCGCCGCCCCTGCGAAACCGAAGGCCAAGAAGCGCAAGAAACCCATGTCGCACGCAGCGGCCATGCCGACCGATCCCCAGGCCTGTTTGAACCGGCTCGCCACGCTGGCTGCCAGAGAGCCGCTGCCGAGCTATGATGGCGAACCGAGTAAGATTATCAACGACGGCATGCTCTGGTCGCAGGGCAAGTGCATGGTCACCGATCAGGCGCAGCGCCTCAAGCTGGTTGACCTCAGCAACAAGTGGCGCATGAACGATGCCGCAGGCGTACGCGCCGCTTTGCAGGAGATGGGCGCAACTGCCGAGGCGGCACCTGCGCCGAAGATGCGCACGCACAGACCAGCGAAGCGTAAGGCGAAAGCTGCCAATACCAACAGCGGCGTGTAAGCGCGGCGGTCGCGCAAGCTTACGGCTGACGCGACGACCGGCAGTCCGCACAGCGAGGAGTCAGACGACGGGGCAGGTCGGCAGCCTGTCCCGTCGCTTTTCCTATCGTCGCTTCCCACCTTTATCCCGCCACGCCTTGCTTGACACCGCGCACGCCGCTCGGATAGCTTTCTTGTGACCCCACTGTGAGCCGATGCAAATCATAAACACATTGATGAAGAGAAATATTCTGGCGGGCAGCGCCCTTGTGCTGTCATCGTTGTTGCTGGCCGGCTGCGGCTTGATCTCCGGCGATACCAAGATAGACGAAGGCGTCGTCATTGCGCCCAAGCTCAAGATTCGCTCGACCACCGCGCCGGCGGCGCTCGATCTTGCCGAAGTCAAGCGCGGCGACCGGCTAGACATTCTCGAACAGGCGCAGTTCAAAACGCCGACGCGCGTCGTCGAATGGTATAAAGTCCGCACCAAGGATAAAGCCGCGACTGAAGGCTGGGTCGAGACGCGCTATGTCATTAACAAGTCGGTGGTCGACAAGATCAATGCGCTATTCGAGAAATCGCAAGCCCTGCCGTCGCAGGGCACAGGACATTTGAAAGTACAGACACGGCTGCGCCAGGAAGCCGACGGCGACGTGGTGACTTATCTGAGTCGCGGCACGCCTGTGGAGATCGTCGGCAAGGCGCGCACCATCATTAAGCCCGATAAGCAGACCGACACGGATGAGACGGACGATTCGGATGACGATACAGGCCCGAAAACGGTGCTGTGGTTACAGATTCGTTTACCGGAATCCGAAGTGCTGCGCGCCGGCTGGGTGGGCGCGCAACAGGTGCAGCTCGATGTGCCGGACGAGATTCTGCATCTTGAAGGCGAAGGCCGGCGCTTCACCGGCTGGGTCGTGCTCGATCAGACGAAAGACAAGAAAGGTGGTTTGCATAACAATTACCTTGGCTTGATGAAGAGTCTGAGCACGGAAGGGCCGATTGATTTCACGCGTCTCTGGGTGTTGTATTACACGCCAGATTCGGGGCGCTACAACGGCGCTTATATCAAGGACGGCTTTCGCGGTGTGCTGCCGGTGACGCTCGGCATCAGTAACGGGCGCAAAGGCTTCACGCTTCGCACCCTCAACGAAGCCGGCAAGCCTGTGCCGATTGAATACGAGACGAGCCGCGACAGCAATGGCCGGTTGATTGTAAAACAGATTACTGCCGAGCCAATAGGCAAGAAACCCGCCGGAAGGTCGCGAAGAAGATAACCCGTTGCTCAAGCAAACGGCGAGTTGCGTGAAACGCCTTCACGCAACTCGCCATTTGTATTTACTGCACACCTTGATTGCCTGCCAAAGCTTCATCCAAGCGACGGCTCGCGTGGCTACAAGCAACTGCTGGGAATCTATTCGGCTTCGACGTTCACCGAAGCGATGCCGAATGCGGCGCGGGCCTGTTCAGGTCGAAGCACCGGATGATATGTCTTGCCGTAAGCGGCGGTGATGTTCTTCACGTAATTCTTGGTCTCGGTGATTTCCGGCACCTGGTTGCCGCACTTTTCGACCGTGCGTTCGCCGGCGTTGTAGCCTGCAAGCGCCAGCCGCACGTCGCCATCAAAGTGGGTCAGCAACCAGCGTAGATAAGCCACGCCGCCTTTGATGTTCTGCTCAGGGTCGTGTATGTCGACATGAAATCGTTCGGCGGTCGCAGGGATGAGTTGCATTAACCCCTGCGCGTTTTTGGGCGACAGCGCTTGCCGTTTGAAGCGCGATTCCTGGCGCATGACGTAATAGATCAACTTTGGATCGACGCCGTACTTCGAGCCCGTGTCAACAATCATCTGATCGAGTTCCGTGTAGCCGGTCGTCAGCCCATCAGGGATGATGCTGTTGGACTGTTCGATCTGCGCTTCGACGACGCCGACCGGCGCGGTCGCCTTGCTTTGCAGCGCCGCAACGGTGGTAATGAGGATGGCCAGTATGACCGCTTTGAAAAGAGCCTGCTTTGCAAAAGATGACAATGACAACTGCATTTTCCCCCTTGATCTTCCCTGTTTGTTCTCGATTAACCTGATCGCCTTTGTTCGGTGCTTGCCTTCACACCTGTGTCAGAGATATAAGCATAAAGGCTACCCTTGACATCTTCAATATGCCCGCCAGCATTACAATTTTTTCGCAAGATGTCCTCAATCATTTCGCAACAAACGTCGCCGAATCAGGGTAAAAGAGCCTGAACCGCGACGAAACCGGCTGACCGGCAGGCTGGTTGCGCCGCGCCGTTAGCGGCTCTTATAATCCCTTGCGCACATGCAGACGAGACCTATTCAACCGGGCGAGCAAGCTTCGCCAGCCGCAAATCCACAGGCCAGGCTGTGGACGGTGGCGAATATGCTCACACTGCTGCGCATCGCGCTGCTCGCGCCGTTTCTTTACTGGGTTAAAGAAGGCCGCTTCGGGCTGGCGGTGATCATCTTTTTCATCGCCGGCATCACAGACTTTTTTGACGGTTACGTGGCGCGGCGCTTCAACCAGCAATCGGCCTTTGGCCGCTTTCTCGACCCGGCGGCGGATAAACTGTTGACGACGGCTTCTTACATCGTGATGGGGCTGCCGCGTGCAGGCTTTGAGCCGATCCCTTTATGGCTGGTTGCCGCCGTCATCGGCAGAGACCTATTCATTCTGCTCGGCTCGCTGATGGTCTATCTGCTGACCCGTTACAAAGGCTTCAAGCCGACGATGCTCGGCAAGGTGAACACGTTTCTCGAAATCGGTTTGATCTTCTGGTTTATCATCTTTAATCATTTTAAGTTGATAACGTTGATGAAGTTTCTGCTGCCGATCATGTACGGGCTGGTCATCACCTCGGTCATCGCTTCGGCCATCGAATATGTCTGGATGGGCGCGCGCATCCTGCGCCGGCGGGGCAAACACGCGGCGGGCGAGGCCGCGAATTAACTGGAATCAGGCGGACAATTTTCTGTTTGTCTCAGCTCGACATATGTTCTCGCAGACTTCTTTTGATCGGTCTACGGATCTGGAGGAATAAAATGGAGGAATTGACTCGACGGGAACTATTGAAATCAATGGCTGCGGCGGGAGCAACCGCAAGCCTTGCAACAGGGCCTGGTGCCCAACTTGCAGTTGAGAGAAACGAGGAGGAGCAGAAGCAAGATCGCCAACGGGTTATCGCTTCTGGGATGACGCCAGCAGAGGCCGACTGCTGGGAGGCGGTGGCCGAAGCCGCAGGCCAGTTCTTCCGACTGCCCAAGCTCCACCCGATGGACGAAGAAGAGGTGGCACAGGCTATCCATATCATCCAGTACAAGCTGCTGAGTCGACCCACCTACCGCAAATACCTTGAGCTGGCGAGAGGCCAGAAGAAGTAGCTGACGCATGGCAATCAAGTCCTTCATCCTGACGCTCGGCATCGCGATCCTAGTCGCCGTGACGGTGCTCGCTCTGCGCCCCGCATACAGAGGCACGCGCGCCGGCCACACGGATGAAGATTACCTCGCATCGAAGAATTGCATCGCCTGCCATGCCGAGCATTACGGCTCGTGGGCGCGCACCTACCATAGCCGCATGACGCAGGAAGCGCGTGTGGAATCGGTGCAAGGCGATTTCGAGCGCGATAATACGTTTGAATATCTCGGCGTCCGCGCGCGCATGGAAAAACGCGACGGCAAATTCTCAATGACCCTCACGTTCGCCGATGGCCGCACGCAGGTTTATCCAATCGAGCGCACCGTCGGCTCGCGCCGCATCGAGCAGTACGTGACGCAGCAGAACGGCCAGTACATTCGTTTGCCGCTGGCTTACGATCTGGTCAATCGCCGCTGGATGAGCCTGAACGGTTCGTTCTTTTATCCGGACAACGACAACTTCTTTCAACACCAGTCGCCGTGGGACGCGAATTGTGTGTTTTGCCACAATGTCAAAGCGCAGCCGAATATGGACAGCACACGGCGGTTCAACACAGAAGTCGCGGAACTCGGCATCGCCTGTGGCGCGTGTCACGGCCCTGCGGCAGCGCACGCCGAAGCCGCCGTTTCGCCGCTCACTCGTACACTCTGGAATTGGTCGACTAAGCCGGCCACGCAGATTATCCAGCCGATGAAGCTCGCGCCGGAACGCTCGCTGATGGTCTGCGGCCACTGCCACGGCCAGCGCGTCCCTGAACCTCTGAGCCGCATACAGGAGATCATGAGCAAAGGCGACCCCTTCAACGCCGGCGAAGATTTGTCGCGCTACTACAGGCCGGTGACGCGCGAGACGATTATCGAGAGAAAAGACAAAGAGGGCAGGGATCATCCTTATTCATTCGCCACGCGTTTCTGGGCGGACAGCTCGCCGCGATTGACGGCTTACGAGTACCAGGGCATCCTGCGCTCGAAGTGTTACATCGATGGCGACCCTGCGCAGCGCATCAATTGTCTGACCTGCCATACCATGCATAGTGGCGACCCGAAGGGCATGATCACCGACGAGAACCGCACGAATAAACCGTGCCTCGCCTGCCATCAACAGGTCGCGTCGTCGGCGGCGCTCGCCAGGCACACGGGCCACAAGGCCGATTCGATTGGCAGCCAGTGTTACACTTGCCATATGCCGCGCGCCGTCTACGGCGTGATGACCTTTCACCCGACGCATGACATCAGCGTGCCGCAGCCGCAACTCACGGCGACTCAAGGAGCGCCGAATGCGTGCAATCTCTGTCACCTTGATAAATCGGTCAACTGGGCGGTTCGTGAATCGCAGCGGCTGTGGCCTGCCAGGTATCGCGCGACGCCGCCGAGCAATGATGCGCAGTTCGAGATGGCCGAAGGGCCGCGAATGTTGTTTGCGGGCGATGCGTTGACGCGGGCGCTGGCGGCGGAAGCTCTGGGCGGCGACGGCATGATGAAGCCTGACGTGCAGTGGGCTGCGCCCTATCTGGTGGAAGCCTTCGCCGATAATTACCCGATTGTGCGTTATTTTGCTGCGAACGGACTGGCGGCTGGCCCGTGGAAGACGCCGAAGCCTGATTATCTGGCCGCCGCCGCAGTCAGACAGGCGGCGCTCGACCAGTGGCGCAGTCTCTTCGATACGTCCGTCAGGCAACGGATCGCTATATTTGCCGCCGAGCTTCGCGCCCGCCGCAAAGAGGTTGATGTAGAAGTCGGGGAATGAGAATGTAGCGCAAGCGGTTAGCTTGCGCACTTGGCCACCTGTGCCGATTGGCAGAAAACGAGAATGACCAAACCGAAAACCAACGCCCCGCACGTTGCTACGAAACCCGCCGCGCCCGTCAGTCCCGCCGACCGTTTGCTACGACAGGGCTGGGCGAGCATCGCCGTGTGGATGAGCGTCGGTCTGCTGCTCGAAGGATTGATCGGCTACAAGATACCTGCTTATCTGAACGACCCGCAGCGGCGCGAGTTGTTCCGCTTAGGGCACACGCACGGCACCTTGCTTGGCATCGTCCTCATCGTCGCCGCGCTCGTCCTCCAGCGCCGCCCGCATGTCCCGAAAGCGGCGCTCGCGGCGCTGCGCATCGGCGCGCTGCTGATGCCCGCAGGCTTCTTTGTCGCCGGCATCTGGCACACGGAAAGCGACCCAGGACTGGCCATCTGGCTCGTGCCGCCCGGCGCGCTGCTGGTTATCTATGCCGCCATCGCCTTCACACTCGCACACTTCAAAAAGCCTACAGCCGACGACTAAAGCCGCACGGCGTTCTCTGCCTGACGCGCTGCCTACCCGCTTTGACACCTTATCGATAGTTTAGAGACGGTCGGAGATCGCCACTAAACCACAAGAAATAATTCCTACAAGAAGTCCAGCGAGTCCAAAGTGAAATCTGACTGCTTTGATTACAATAAACTTGACAATGAAAGGCTCAGATATTAAGATAAGTTGGACCTTAAAATCTGGAGGGTTAGAAAAATGGGTAAGATTATAGGAATTGACTTGGGGACAACCAATTCGGTTGTCGCCGTGATGGAGGGAGGCGAGCCGGTCGTCATTACCAATGCCGAAGGCGCGCGGACGACGCCCTCTGTGGTTGCATTCACCAAAGATGGGAACCGGCTGGTCGGCCAGGTTGCCAAGCGTCAGGCAGTCACTAATCCTGAGAACACCGTCTATTCGATCAAGCGCTTCATGGGCCGGCGGTTTGACGAGGTCTCGGAAGAGATGAAGATGGTGCCGTACAAAGTGACGCAGGCAGGCAATGATGTGCGCATCGTGGCGGGCGGCAAGGACTGGTCGCCGCCGGAGATTTCTGCGATGATCCTCCAGAAACTCAAGCAGGCGGCAGAAGACTTTCTCGGCCAGAAAGTCACCGAAGCCGTCATCACCGTGCCTGCCTACTTCAACGACTCGCAGCGCCAGGCGACCAAAGACGCGGGCCGCATCGCCGGCTTGGACGTCAAGCGCATCGTCAACGAACCGACGGCGGCGGCGCTGGCTTACGGATTAGACAAGAAGAAAGACGAGACGATTGCCGTCTTCGACTTCGGCGGCGGCACGTTTGACATCTCGATTCTCGAAGTCGGCGAAGGCGTTGTCGAAGTGAAGTCGACCAACGGCGACACGCATCTGGGCGGCGACAACATCGATCAGCGCTTGATTGACTGGATCATTGACGAGTTCCGCAAAGACCAGGGCATCGATCTGTCAAAAGACAAGATGGCCTTGCAGCGGCTCAAGGAAGCGGCGGAGAAGGCCAAGATGGAGCTCTCCACGGTGATGGAGACCGACATCAACCTGCCGTTCATCACGG
>JBBWZK010000256.1:0-6156 GCA_039648975.1 Blastocatellia bacterium
GAGCAGCACGCCCGGCTTGTGATGGACGCGCTCGGCCAGCATCGCCGCGATGACCAGTGAGGCGGCGGCAATAGCCAGGGTGATCGCCAGCCCTTTGAGCGCCAGCCGCGCACGGATGCGCGAACGAACCTGAGCGATTAAATCATTGAGGCTCTTTTCGTGTGAACTCATCGCGCTTTCTCCTCTCGCTGATGGAGTGAGTATAGACAATTTCTTTTGTAGGGGCGGCCCGAGGTGGTCGCCCCAGATCGGCAAACGACATTTTGCAAAGGAAGCCGCATTCCTGATACTGGTTCGCGAATGACGCTGGGGCGACCACAGAGGGTCGCCCCTACATGAAATCCGATCAGCCGACCAGTTTGGCGATGCGTATGCGCCGCGCCAGCGCGGCTTCGGCGACGAACAAGGCCAGCGACAGTAAGAGTAATGGCAGCCACAATCGTTGCCGCGCTTCAATCTCTTCCGCAGTGATGCGCGGCGACTGGACGGGCGGCACATCGTGGTCGCTCTGCTCACGCGTCAGGCTGGCGACGAAGTCGTCTATGTTCAACTTCGCAAAATCGGATTCTTTCGAGTCGAGATTGACCGCCGCGAATTCGTTGCGATTGCGATAGCGAAATTTGTAATAACCAATTTCCGCGGCATCGAAGGCTAGTTCGCCCGTCGGATTCTGGCGCACGTCGTTCAATCGGCCACCCGCAGGATTGTCAATCGCCGGTAGCGAACCGTCCGTGTCAGGCGGCGCGGCGATCACCTGGCCGATGGTGTAAGCCGCAGGCAACTGGCGTCCGCCGAGGTATTCGAGCATCTGCCGCGCCAGCGGTAGAAACATGGGCGTCAGCGGCAAATCATTCCACGCCGTGTCGAGCGTCGTAGTAATCAATAATACTTTGCCGCGCCCTGCCAATCCGTCGACGATAACCGGGTTGCCGTCATCGAGCGCGGCAATCGTCGTCGCGCCGTCGCCCGCCGTCGCCCTGTGATACCCATAAACCCGCGTTGAAGCCAGCCGCCCGCCGCGCTGGAACGGCGCGAAGATGGGATGATCGCTCTTGAGCTGGCTCATCAGGGCATAGCTGCGCGATTGCACGGTTTCGCCGATCTGCGCCGGCGCAAGACCGGCAAAGGCGCGATTGAATTCGCCTGCGTCTGTGTGGCGGCCTGCGGCAAGGATGACGCCGCCGCCGCGTTCGGCGAAGGCTTTGATCGCTGCCGCAAGCGCGTCGCTGATGCCGCCGGCATCGTTGACGATGATGACGCGATACGCCTCAAGCTCGGCAGGGCTGGCTGTGCCGGCGGTCTTCGTCGTCAGCGTATACTGATTATTCTCGCCGGCGGCGAGCGATTGTTGCAGAAAGAAGCTCTCGCTACGCCCGCGCGTCGCCGTGTCAATCACCAATACCTTGCTTTGATCTTCGCGGCGGATGGTGAAAAAGGATTTGTCGTCGAGCGTGAAGGCATCGCGGGCTATCTCAACTGACGCGCGGTTCTCGCCTTCCGGCACATTGAAGCCGCTGAACTCAACCACGCCCTGCTCGTTCGGATCGAGCTTCAACTGTCGCCGCTCGACCGTCAAATCGTTGAGCTTGAAATCGACTGTCGCATTGCTTACCGCTTCCGCGCCGAAGTTGGCCACGCGGGCAATGAGCTTGCCGGCGTACTTTTGCTGATAAACCACCGGCTCGGCTTTAACGTCGAGGACGGCGAGGTTAGAAGGCTGCGCATGGGCTACGTCAATCGGATTGAGCTTGATGTCGGCAGGCAACTTAACCGGCGGCGCGTTGCGATTCCAGCCGGCGTCTTGAAAGTCCGAGATCAGGTGAATGCGTTTTGCGCCGCCGGCATCTTTCAGCAGAGAGATGGCGGCTTGCACGGCTTGCAGGTAATCGGTCGCGCCGAGTCCGGGTTGCATCTGCGCGACGGCGGCAAGCGCCTCGTCGCGGCTCTGCTTCATTGGCACGAGCACGTCGTAGCTACGCGAAAACTGCACGACGGCGAATTGCTCGCCGGATGGCGATTCGTTGATCACGTTGCGCGCCGCCTGCCGCGCTCGATTGAAGACGTCGCCGTAGCGCATGCTGTAAGAGGCATCGATAAGGATGACGCTGCTCGACTGATTGCTTGCCGCCGAAGCCGCGCTTGCGCCGCTGAAATAGGGCCGCGCAAAGGCGAGCGCCAAAAGCAGCAGCGCCGCGCAGAGCAGAGCGAGCAGCAACCAGTTGCGCAGTCGGCGTCTGCGTATGGTCTTCTGCTCGATGCGCCGCAGAAACATCAACGACGGAAACTGCAACTTGGCGGCCCGCGTTCGCCGCACCAGATGCACCAGCACCGGCAACGTCGCCGCCAGGGCTCCTAACAGAAAGATTGGATTCAGAAACGCCATTACACCTCGAAAGAAATACTGCTATCAATCATCAAGCGGCAAAGCCTCAACACCTTTGTCCGCTTCTGAAAAGACTCTTTCCAGCAAATCCAAGACGCCCAGAGGCTCTGCCCATTTTCGGAGATACACTCTGTCCAATTTCTCACCTTGTACTTCGACCACGCCGCGCACATCATTCCACTGCTTTTCGGAGGTTTCGTTGCTGATACGATACCGGCGGAGCTTTGCGAGGATGATGTCCTCTGCTGTTGAAACATACGCCGTTCGTTGCTGGTCTTCATCCACAACTTCTAACTGGCGGCGCTCCAGTTGCTGATCATCAAAGCTACCGGGCTTGGCAACAAACACATCTATCTTGAAAGAGGTTTCTATGTGGATCACATTGAAACTGCGTTTCGTCATCACAGCACGGCGGATGGCGTGATCGTCGGCGTAAAACTCCGGCTCAAGTTTCGCTGCAAAAGCTTCGGTTTGTTCAGGTCGAATTGCGGCGAGGATGTCAATATCCATCGTCGCGCGCGCAAAGCCATGCGCCGAGCTTGCATACGAGCCGCCGATGACATAAGGGATCGCCAACTCATCAAGCACATTGACTACTTTGAACAAAACATCAACCTGATTGATCGGCATTAGTAGCCTTCTCTGTCCGGGTCCCACCCGTAGACTTTGATAACGGTTTCACGATTAAGCACGACAGCAGCCAGCCGCTTTCTCATTTCGTCTTCGCTGGCATTGGGGTAGCGCCGCCTAATCCCAGCCTTCGCAAATGCCCGACAAGTTTCAGTCGTCGCAGCCACCTGAGCAAACTTTTTCCAAACCGGCGTTCGTCGGGCTAGTTCGATCAGTAAACGATGCGCCTCTGCATCCGTGTCTTGAATTAGTCCCTGGCGCTTCATAGCCACTCCTTAACCTCAATCTGCAACGCTACGGTCTAGCCCTGTAAGGCTGCTCCTCATCCAAACTGCGAGCGGCGCGCGAGGTACGAGAACAGTGCGGCGTCGAGTGGATCCGAGGTTTTCAGCAATTCATAATCAATCCGATTGCCCGCCGCGCCTTCTTTCAAGGCATCGATATGCAGCTTGATTGCCCGGCGGTATTCGTCGCGCAGCACGTCGGGCAGGACGTGCAACTGCTCTTCGCTTTCGGCGTCTTCCAGCACCAGCGGCTCATCAAAATCAAACTCAAGCTCCTGCCGATCCAGCACGTGAAAGACGATCACCTCGTTGCCTTTGAATCGCAAATGCTGAAGCGCCTGCATCAGGCGCTCCGGCTCGTCGTAGAGATCCGAAATCAACACGATGATGCCGCGCCGCGTCAGCAACTCGGCCAGGCGGTGCAGTTGTTCGGTCAGTCGCGTGCCGCGACCGGGAAAGATGCGCTCGATGACGCCAAGTATGGTGCGCAGATGGCCGGTGCGCGATCCCGGCGGCACGTGCTCAATCGTCTCTTCATCAAATGTATGCAAGCCTACAGAGTCGTGCTGTCGCACGCCGAGATAGGCGAGCGACGAGGCGAGATACTGCGCATATTGCAACTTGCTGACCGCCGCGCTGGCGTAGTTCATCGATGCGCTGGCGTCGATGAGCAGATGAATCTGCGTGTTGGTGTCGCTTTGATACTTCTTGATGTAAAGCCTGTCGGTGCGCGCCAGCAGCTTCCAGTCGAGATGCCGCAGATCATCGCCGGGCATGTACTGGCGATGCTCGGCAAAGTCTGTCGAGAATCCCAGATAAGGCGAGCGATGCAAACCGGAGATGAAGCCCTCGACCACCGAGCGGGCGACCAGTTCAAGCGAGTTGATGCGCGCCAGCACTTCCGGCGCGAGGAATCGGGTTCCGATTGACTTGCTGCTTTGCATCTATGAACTCGCAGTCGCCGATTACAGATTGAAGTTGAAAGTAATCGTGCCGATGACTTTCACAGGGACATTTGACAGCGTCGTCGGCTTAAACTCCCAGCCCTTCGCTGCTTCCTCGGCCACAACGCGCAGTTCGGCAGGGCCGGAGATGACCCTTGTGCGAATCACCTTGCCCGTCTCGTCAACCGTCAGCTCGACGACCACCGCGCCTGAAACGCCAGCCGCCTTTGCCGCCGGCGGGTACGCAGGCGTAACGCGCCGGGTGGCGCTTTGCTGAAGAACGCCGCCGGATTTGCGGATGATATAAGGGCCGGCAGGCATCTCGTCCACCATCCTGGCGCTGCTATCCGGATGCACATCCTTCGATGCATCGTAAGAGATCGTGCGATAAACCACATCCTTGCCGATGGGCAACAGCTTATCGTGATCGCCTTGCCAGCTTGTCGAGTACCGTTTAATCCAATTCCCTGTGGTGTCAAACTCATAAGTATAGGTTCGCCTGACCCGGCCAGCACTGCCAGGGGGGCCTTTGTACCGACAATCTTCCTCTACCGTTTGGCCGCGCTCTCCAAAGGTTTCGACACACCGAGAGCTTACCTTACCGTCAGCCGCATATTTGATCGTCTCCAGCCGATGATTTGCTTTATCCAGTTTGTATTCAGTTTTGTTTGACGCTTTGGCGTCGGCGCTCAAGCAAGCCTCTTTGATGAGATTCCCCTCGGAATCATATTTGGCGGCGCATCGAAAAACATTCGGCGCAGGGGGCGATGGCTCGCTAGTCGGATTACTTCTCTGGGCGCGATATTGTTTCTTCGTGTAGTTGCCATCCGCATCATAGCTGTAAATATCTCTGGCGATAATTCGGTTGTCAGCATATTGAACCCGCTCGATGAGGTTCCCCTGCTCGTCATAGCGAGCAACCGAATTACCGAACCGCTTTTCTTCAACCATGTCTTTTGACAGGGGGGCAATTTCTATGAAGGTTGAGCGCACGTTGCCAACCAACCCGCTGCGCTCCCTGTCGGTTTTGCGCGCGCCGGCAGGCGCCTGCATAAAAAGTAGATTGAGAAGTAGGCCAATCGCGATGGCTTGCATAAGGCACCTCTTATAATCCAGACTTCGGCTCCGGCACGGTTTCGATCAAACGGCGAATCACATCGTCCGGCTTGACGCGCTCGGATTCGGCGTGGAAGTTCAACAGGATTCGATGCCGCAGAATCGGGTAGGCCAGGGCGCGCACATCTTCGACGCTGACGTTGTAGCGCCCGCTCATGATGGCTCGCGCTTTGCCGCCGAGGATTAAAAACTGCGACGCTCTAAGCGATGCGCCCCAGGTCACCCAACGGCGCACGAAATCCGGCGCGCTCGCGCCATCGGGTCGGCTCGCGCCGACAAGCCGTACCGCATAGCGCGTCACCGCTTCAGAGGCCGGCACGCGGCGCACCAGTTTTTGAAAGGCCAGTATGTCTTCGCCCGAGACGTTGCGCTCGAAATTAAAATCCTGCACGGAGGTCGTGCGATTGACGACTTCCACCTCATCGTCTTCGCTGAGATAGCCAATCTGTATGTTGAACATGAAACGATCCAGTTGCGCTTCGGGCAACGGATAAGTGCCTTCCATCTCAATCGGGTTCTGTGTGGCCAGCACAAAAAACGGTTCCGGCAATTGATAGGTAGTTCCCTGAATTGTCACCGTGCCCTCCTGCATGGCTTCGAGCAAGGCGGCTTGCGTCTTTGGCGGCGTGCGGTTGATTTCGTCGGCGAGGATGATGTTGGCGAACAGCGGCCCGCGAATGAATTGCAGATTGCGGTGCCCTGTGGCGCGGTCTTCTTCAATGATGTCTGTGCCGGTGATATCGGACGGCATCAGGTCGGGCGTGAACTGTATGCGCTTGAATGTCAGATCGAGCACATT
>JBBWZK010000259.1:0-4464 GCA_039648975.1 Blastocatellia bacterium
GCTTACACCGATGGACTTGGGATTGAAAACACGCGCGTCGAGTTGGAGCGCGGCTACATCAAGGTTGTCGCTTACATGCGCACGGCGGAGCCGAACGTCTATGCTATCGGCGACGTGATTCCGACGCCGTGGCTGGCGCATGTCGCTTCGGCGGAAGGCATCCTCGCCGTCGAGACCATCGCGGGCCTTGACGGACGCCCGCTCAATTACGATCACGTGCCGAGCTGCACCTATTGCAGCCCCGAAGTTGCCAGCGTCGGGCTCACGGAAGCCAGGGCGCGCGAGCGCGGCTACGACGTGCAGATCGGCAAGTTCGCGATTCCTGTGCTGGCGAAAGCGCAGATCGTCGGTGCGACCGAAGGACTGGTGAAAGTCGTCAGCGATAAGAAATACGATGAAGTGCTCGGCCTGCACATCATCGGCCCGAGTGCGACCGAGATGATTGTCGAAGGCGGCGCGGCCTTGCAGATGGAAGCCACCGTCGCCGAAATGATTCACATGATCCACGCCCACCCGACCGTCTCCGAAAGCATCCACGAAGCCTTTGAAGACGCGCACGGCATGGTGATTCATGGGGCATAGAAGTCAGGAGTCAGAAGTCAGAAATCAGAATGGAAAAGGAAGTCGGTGCTGTGCGCCTCCACTTTTTCCGGCCTTGCGGTTTCTTCCGCCTTTCTGTCTTCGATATTCTGATCTGTCTTCGATATTCTGACTTCTGACTTCTGACTTCTGACTTTTCATGGACAAGATTCAACAACTCGACCTGCTCTATTTCATGCGGCTGACGCGGTCGTTGGAAGATCGGCTGGACAATCTGCTCAAGCAAGGCAAGATCGTCGGCGGATTGTTCCGCAGTCTCGGCCAGGAGGCGACGGCAGTCGGTTCAGCTTACGCGCTGGATCGCAGCCACGGCGATATGCTGTCGCCGTTGACGCGCGATCTCGGCGCGATGCTGGTGATGGGGGCGCGTCCGCGCGAAGTATTTTCATCGTATCTGTGGCGCGCGACTTCGCTCAGTCACGGGCGCGATCAGAACATTCACATCACCGATATGAAGCGCGGCTTCATCGGCACCGTCAGCCCGCTTGGCACGCTGGTTTCGGTGATGAACGGGGTGGTGCTTGCGGCGCGCATGCAGAAGAAGAAGACCGTCGGCATGGTCTACATCGGCGACGGCGCGACCAGCACCGGCGCGTTTCACGAAGCGGCCAACTTCGCGGCGGTACAGAACCTGCCGCTGGTCATCATCGGCGAGCACAACGGCTTTGCTTACTCGACGCCGACTAGCCGTCAGATGCGCGTGTTGAACATTGCCGACCGCGCCAAAGCTTACGGGATGCCGACAGAGATCGTTGACGGCAACGACGCGCTGGCGGTTTATGGCGCGGCGCGGCGCGCGGTTGAGCGCGCACGAGCCGGCGAAGGGCCGACGCTCGTCGAAGCCAAGACGTTTCGCTTGCGCGGCCACGCGGCGCACGACAATCAATCTTATGTAGCGAAAGAAGTGATAGACCAATGGCGGCGGCGCGATCCCCTAGACAACTTTGAAAAGCAGTTGTTGAAAAATCAGATCGCCACCGCCGCAGAGATCGACGCCGTCAATCAGCGCGTCAATGCGCTATTGGATGAAGACCTCGCGTGGACCGAAAGCCAGCCGCCGCCGCAACCTGAAGAAGCGCTCGGCGGCGTTTACAGCGATGACCTCAAGCCGAATGCGATTGGCGCAGGGAAGTGAAATTATGAGTACCAGGCAAGTTGTGATTGATATTCCAGAAAAGGTTCTGCTGGCCGAAAAGACGGACGAGGTCGCATTCGCTAATGAGATGCGATTGCTTGCCGCCATCAAGCTGTACGAGTTGGGCCGTTTATCATCGGGACGAGCCGCCGAGCTTGCGGGAATGCCGCGCGTCGAGTTCCTGTTAACGCTTGGTCGCTACAAGGTCTTCCCGCTTGAATCTGAGTTGCGTGATCTGGAAAGTCACAATGCCTGAAGCTATCAGCAATACATCGCCTTTGCTGTACCTGTATCGCATAGATAGTTTGCACTGGCTGCCGAAGCTGTTCAGTGAAGTATGGACGCCAAACGCAGTTGCGGATGAGTTGATTGAGGGGCAGCAGAGAGGCTACGACGTTCCTGTTCTGAACGACTATGAATGGGTTCAAATCGTTGATCCGGTTTCGCTGCCATCTGAATGGCTGACATTAGACTTAGGCGCAGGCGAACTTGCTGCGATGGCGCTTGCTTTGGAAAACCCAAACCGCATTGTGTTGCTGGATGACGCAATGGCAAGACAGATTGCTCAAGCCGCCGGGTTATCAATCTGGGGAACTCTCAAAGTATTGCTTGAGGCTAAAGCACAGGGATTGACGAGTTCTATCGCGCCGCTTCTGCCAAAACTGCAAAGTGCAGGGATGTGGATATCGAATGATATTCGGCAGCGCGTTTTGAAGCTGGCTGGAGAGGGTAAGTTATAATTGCACCTTGAAACCTTGGAATGGCAGGCGAATATGCCATGAACTGGATGGACTATTGAGCGCCGATGCAGATGCGCTGATCTTAGGAAGGAGATAAACAATGCCAAAGTATGTTATCGAGCGTGAGATTCCCAGTGCCGGGAAGCTTTCCGCAGAGGAACTCCAGGCGATTTCGCAGCAGTCCTGCGGCGTCTTGAATCAACTGGGGCCGAGCATCCAGTGGGTTCACAGCTACGTCACGGACGACAAGATTTATTGCGTCTACATCGCGCCGGACGAAGCCTTGATCAGAGAGCACGCCACGCGCGGCGGCTTTCCGGCGAATCGCATTTCCGAAATCAAGCAGGTCATCGACCCGACCACGGCTGAGGGGTGACGACTCATTTGCCGTTGTAAGGGAAAGAAGGAACGAACATGAAGGGAAGAATTGTTGGCCTCGCCATCGTGCTGTTGTTGTGTGCGGCTTCGGTTGCCGCGCAGCAGAACGAGATCGGTTTGACCATCGGCGCAATGAAGACAGGCGAGAGCAGTCTGGCCGCGAGCACAGGCGATGCAGGCGCGCACACCGGCACGAGTTTCGCCCTGCAAGCGAATTACTCAGCGCGCTTCTTCACCGCTGGCGTGGCGTCGCTCTATTTCGACTTTCCCCTGGCGGTGACGCCGAAGACCAACATCATCACGTCGAATGCCCTTTCGGTGCGCAGCTATTCGTCGTTGTATTTCACGCCGGGCATCAAGCTGAAGCTGTTGGCGCTCGGCAAGGTTTCACCTTACGTGGTTGGCGGCCTCGGCCTCGCGCGGCTCAGTCCGAGCGGCACGCTCGTCAACGGTCAGCCGGCTAACAGCGACGTGAAGATCAACATTGCCTACAGCATCGGCGGCGGCGTTGACGTGAAAGTCGCGCCGTTCATCAGCCTGCGCGGCGAGGTGCGCGATTACAACACCGTCACGCCGGCATTCACTCTCACGCTGTTCAAGAAGCGCCAGAACAACGCCTTGATTAGCGGCGGCATCGTGCTGCGATTTTGAAATGGACATCAATTAAACTATGGCAGCGATCACCTTGCTTGAAGCAATACGACAGGGACTATGGGAAGAGATGGAGCGCGATGAGCGCGTCTTCATCTTAGGCGAAGACGTCGGCGCTTACGGCGGCGCGTTCAAGATGACCGACGGCTTTCTGCAAAAGTTCGGCGAAGAGCGCGTCATCGATACGCCGATCTCCGAAAGCGCCATCGTCGGCGCGGCCTGCGGCGCGGCGATGATGGGCCTGCGGCCTGTCGCCGAGATGCAGTTCATCGACTTCATCTCGTGCGCCTTCGACATGATCACCAACTACGCCGCCAAGAGCCGCTATCGCCAGGACATCGGTTTGCCGATGGTGGTGCGCGGGCCGTGCGGCGGCGGCGTACACGGCGGGCCGTTCCATTCGCAGAACGTTGAATCGTTCTTTCTCAACACGCCTGGCCTCAAGATGGTCGAGCCGTCGACGCCTTACGATGCCAAGGGCTTGATCAAAGCGGCCATTCGCGACGAAGACCCTGTGCTGTTCTTCGAACATAAGCTGTTGTACCGCAATCCGAAGATCAAACAGGAAGTGCCAACCGAAGATTACATCGTGCCCATCGGCAAAGCCGCCGTGCGCCGCGCCGGCAACGACCTGACGATCATCACCTACGGCGCGATGGTCTATACGGCGCTCGAGGCGGCTGAGAAGCTCGAACAGGAAGGCATTGACGCCGAAGTGATCGATCTCAGAACGCTGTTGCCGATTGATCGCGAAACGATTCTCGAATCGGTGAAGAAAACCAGCAAGGTGATTATCCTGCACGAAGCGACGCGCACCGGCGGCATGGCCGGCGAGTTGACGGCCATCATCAACGAAGGCGCGTTTGAATATCTCGACGGCCCTGTAATGCGCGTCACATCGATTGACACGCCGGTTCCCTACGCGCCGCCGCTCGAAGAATTCTGCCTGCCGCAAGTCGA
>JBBWZK010000338.1:0-29727 GCA_039648975.1 Blastocatellia bacterium
GACGCGGCGACACGGCGACGCGGGGACAGAGATTCTGGCTGTTCCTCTCGCCGTGTCGCCGCGTCCCCGCGGCGCCATCCGACCGCAGGTCGGCGGTGTTATTGCGGGTCGTAGATTGAACCCATGAACAAGACCGCGCCGCTCGCGTTATCGCGAATCGCACAGAAGAAAGGGCGATCAACCATCATGCGGAATCTCTGGCGCGGCATCACCATAGAGGTGGCGCGCATCTCTGTTGAAGTCACCGCAGCGGCTTCCGTGCCTTCCTCGTTCACTTCGGCAAATGTCTTGTGCCGGACGCGGCTGATGTAGACGTTCTGGCCGCCCATCTGAATCATCCCTGAAAAGTTGGCTCGCCCTTCATCAAAAGCCGTACCCATGCCTAATGCCTTCAGCGCATCATTCAGCGTCGCTTCATAAGTGACGCGAAAGCGCGGCAAGCTGAGGTCGCCATCCGTGGCGTGGAACTGCGTCATCCATTGCTGCCATTTGGCTTCAGTCAAGCTCTTTTCAAACGCTCCGAGGCTCGATGAAGCGGTTGGTAGAAAGACATAAAAGCTGACGCGCCCGCCGCCATAAGGCAAGCTGATCGCCTGAAAGTCGCCGGTCTCAAGATACTGATAGTTGCCCGACTGCGACATCATCGGCAGGCGCTTCGCGCCGCGCACCAGCGTAAAGTTGTCTTCTTTGGTTTTGGCCTTATCGAACTCTTTGGCCCACGCACCTTTGAAGTAGATGGCGTTGATCAGAAAGAGAATTGACTGGGAATCGATCTGGTCGACGATCTTGTCTATCTTGCCGTTGGTCTGCTCGCTGACCCATTGGTTAATCGTCGCCGGGGCGCTCGGATCATCGAAGTTCAGCGCCGTCACCTGCGCGCCAAAGTAATTTTTGTTCCGTTGAATGAAATCCGCCTTGAATTGCAAACCCTGCCGCGCCCACAGGGAATTAGCGATTTGCAGTTTCACTTTGGCATCAGGATTTTCAAGCGCCGCTTTCAAGCCGGCGTAAGCGCGATTAAGGTCTTCGAGGCTCAATGCCTGCGTCTCAAGGGCGCGCGCCATGGCCTGCCGTGTCTCGCCCTCCGCGCCGTTGTAGGCCATCGTCAGACACAGCGCAATACTTGCCGGCGAAACGAAGATGTTCTTTTCGGCGCTCTGCTTCGTCAGTTCCGAATAGAGTTTGAAGCCGAACCTGGCGTTGGCCGCCGCGAGTCGCGGATCAAGCGGGCCGCTTGCTGCTGGCTTTTGATTTTCCATAGTGGACTCATTGGCGTTCGCTGTATTGTGGTTGGCCGGTGCGTTGTTAGCGGCATCTGAATGGCCGAGGCTGGTGCAGCCGAGCAGCGCCAGCAATAGCGTCACAATAATGGTTCGCAGAAACAGGCTCATTTGCGATAGACGCGCGATCATTGCATTACTCCTTCCGCTTCTCGACGGCCAGCCAATCCTCTATGTGCCGTTCGAGCAGGTCGAGCGGCAGCGGTCCGTCGTCGAGAATCGCGTTATGAAACTTTCTAACGTCGAAGCGCGCGCCAAGTTCCCGCGCCGCCCGCGCGCGCAGTTCCTTGATCTTCAATTCGCCAAGCTTATAAGCCAGCGCCTGGCCGGGCCAGACGATGTAGCGATCAATCTCGACGATGATGTCGTTTTCGGTCTTCGCCGTGTTCGCTTTCATGAAATCAATCGCCTGTTCGCGGCTCCACCCGAGCGCATGCATGCCTGTGTCAACCACCAGCCGGCAAGCGCGCCACATCTCGTAAGTCAACTGGCCGAACTTCGAGTATGGGTCGGTGTAAAAGCCCATCTCGCCGCCCAGTGATTCGGCGTACAGCGCCCAGCCTTCGACGTATGCCGTGTAACCTGCATTACGTCGAAAGTCAGGCAGACCATTGAGTTCCTGCGCGCGCGAAATTTGCAGGTGATGGCCGGGCACCGATTCGTGCAGCGTCAAGGCTTCCATTTCGTAACGCGGGCGCGTGTCGAGCTTGTATGTGTTGAGCATGTACAGGCCGGCGCGCGAGCCATCGGCTGCGCCGGGTTGATAATAAGCTGTCGTTTGGGCCGGCGCTTCATAATCAGGGATGACGCGAATGCCATAAGAGTTGCGCGGCAGCTCGGCGAAGAAGCGTGGCAACTGGCCGTCGGCGCGCTTGGCAATCAGCGCGTAGCCGGCGACCAGGTCTTCAGCTTTCGTATAGTAGAATTGCGGATCGCTGCGCAGGAAAGTCAGGAACTCTGAGAACGTGCCTTTGAAGCCGACCTGCTGGATGATGCTTTCCATCTCGCGATGGATGCGCGCGACTTCTTTCAAGCCAATCTCGTGAATCTCTCTTGCCGTCAGATTTGTCGTCGTCTGGCGGCGGATGGCGTATTGATAATAGGCCGCACCGTCGGGCAAACCGGACGCGCCGATCTGTTTGCGCGCGGCGGGCAGGTAATCGTTACGGACGAAGGCCAGCAGCTTCTTCATCGCCGGCGTGAATGAATCATTGATCGCTTGCTTGCCTGCCGTCGAGAGCCGCGCGCGGTCGGCTGGCGCAACCGTATTGGGAAAGTTCTTGAACGGCGCGTAGACCGGACTGCTCGCCGGATCGTCGGCAATCTGTCCTTCGATCTGCGACGGCAGCGAGCGCAGCGGCACGGCGGGCTGCACCCAGCCGGTTTCCATGCCGCGCCGCATCAAGGCGGTGGTCTGGTCAATTTGTTTCGGAAAGGCCGCCAGCCGCGCCAGGTAATCTTCATAATCTTTCGCATGGCGAAACGGCGTGTTCGTGGCAAGCTGGCCGAATGTAATCTGCACGCCATTCATCTGATCAATCGGCAGAAACTCCGCAGGAAAGCGCCCGCCGTCGACGTTGAGTTGCTTGTCGCGCAAAAACAGATCGTAAGAGACCACGTCCTGGCCGCTGAGCCGCGCGCGATCAATCTTCTGAATACGGTCGAGCATCTCGCGGTCGTGCGCCTTGTAGCGCGCAATGGCTTCCGGCGAATAATCGGTGAGGCGGTTGTTGTAGCGGTTGTCGCCCAACAGGGTCGCGCCTTCTGGAAACTGCTTGAGGCCCCACTGCCAGTCTTCGTCAAAGAGCGCGTGCAGTTTCCTGGCGTCGTCATTTGATTGCACGACCTGCGCCAGAACCATTGAGGCGCTGAAGAGCAGGAGCGAGATGAGAGCGGTGTTGCGGATCACATTTCCTCCAGAGGGTTGATATGGCGCGGCTGGGCGGTTCGCGCGATTCGTGCTGCTCATCAAAGATTCTATGGCCGGGCGCGCGTGCGAGTCAAAGAAGGATGATGTCGCGCTCTAATCGCCATCCCCCACCGGCACGCGCTCGTCTTCGGCAATTCGCTTGCGGCGTTTGAGCAGTTGATAAACGACGATCAGGATCACGACAACGCCGGCAAGAATGAAGCCCGCGCCTTTGATGTATTGCTCAAGCAGGTGCCAGCTTTTGCCGAAGAAGAAGCCGAGCAGCGTCATGACGACTGCCCAGGAAATCGCCCCCAGCACGTTGAAGATGAAGAACGTCCGCCAGCGCATGTGTGAAGCGCCGGCAAACAACGCCGTGAAGACGCGAAAGCCGGTGATGAAGCGCGCTACCAGCACGGTCTTATCGCCGTGCGAAGCAAAATACTTTTCCATGCTGCGAAAGCGCGCTTCCGTCAGCATCACATAACGGCCATACTTGAGCAGCACGCTGCGCCCGACTCGGTGGCCAATCCAGTAGCCGCAGTTATCGCCGAGCACCGCGCCCGCGGTGGCGATGAGCATCACCATAGGCATAGAGAACTGCCCTTCGCTGGCGAAGAAGCCGGCGGCCAGCAGAATCGTTTCGCCCGGTACAGGCAGGCCGGCGTTTTCCAGCATCACGCCGAAGAAGACGATCCAATAGCCATAGCTCTTGAACAGATCCAACAGCGTATCGAGTATGTTCATCTGGTGCATGCGCATTCAATCCGCAAAAGGTTGCCACTCGCCCTCGACGAGTTTGCGGTGATGCCGACGCATACGGCTGAGACGTAAGGCTTCGTCGCTATCCGGTTCGTCATCTTGATAGGCGGCGTTGATTTTTTCCAGCAGCTTCTTATTACGGTGGCGTTGAATGAAGTCTTCTATTGCCATCATAAACAGGCGGCTTTTGGAGATTTTCATTTCGCGGGCAACCGCCTCAACATCTTCAAGGAGCGACTTGCGGAGCGAGATGTCTGTCTTAATGTTTCCCATAAACTCACGCCCTTCTGCTTCAACTATAAACCAGTCCCGTCCTGAGCTTGAAATTATTTCGGCACGTCGAGCGCCGGGTTGCGCGTGAAGAAACCGGCGGGCAGCAGCTTGAAGCCGGCGCGGTGACAGGTCATCACCGGCCATTCTTCGGGGCGCGGGATGTGGGTTACGCCGAAGGTGTACCAGAGCACCACATCCTGTTTATCCAGCGAACGATTGGCTGCCGTCCACTTCGGCAAGCCTTCGCCGCCGGCGCTCTGATTGACGTAATCGCCGGCAGCGAATCGCTCATCCGCCGCATACGGTGTTGCCCACAGGTGCGCATTGATGAAACCTGCGCGCTTGCGTACCGAAGCCTTCGGCCCGGCAAAGGGCACCGAGTTTTCGCCCGGAAACAGGATGTACCCCGTCGGCTCGCCCAGCGAATTCTTTACGGTAGGATTGATTACTTTCCATTTGCGGCTCGATGCCATGCTCATCTGGCGCTGTGCTTCACGCTCTGTGCGCAAGGGGGTCTCAACCATCGTGAACGCGTTGTGGTAAGGATTCTGCGGCCCGGTAGGCGTCGCCTGCGTATTCATTTCGACGACGCTGTTGGTCGAGCCGTCAACGTCCATGTCCAGTCTGAAGTTGAAGAAGTGCTGATGATGCACGGCCTCAACGTTGGGCGCGACGCGGTGCGCGTGGCTGTCGCCGTCGTGATCTGAATGATTCTCGGTTTCGTCAATGGCGCGCGCCGCCATGATGCCGGTCAACTGCACTTCCATTTCGAGCACGCCGTCCTGATGAAAGATCCAGTTGAAGCCGTATTCGTAATTGCCGACGTTGGCAAACCACGACAGCACCAGATCGCGCGCCCGCCGCGATTCGTTATGCATGAACGGAAACGACGAATAATCGGCGTGCTTCCACAGCACGCCGCCGTCGCGTTCATAGAGCGCCAACGCGCCCTTCAAGGGCATGGCCGCCCCGGTTTCGCTCGCGAAAACCGCATCAAAGGTCACGGCGTTTTCGGGCGTATCAATCAGCGGCTCAAGCCCCAGCGCCAACCGACCGATGCCGTATTCGCCTTCGTCAAACGCATTGCGAAAGAACCATCCGGCTTGCGAATCGCCATAAGGCACGACCATCTCCGAGAGCGAGGCGCGATAGAGAATTGGCCGCAGCCGGCCTTCGTCTTCATAGCCGACGGTGTGCAGGACTAAGCCCTCGCGCGGCGTCATGCTGAATCGGAAGCGCCACTTCTGCCAGCGCACTTCGTTGCCGTCGACTGCAAAGCTGACGCCCTGCGGCTGGACGATCTGCAAAGGTTTCACGGCCTCGCGCTGCGTGCCTATGGATTTCATGTCGAGTTCGCCGGTTTGCTTTGGAACCGCCACGACCCCTGTGTCCAACAGCTTGTAGACACGCTTTGTGGTCAGATTCACATAAGCGATGAGGCCCTCGATGGGGCGCGCATAAGTGTTCTTCGTCCCTTTGTTATAGTACGAGACCGCGCGTGCGGTGCGCGCGCCGTTTTCATCGGCAGTGCCAAAGAACCCTGAAGCCCACGCATCGACCTGCACGTTCTTAAAATCCGTGATGCCGCGCTTGCGCATGGCGGCTTGCCATTGCGGGTCCTTGGTCACGATCTGCTGCACCAAGAGGAAGTCTTCGATTAGAAACGCCGGCTGCACGCCAGGCATAGCTTTCCACGACAGCAGCGATTTTTTGTTGAGGTCAACGACGGCTTCAAACGTTTTATTGGCGGCGCGCTCATAGACGACGGCGAAGGCTTCGCGACGAAAACTGCTGCCCGGCTTGAAGGCGAGGACTTCGGCTTTGGGCGGCTCGCGCAGCATGATGGTCGCGTAGCGGCTCGCCTCAGTGGTCTTGCCGCTGGCTTTAAGGACCTCGACCGTGGCCGCGATCTCATCGCCGCTCAACGAATCAAGCGGATGCGTCGGATAGTCCGCCGCCATTGCAAGCACAGGCGCGAGCAGACAGAAAGCGATCAGAAAGGCCAGTGAAAACGTTGAATGTTTGAGCCACAGTAAGTGCGATTGCATAGATGCCTCACCAATTGAGATAGCTTTGATAATCCAAAGGGTGAAGCGATGATTAGGCTCGATGCGCAGGGTTGTCAAGCCCACAGGCGATGCGGCGTATGCCTTCTTCGATAAGCTGGGGCGCAATGGAAAACGATAATCGCAGGTAGCCTTCGCCTTCCTCGCCAAAGGCCGAGCCGGGCACGGTGATGACGCGATGCTTGAGCAGTCCCATTGCGGTGTCCATCGACGGGCCGAACTCGGAGACATCAAGCATGATGTAATAAGCGCCTTCGCCCTGCACAAAGGGAAGGCGCAAGTCGCGCTCAATGGCGCGCGCCATCACGTCGTTGCGGCGCTTCAATTCGTCGCGCATCTCGGCGGTCGCTTTGCGCCCGGCATCGGTGAACGCCGCAATCGCGGCGCGCTGCGAGACGCCCGAAGCGCAGGTCGACACATACTGGTGCATCACCGTGACGTGACGGATGACTTCTTCAGGGCCAACGCACCAGCCCAATCGCCAGCCGGTCATGCTCATACTCTTTGATAAACCGGAAACCAGAATCGTCCGGTCGTAGAACTCTGCAATGGTCGCGGGCGGCTCCGTAAAATACAGCTCGCGATAAATTTCGTCAGCCACGACATAGACGTTCGTGCCTTGCAAACGTTCGGCGATGAATTGCAGATCGTCGCGCGCGATGGTGCGGCTCGTCGGATTCGACGGCGACAGCAGGATGACGATTTTCGTTTTGTCCGTGACCGCTTGGTCAAAACTCTCGCGGTCAAACGTGAAGCCACGCGCCGCAGGCATTCGATAATAGGTCGCCTGCGCGCCTGCCAGTTCGACTATCGGCGGATAAGCGAGATAACACGGATCGGGCAGCAGCACTTCATCGCACGGCCCGGCAATCGTCAGCACGACAGCGAACAGGGCTTCTTCTGTGCCATTCATTACACAAACCTGATTGGCCTTAAAGGGCGACGCCATGCCTTCGCTGTGATACGCCGCTATGCACTCGCGCAACGGCAAGATGCCGGCGTTCGGCGTGTAACCGACAAAGCCCTGCTCGATGAATTCAATGGCGGCGCGGCGCACGACTTCGGGCGTCGCGAAGTCCGGCTCGCCCAATCCCAGATTGATCGAACCCGGCGGCGCGCTGTCATAAAGCACGCGCGTCGCACTCTTGCGGACGTTCTTTAATCGCTCTGCGGGTGTAAACATAGAGGCTAGAGGCTAGAGGCTGGAGGCTAGAGAAGAGGGGCCGCGCGTTTGCTCTAGCCCCTAGTCCCTAGCCTCTAGCCTCTATCGTAAGAAATCTTCCAGTCGCACCGAGGCATCGGTCTTTTCGTCTCGGTATTTCACAATGATGGGCGTGTAGATCGACAGGCCAAGCTCCGGCCCTCGACCCTTGGTGACCGCGCGTGTGCCGGGCACGACGACCGCGCCGGCAGGGATTTCAAGCGGCGCGTCTGCGGTCTTGCGATAGAATTCATCGCGCACTAAATCATAGACCACCGTGCCGCCGGTCAGGATGGTTCCCGGCGCGAGCACGGCACGTTCGCGCACAATCGCGCCCTCATAAACGCCGCAGTTGCCGCCCACCAGCACGTCGTCTTCGATGATCACAGGCATCTGGCCTATGGGTTCGAGCACGCCGCCGATCTGCGCCGCCGCCGAAATGTGTACGCGCTTGCCGATCTGCGCGCACGAGCCGACCAGGGCGTGCGAATCGATCATGGTGCCTTCGTCAACGTAAGCGCCGACGTTGACGTACATCGGCGGCATACAGGTGACGCCACGGGCAATGTAGCATCCATCACGCAACGACGAGCCGCCCGGAACCACCCGCACGCCGCTGTCTATGGTGATGCGCTTGAGCGGATAGGTGTGCTTATCGTAGAAGCGAAACTGATAGTTGATCGAAAAGTTTTCGATCCGACCCATGCGAAAGCCGAGCAGGATGCCCTGCTTGACCCAGAAGTTGACGCGCCATTGATTGTCCTGCTTTTCAGCGGCGCGCACTTCGCCGGCATTGAGCCGCTGCTTGAATTCATCGAAGAGCGTGAAATGCTCATCTGTGAACTCAGCGGGCGGCTTGTCGAAGAGTTGCTGAATGCGTTCTGCCAGTTCCATATTTACGCTTCCAGGTAGCGCGATCTAACAGATTGCGCTACCTCTAATCGAAGATCGCTATAGGATGATTGCAAGTTGCTAGCATTGAGTAAGCGTTTCATCGGCTCTCGAATTCAGTCAACAAGTCTTCCGACAACGGTTCGTCGAAATCATCAGAAGCCGTGAATTCACTAGCACACAAACCGTAAGGGCGAAGCGCTTTGGCCAGGCGCATTATTGGCTTAATTTCTGCCACTGCCTTATCGTCGCGCGTGATGATCAGCGTCTCGCCAATCTCTACACGCTGAAGATAGGCAAGTAGGTCCTTCTTGATTTCTTCTACATCTACACGAATCACAGCCAGATTATTAAACGGCAGGGACAGCCAAATCAATTGGCAAGACCGTGGCCTGCCTGCCGCACGTTCTATATCACTGCCGCGAGGCGCAGCGCAACTGGCCGCTGCGCGCGGTCTTCAAGGTCTTCAGATCGAGGCTGACTTTCTCTTCATAAGCAATGCCGAGATTGTTTTTCTTCCACTCTTCGGCCTCCGGGCAATCGGGTTTCTTCTTCAGTTTCTTTTCGTCAACCTCTAGGTAATAGACGAGCCGCCGGTCTTTGTCGAGCGCGATGGGCTGCGAATACGAACCGCTGAACACGTTCTTCTTCTGCGACAGGTCGACGATGTCGAGGCCGCGCGGATCGGGGCCGCTGCCCGAATCAATGAACATCAAATCGTCATAGATGCCGTAGAAGAAGTTGTCGCCTTCGGGCACCTTGAAATAGACCGGCGCTTTCTTCAGGTCAGTCAAAAAGCTCTCATCGCTTGCGCCGATCTTGGCAATCACCTTGATGTCTTCGCCCACTTCATCGGTCGGACTGACGATGACGGCGTACTTGCGATAGCTATAACAGACGAGGTTATCCTTCAGCTTGATAATCTTCGGCGCTTCGCTGCCCGCGACGACTTCTTTTTCGTCAGCGAGCTTGCCGCTGGCAATCGTCTTCAAAGGCTCTTCGACCACCGCAAGCTTTAGCAACTCGCTGTTGGTGTTCTTGGCGTCGCCGACAATCGGCTTCACTTCGGTGTTCTGATTCGTCGGGCTCGCAGGGGCCGGCTGGCGGTTGCAGCCGGCGAGCAACAGGATGGCCATAATAAAAACAAGCGATAATTTTTTTCGGTTGATCAGATCACTCATCGCGTCTCACTTTCGATAGAATCGAAATACAAAACGATGCGCTGCGCATTGTACAGCGAGCAGCTTTGAAAAGTCCCGTTAGGGACGCAATGTTTATAGTTAATAGCGTAGGAAAGAACGCAAGCCCCGTCGGGGCGCAATGTTGACATTGCGCTCCTGACGGAGCTTGAGATCAAGAGACCATCTATGACTATAAACATTGCGCTCCTGACGGAGCTTCTTTCACGTATGGCAATCACACCGGACTTGCAGGATCGCCTGATTTGCTCATTGCTTGACGCATGGTTAAACCATCATGAAATCAGTTTCAATTCGCCGAGCACGGCACGCAGCTTCTCTCTGGTCGCAGCGGTCACCGGCACGATGGGCAGGCGGTAAACTTCTTTGATCTTGCCCATCATCACGAGCGCCGCTTTCACCGGGCCGGGACTCGCTTCGATAAAATTCACTTTCATCAACGAAAACAACTCGCGATTCCAGTGCCGCGCTTCGTCCCAGTTATTTTCCAAGGCCGCTCGCGTCAACGCAGACATCTGGCGGGGCGCTTCGTTCGCCGCCACCGAAATCAAGCCGACGCCGCCCACCGCGATTACCGGCAGCGTCATCGAATCATCGCCTGAAAAGACTTTGAACTCCGCCGGCACGCGCGTGATGATTTCAGCAATCTGCGAGATGTCGCCCGACGCTTCTTTGACGCCGACGATGTTGGGTATCTCGGCCAGCCTGACCAGCGTATCCGGCAGGATGTTGACGTTTGTGCGCGGCGGCACGTTATAAACGATGATCGGCAGTCGGGTCGCTTCGGCGATGGCGCGATAATGTTGATAGAGTCCTTCCTGCGTCGGCTTGTTGTAATACGGCGTGACCGACAACAAGCCGCGCACGCCGAGGCGTTCATATTCGCGCGCCAGTTCGATGACGTGCGCCGTGTTGTTGCCGCCCGCGCCGGCGATCACCTGCACGCGGCCCTGCGCCGTCCGCAAGACAATCTCGACGACGCGCCGCATCTCGTCATCGCTCAAGGTGGCGCTTTCGCCGGTCGTGCCGCAGGGCACGAGAAAGTCTATGCCTTCGGCAATCTGCCATTCGACCAGCGCGCCGAGCGCCGCTTCGTCAATCGTGCGGTCTTCATTGAACGGCGTCACTAACGCCGTGCCGCAACCTTTTAAGTTGGCAATCTCTAACATTGAATCTCCATGCGTGATGCGTGATGCGTGGTGCGTGACCGGAATGCAATGCAATGATGCCACCACTGGCGCTGATTCACGCATCACGCATCACGCATCACGCAACTGTTCGTCAATGATTTCAGAAAACTCGTAAAACCCACGGCGTCCGGCGATCCACTCGGCGGCGATGATCGCGCCGTCGGCGAAGCCTGCGCGGCTGCGCGCCGTGTGTGTGATCGTCAACGTATCGGCTTCGGAATCAAACCCTACGGTGTGCGTGCCGGGAATGAAGCCGGCGCGCAGGCTCGCAACCGGCACATCATGCTTATAGTCGGCTTCGACTTCGCGCTTCAGGAAAATCGCTGTGCCGGACGGCGCGTCTTTCTTGAACTGGTGATGTGCTTCAGTGATGAACGGCTCGTGCGACGCGAAGCGGCTGAACAGGCGCGCGCTGTAACGGGCAATCTTGAACATCAGGTTGACGCCGATGGAAAAGTTCGAGCCGTAAACGAAACCGATCTGCTTTTCGTCAACCATGCGACGCACCTCTTCAATGCGGTCGTACCATCCGGTCGTGCCGACGACCATCGCCGGGCCGGCAGCCGCGACCATCTCGATGTTATCGATCACCCCTGCCGGTTCGGAAAAATCGATGGCCACCTGGCAATCTTGCAAGCGCCCGCGCGAGCCTGCGACCGGATCAATAATGCAGGCGACTTCCATATTCTGACGACTGGCCGCTTCTTCGACCATCCGCCCCATCTTGCCGTAACCGAGCAACGCGATTTTCATAGTTAGAGGCTAGAGGCTAGAGGCTAGAGGCTAGAGGCCGGAGAATGGCTAGCCCCTAGTCCCTAGCCTCTGATTAAAAGACGCATTCCGTGTTGACCGCCAGCCGCCGGACTTCGGCGCGCGACGGTTGATAGATGATCGATTCCACCACGTCGTCGCTGCGGCGCAGGCGATAGGCGACGCCTGCATCGTTGACGAGATAGTAATAACTGGTCGTTTGCTGCTCTTTGCATATTTTGAAGCCCGCGCCGAGCTTCAAGTCGGCGCGCTCGATACGCTCCTGCGGCGGGAAGTAAATCGTGAAGACCTTGCCGAACATCGTGCGCGGCGCGCGATACATTTTGGCAAGGCTCGGCGTCAGGAATGAAAAGGTCACTTCGCCGCCGTCAACTTTGTAAGGCCCGCCAACCGGCGATTGCGACAAATCAGCGTCCGTGCCGACAACTTGCGCGGCGGCAGCGGCGGAAGACTGCAACGGCGTGATGCCGCGCCATGTGTTCTTGACTACAGTTGCTGCGCCGCTCGGCCCGGCATGGCGCGCCGGCGTTTTAAGCCGCGTCGACTGCGCCGAAACCGTTAGCGCCAGCGAACCAATCACAACGATGACCGTCAGTAGTTTTGTTTTATTCAGCATACTCATATGATGTTCAACCCTTGGAACAATCAGAAAGAAGAAAATTAACAGCCGGCCTATGATACGCGAACCGCTGCTGATGAGCCATACGCAAACCGCAACGAATGGCGCGAAGGTTGGCTATCCGTTTGGTTCGTCAACCTTCGTTCAATTCGCGTCACTGGCGGCTAATTCTCATTCAAACACCTGCGGGTCGAGCTTATCGAAGAAGACCGCGTGCAAACGCGCGATAACGCTTTCGACTTCGTGTTCAGCGACGACGAGGTTCATGCTGATAGGCGACGAGCCATGCAGGATGACGCCGATCTCTGTCTCGTCAATCGCTTTGAAGACGCGGCTCGCCAGGCTCGTATCATTGCGCAGTTCTTCGCCGACCAGCGACACGATAGCGCAGTGGCGATCCCGACTGACTGTGGCGAACTTTACAATTTCTTCGAGCAGGTCGCGTTCACGGGCTTCGCTCACTTCTGTCCCGTCAACCGCCAGAGCGACGCTGGCCGCCGATACAGCGACCAGCAGCGGGCGCGCGCCGTGCTTGTTCAGCGCGTTGAGCAGCGTCTTCAGAAAATCTTCCGGCGCAATCGCGCGCACGCCATCGCTGAGGCTTTCGCCTTTCACATGAATTACCGTGACAGGCCGCTTGTAGGCAATCGACTTGATGAGATTGGCGCAGCGCGGCGCGCTGGCGCTGATCGAGGTGCCGGTCGCGCCGGGCTTTTTCGAGTTGTAGATATGCACAGGAATGTTCCGCCGCGCCGCCGGGTAGATGGCTTTCGGGTGCAGCACCTTTGCGCCGAAGTAAGTCAGGTCGGCAGCTTCGGCAAACGTGCAAGCCTTAACCGTGCGCGCTCCCGAAAAAATTCGCGGATCAGTGGTCATCAATCCCGAAACGTCTTTCCAGATTTGAATGTCGTCGGCTTCGAGCGCTACGCCGACAATCGCCGCCGTATAGTCCGAGCCTTCAAAGCCGAGCGTTGTCGTCGCCCCTTCGCGGGTTGCGCCGATGAAGCCTTGAATCACCGGCACCGCGCCCGCTTCGATAGCCGGCGTGATGGCGGCACGAATCTTCGCATTGGTGATGTCGAATAGCGGCGCTGCGCCGCCAAAGCGATCATCCGTGATGACGAACTCGCGCGCATCCAACAGCCGCGCCGCCATGCCGCGTTCGGCGAGCGCATCGGCGACAATCGCCGACGATAGCAATTCACCATAAGCGAGAATCTTGTCGAGGCCGCGCGGTGGCACTTCGCCGAGAATGGCCAATCCTTCAAGCAGCTTTTCCAACTCGTCGAAATGGCGATCAATGATCGAGAAGACGGCGCGCTCGGCAGTTGACTTGACGAGCGTGCGCGCTTCGCTCAGGTGGCGAGTCTTCAACTCGGCAACCACCGCGAGGGTCGTTGGACGGTCGCCGGCGGCGCTGGCTTCGGCAGCTTGCAACAGTTTGCGCGTCGTCTTGCCCATGGCCGAGACGACGACGGCGGGCCGCAGAGGCAAGCGCGCCTTGATGATTTCCGCGACGCGCTCAATGGACGCGGCATCTTCAACCGAAGTGCCGCCGAATTTCATGACGATCATATCGTTTAGTCCACAGGAGGCAGGAAGCAGGAGGCAGACAGTAGCTCATCGCCTAGCTCGGTTAGGAGCGCAATGTTTATAGTAGCCGCTACAGATGAAGACTCAAGCTCGGTTAGGAGCGTAATGTTGACATTCCGCCCCTACGGGGCTTGTCTCTTCTTCAGCTTGCAACTATAAACATTTCGTCCCTAACGGGACTTAGAACTACCCACTGCTTGCTGCCTACTAATCCAAATATCCCTGAACCTTCATCAACTCGGCGTTGAGGATGGCCGCGCCTGCCGCGCCGCGAATCGTGTTGTGCGACAGCACGATGAAGCGAAAATCAAACACAGGGCACGGGCGCAGGCGACCGACGACGGCGCTCATGCCATTGCCTGCATCGCGGTCAAAGCGCGGCTGCGGGCGGTCGCGCTCGCTCATCACAATGATCGGATGTTCGGGCGCAAAGGGTAGCCGTAACTCCTGCGGCAGGGAAGAGAACTCTGCGAGCACGCGCGCCACCTCTTCGAGTGATGGTTTCTTTTCAAGCTCCACCGAGACGCATTCCGTGTGGCCGTCTTCGACGAAGACGCGGTTGGTGTGGGCGCTGATCTTGCAATCGGCGAATTCGATGTGGTCGCCCGCGAGCTTGCCCATGATCTTGAGCGGCTCGGTTTCGACTTTGTCTTCTTCGCCGCCGATGAACGGAATGATGTTGCCGAGCATGTCGGTCGCCGCGTGGCCGGGGTAGCCTGCGCCTGACAGCGCTTGCATAGTGACGACAATCGCGCGCTTGATGCCGAAGGCTTGATACAGCGGCGCAAACGGCATCACTAGGCCGACCGTCGAGCAGTTCGGATTGGTGACCATGGCTCCGGACCAGCCGCGCCGGTTGCGCTGCGTTTTAATCAGGCCGAGATGATCGGGATTGATTTCGGGCACGAGCAGCGGCACGTCGTCGTCCATGCGATGATTCTTTGAATTGCTGACGACGATGTAGCCGGCGCGGGCGAAGTTCTCTTCGACTTCGCCCGCCACCGATGCATCGAGTCCCGAAAAGACGACCTGAGCATCGAGCGTCGGCTCGCAGGGCTTGACGATGCGGTCTTTGACGCCTGCGGGAATCGGCGTGTATTGCCGCCAGAGGGTTGCCTCTTGGTAAGGCTTTCCGGCAGAGCGGTCTGAAGCCGCCAGTTCCGTGAGTTCAAACCACGGATGATTTTCCAAAAGCTTGACGAATTTTTGCCCGACCGCCCCGGTCGCGCCGAGCACGCCGACTGGAATCTTGTTTGGCATGAATGGCTCCCCTCAAAAAGTCGCGCGTTGCAAATTCAAATTTGTGATGCGCGGTCTTCGATTTTCTCTTTCAACCTCGTAACCATGCTCGCGTAAATGTCCACGGCTCGCAATAGGTCCGACTTTGAGATTTTCTCATGCGCTGTGTGCGCGTCAAGTATCGAGCCGGGGCCGAACAATAGCGGCGTGCCCCAGTTCGCCAGCAGCGGAATGTCTGTCGTGAAGGCCACGACTTCAGTTTCAAAGCCATCGAGCGACTGCATGAACACGGCGTCGCAGGCGAAGCTGTATTCAATCGCGGCGCGACCATTAACGGTTGCTTCAAATAAACGTTTGACCGCATCGGCGTCCGTCACGATGCGAAAGAGCAGTTCGGCTTCGGCTTCAGCCGCGATGACGTTGGTTGCAACGCCGCCTTTGATGAGACCTATGTTCAATGTAGACGGCCCGAGCCGCGCATCAGTCGGCAATTCCAGGCGACGCAGATCGGCGAGAATATCGAGCAGCTTATCAATGGCCGATTCACCCAGATGCGGATAGGCTGAATGCGCGGCTCGTCCCGTCGCCTTCAAAGCGGCTCTGAGAGCGCCTTTCGAGCCGAGCGCGAGTTTCGATTCGGTCGGCTCGCCGTTGATCAGATAACGCGAGCGGTTCGGAATCAGATTCGCCGCGCGCGCCCCGGCGCTGCCTGCTTCTTCGCCGACGACGAAGAGAAGGCCGAAGTCTTCGACGCGGGCGGCAAGCAAACTCTCGGCGGCTTTGACCATTGCGGCGATGATGCCTTTGGCATCGCACGCGCCGCGCCCGTAGATGGTTTGCTCGTCTTCTCTGAACTCGACGTAAGGCGGCACCGTGTCGGTGTGCGAAGAGAGCACGACATCAGGCGTGCCGCGCCGCGCGTAGACGTTCGGGCGACCCTCGGCAGCCGTCTGTAAATCGACCGTGAAGCCGATGCGGCTCAGATAATCGGCCAGGAATTCGGCCAACGCTTTTTCATCGCCGCTGATCGACGGAATCTCGATCAGCCGCCGGGTCAATTCGAATACGTGCATAGCATGATTATAGAAGGCGCGCGGCAGGAAGAATTGCAATTTTCATTAACCCCGTGATGCATCGCGGTGTTAATGAGAGCGCTTCGCGCCAAACCTGAATGGTTTCGCAAACTCACTGTATAGCGTCGCTGCGATGCTGAAAGGCGTCGTCTTTCTTCTCCGGCGTCGGCTTGGCGACGTAAGGCTCATAGCAGACGCGGCAGCGTGCTTCGTAAGAAATGTCACCCACTTCGACCTGCGAGTTGCCGCCCGACACGCGCTGCGAATAATGTGCAGGGCCGCCGCAGCGCACGCAGACGGCGTGCATCTTGGCGACGTATTCGGCGACCGCGAGCAGCGCCGGCATGGGCCCGAACGGACGGCGCATATAATCCTGATCCAGCCCGGCGGCGATGACGCGAATGCCGGCATCCGCCAGTTCCATGCAGAGATCAACGATGGCGTCGTCGAAGAACTGCACTTCGTCAATGCCGACGACCTTGACGCCAAAGACGAGATTGGCGCGCAACTCCGCCGTGTTGGCGACGGCAATCGCATCAATGCCGCGATTGTCGCGCGAGATGATGCGTTTGACGTCGAAGCGATTGTCGACGGCGGGCTTGAAAATCTGCGTGCGCTGGCGAGCGATTTCAGCGCGGCGCACGCGGCGAATCAACTCTTCGCTCTTGCCGCTGAACATGCCGCCGGCAATCACTTCAATCCAGCCACCTCGGTGAGTCAGTACATCCATTCAGTCTCCCCTCTGAAATGATGAATGATGAATGATGAATGATGAACTAAAGAGGAAAAGGAAGCCGGATTATCAATAGACAATCCCACATCTGTTTCCTCCCCAATTCATCATTCATCATTCATCATTCATCATTTTCAATTCACCTTGCTCTGCAATCGCCTGAAGGCGCGTGCCGCGAGCGCGTATTGCGGATTCTGTTGTATTGCCGCGTGGTACTGATCGAGCGCGTCGAAATAGCGGCGCTGCGCTTCGTAGACCCGACCGAGATTGAAATGCGGGTAGAAATACGCTTCATAGCGCGGCGCGCCGAGCGCCCGCTCGAGCCAGGGAACCGCACCCGGCAGATCGCCTTTTTCAATCAGGTAAGCGCCGATGTCGTTATACGGATTTCCGAAGTCGGGGTCAACCTCTATCGCCTGATGGCACTCGGCAATCGCTTCATCCGTCAGATTCATGAAGCTGTAGGTCCAGCCCAGAAACGTATGCGCCTCGGCAGTCGGGTAAGCCGCGAGCGACTGTTTGTAGAGCTCGGCAGCCTCGTCCAACTCGCCGCGCATCTGCGCTTCGTATGCTTCTTTGAACAGATGCAAGGCGGCGCGCTTGGCAGCCTCCTCGTCTTCGCTGAGATATTCAGCGCGACCGAAGGGCATCTCGCCGATGCCTGTATGGAGGGCGATGAGCCGGCGACCTTCGCTTGGTGTGGTTTGCGACATAACGATTTCAGATTTCAGATTTTGGATTTTAGATTTTAGATTGAGGAAACGGAGTGAAGGGCCATCCGCGTGGCACTCTCCGGTAATCCAAAATCCAAAATCTAAAATCCAAAATTCTCATTGTGGTGGGCGCTGTTGGCCTCTATGGCACGTGTAACAACTGACGCGCGCCGCACCGAGCTTGGCGTTGGCATCTTTGACGATGGCGATCATCTTGCGCGCCATCTGCTTCTCGGTTTTATCGTCTTTCTCGAATTGATCCTTGATGTGACAGAAGGTGCAATCGACGCCGAGCGATTCTTTGAAGGCGAACATAATCTTCAGCAGCCGGTCGGCGGGCAGTCCCTTGAGTATCTGAATGTTCTTGTACTTTTGCTCGGCGCGCTCTTCTTTATTGCCAGCCGGCAGCGGGTCAAGCGACGGCAACGCCACGCCGCCTGCCGAATTCGATGCGGCGCTCGATGCGGCGCTTGAGGTATCGCCCGTTGCGGCGCTCGCCGCGTCGCCTACGGGAGCGTCAGCCGTGCCCGGCGGCAGCGGCGGCGCAGGCATGGTCTTGCCCGGCTCGATGGTCGGATGATTCGGCGGCAGTTGTTGTTGATTAGCGCCGCTGCTGTTGACCGACACGCCACCCGTGCCTGTTCCAGCCGTTTGCGTTGCCGCGCCCGTGCCCGGATACATCGCGTTGCCGACGAAGAATCCAATGACCAGGCCGGCGACAATGCCTATCAATCCAAAGCTGATGTATTCTTTCTTCATCAATGTTGGCTCCAGCCGCGAGCCATGTAGCGCAATCTGTCAGATTGCGCAGCGACTAGCGCAAGCTAAACAGCTTGCGCTACATCCGACTTTCGCTCGCGGTTTTGAATCACGGATTGCTTGCCAGTATAATGACGGCTTCAATCACCAATCATTTTAGCATGGTGATGAATCAAGCACGAATCAGGAGAACGAATATGCTGACGACTGGCGACAAAGCGCCTGCATGGAAATTGACTGACGCGAGCGGGCGCGCGGTGAAGTTGGCGGATTTCAAAGGCAAGCGTGTCGTGCTCTACTTTTACCCGCGCGATCTGACGCCCGGCTGCACGGTTGAAGCGTGCGCCTTTCAAAGCGATCTGAGCGAATATGATAAACGCAACGCGGTGGTCATCGGCGTTTCGACGGATGACGCGCGCACGCATCAAAAGTTCCGTGACAAGCACGATTTGCAATTCACTTTGCTGACCGATGCCGATCACCAGACCGCTGAAGGCTACGGCGTGTGGGCCGAGAAGAATATGTACGGGCGCAAGATGTGGGGCATCCGGCGCTCGACCTTCATCATTGATGAACAGGGGCGCATCAGTCGCGTCTTCGCTAAAGTCAGCCCGGCAGAGCACAGCCGCGAAGTGCTGGCCGCGCTCGACGCGATGTGATGCAGGCAGCGGCGGCACCGCCCGCCAGCGAACGGCGGCAGTCCTGACGCCGCCCCTACATGCTTTCATGCGACTTTGTAGAATGCGACATTCAAGAAGGCGCAGCGAGATGGATATCAAGTCCTGCTCACGGCGGTCGAGCATTGCCCGGTTTCTTTTCACATAATTTGACAACTTCGCCCGCCACTTTCATTCCTGACTTCGTATACAATGTTGGCAAGACGCCAGACCGTTTGCCCGGCGGCGTTCTTGAAGCCTCAGTCAGCGTGCTAGCCGTCCCCGCGACTCTCATCGAGAAACTCGTATACTGAGCTGCGTGTTTGTGGAGGTAGTTTGGTTATGAATTCGTCTCGTTGGTCGCTTACGCTTCGTTCTGCTCGCCTTTGGTTAATCGCTCTACTGTTGCTCGTCACCATCAGTTGCTTCTACGCGCCCGGCCTGCCCTCGACACAGGCGCAGGGCGCCATGCTGAAGATTCACGATATACAGGGTGGCGGCGCAATGTCGCCGTTTGCCGGACAGTCGGTCACGACTTCGGGCATCGTCACGGCCATCAAGCGCAACGGCTTTTTCATTCAAGAGCCGGACGCCACGGTCGATGATAATCCGAACACTTCGGAAGCCGTCTTCGTCTTCACCTCTTCTGCGCCGCCTGTAGCCGTCGCCGTCGGCAACGATGTCGCGGTCGTCGGCACTGTGGTTGAGTTCAAACCTGCATCCGAGCCGTTGAGCCTGCCGCTCACTGAACTGGCGAACTCGCCGATTGTAACCTTGCTCACAACCGGCAACGCCTTGCCTGAGCCCTTGACGATTACTATCGACGATGCCAGCCCGACCGGCCCTCTTGATCAGCTCGAACGCTTTGAAGCGATGCGCGTGCGTGTGGCTCTCTTTAAGGTGATTGCGCCGACCGGCGGCACGGTCGCCGAACGCAACGCGAGCGCTACGTCCAACGGCATCTTCTGGGGCGTCGTCGGTGATGGGTTCCCGCCGATAGTGCGACCTCTGCGCGAGCCGGGCATTGATCTGTTCGCGCCCTTGCCGCCGGGTGCGCCCCTCGGCGTGCCGCGCTTCGACTCCAATCCCGAACGCCTACGAGTTGACAGCACAGGCCAGCGCGGCACGTCGCCGCTTAATGTCACGACCAGCGACAGACTATTCGACTTCGTCGGCGTGCTCGACTATCAATCGCGGGCTTATACGATTCTGCCCGACGCCGCGAGTGTCGACATTCCGCCCCGTCTATTCACTGTGCCGCCGCCGCCGCCTTCGATAATCGAATTTACCGTCGCCTCGTTCAATCTCGAACGCTTCTATGATACGACCGACGACCCGGCGACCGGCGACGTGGTGTTGACCCAGGAAGCCTTCGACCGGCGCTTGAATAAAGCGGCGCTCGCCGTGGCCTTCTTATGGATGCCCGACATTCTCGGCGTCGAAGAAGTCGAAAATCTCGCGACCCTACAGGCGCTCGCCGATAAGATCAACAGCCTGCCCGCAGGTCGCGGTCTGCCGAATCCGAACTATGTCGCCGCCCTGTTGGAAGGCAACGATCCGAGCGGCCTCAATGTCGGCTTTCTGGTTAATCGTGCGCGCGTCACCTTGTTGAGCGCCGAGCAGTTCGGCAAAGACGCAACCTTCACGAATCCGACGAATGGCCAGCCGGAAAACTTGAACGACTACCCGCCGCTGCGTTTGAAAGCCATTGTCGCGTCGCCCTTCGGGGCGGACGTTCCGGTCACGGTGATCGTCAATCATCTGCGTTCGCTCGGCGGCATAGACGATGCGAGCGACGGCGCGCGGGTTCGCGCCAAGCGCCGCGCTCAGGCAGAGTTTCTGGCGACCCTCTTGCAAGCGGAACAATCACAGCCTGATGCCAGCGTCATCGTCGTCGGCGATTTCAATGCCTTTGAATTCAACGACGGCTACGTCGATGTGATGGGCACGATCAAAGGCAGCCCCGCGCCTGCCGATCAAGTCGTGCTCGCCAGCCCTGACCTCGTCGATCCCGATTTCGTCGACCTCACCACTGAACAGGTCACACACAGCGAGCGCTACTCGTTTGTCTTTGAGGGCAACGCCCAGGCGCTCGATCACATTCTCGTCAATTCGCATTTCCATTCGCGCGCCAGCCACACTACCTATGCGCACTTTAACGCAGACCTGCCCGAAACGCTGCGCAATGACGGCAGCCGCCCCGAACGTATTTCAGATCACGATGTGCCAATCGCCTATTTTGACCTCGTGCCCAGGGGCCATGATCTGTCGCTCACGAAGGTGGGAACGCCGGACGCTGTGATCACTGGCGGGCAGGTGACTTACACGATCACGGCGAAGAACAACGGTACGAGCGCCGCGCCGGAAGTTCTGGTCAGCGACCCTATAGGGTTTGGCACCCGTTTCGTTTCGGTGACGACGACGCAGGGAACTTGTACGCCGCCTTCGCTCGGCGACCGTGGCACGGTGGTCTGTCGTCTGGGCGAGTTGCCGGCGGGAGCGGCGGCGCGAATCACCCTGATTGCCCGCGTCGAGCTCGTCGCCTATTTACCGCTTCAGGTCACCAACACGGCGCTGGCTTCGGCAATCATCGACGCAAAGTTCAATCAGCTTTCGGCAGATGCGACGACCAGGGTACTGCCGTCGCCGGCCATTCTGAGCGCCTCGTTGAACGGCAAGCGCCTGACCATCCAAGGCGTCAACTTTGCGCACGGCGCGGTGATCGAGATCAATGGAAAGCCGCAAGCGACTAAACTGAAAGCCGGCGACCTTATGCCGCAGACGCTCATCGCCAAGAAAGGCGGCAAGCAGATTGCGCCGGGCGATACGGTCACGCTCACGGTCGTCAACCCGGACGGCTCGCGTTCAGTGCCGTACCCTTTCGCACGGCCCGCAACCTAGAGCGATTTTCAAATGCGTTTGCCATGTAGCGAACGGCGGTTCGCTTGCGCAACGACTCGCGCATGCTAACCGCCTTGCGCTACATCCGATTGAAAACCGCTCTAAGCGCGAACGACGCGGGGAAGAGAGACGCGCGGACACGGCGACGCGGCGAGGGAGCAAGACGCGCAGAGACGGCGACGCAGTGACGGTCGCCTTGTGATCAGGTGCTGCTTCTTTCGCCGCGTCGCCGTGTCGCCGTGTCGCCGTGTCTCTCTTTCCCTATCGGCATCGCCAAGCGAAAAGCTTTTGCGATAGAATGCGGCGCTAAAGGAGAACCAACGAGATGGAGATCAAAACCGTGTTGACCGAAAACGCGCCCGCGCCCGGCGGGCATTATTCGCAGGCGGTTGTCTACAACGGTCTGGTGTTCGTCGCCGGCCAGCTTGCCATCAAGCCGAACGGCGAGCGCGTGCTCGATTCAATCGAAACGCAGACCGAGCAGGCGTTGGCGAACGTCGACGCCATTTTGCAGGCCGCCGGCAGCGATTTAAGCCGCTTGCTGAAAGTGACCATTTACGTCTCCGACATCGATCTGTGGGGCGAGGTCAATCAAGTCTATGCCCGTGTGATGGGCGAGCATCGCCCGGCGCGCGCCGTCGTCCCTGTCAAAGACCTGCACTACGGCTTTCAGATCGAAATCGAAGCCGTCGCCGCATTGAACGATTGATCCGTGGCGTGATTCGTCCGCCGCATGCTTACAATCAGGTGATCTCCCGCCAGACCTACTGTTGTTAGACAGTGGTGAGCCGCTTCGGTTAGATTATTGAGCGAAAGAATGCCAGGCAAGGGAGCCATGCCGTATGTCCGACTGGTTGAAGGACACATACAAGCTCAAGAAGAATCACACCTGGAAAGCGCCGGACGGCTACCGCATCTTTGTCGCGGATCGCGGCGCGGTGCGCTTCAACATTCCTGATGGCTGGGTCATTGAACCGGATGCCGATTCGATCAAGTTCTATGACGCCAAGCCGCCGGATGATAACTGCCGGCTGGCTTGCTCCTACCTGCGACTGCCCTCTCACATCGATTGGAGCGGGCTGCCTTTATCTCAAATGATCAACGCCGCAACCGGCGGCGATGAGCGAACGCTGACGCGCAGCGGCGAGATCACTCACAAACAACGCGCCGATCTGGAAGTCGCCTGGGCTGACTATCACTTCATTGATCCGGTAGAGCAACGCCAGGCCTATACGCGGCTGTGCATCGCCAGAGGCTCGTCTATCCAGGCGCTCATCACGCTGGATTACTGGCCCGAAGATGCGGCGAAATTAGCGGCGGTCTGGGCAGAGGTGATTCGCTCTTTGCAATTGGGCAGATACGTCAAAGACCCGACCCTGGGCGACGTGCTGCATTAGAGCAGATATCAATTGGATTAAGCCGCCATCATGTAGGGGAGGCCCTCTGTGGCCTCCCCAGACTGCGTGTTCGTACACTGGGGCGACCACCGCAGGGTCGCCCCTACATGCTAAACCGATTTGAAAACCGCTATAGGGCGGCTTGACGATGAGTAAAGCCTGTGTGGCGATTTTTCTGGTTAATCGGAAGGGAGTTGCAGATGAACCGAGTTCTGCTCATTTCATTGATGATCATCAGCCGTGCCGTGACCTGCTACGGGCAGGCGAGCGGCAATGTCGCCTATTCGCAATCCGGCGGCCAGCGCCAGGCCGAGCAGAACGAACGCAACAAGCGCACGCTCGCGCCGGTCGAGATGCCGCCGACCGCGACGACGATGTTCGTCGAAGCCAGCGTCTTGATGAATGTCAAAGCCGATGAATATGTCGCCATCTTCGCCGTCAACCAGGAATGCACGACGGTGCCGGAATGCAATCAGCAGATGGACGCCACGGTTGCCGCCTTCACAGGTGAATTGCAGCGGCTGGGCATAGGCAAAGACGATCTCTTCGTCGATTTCGCGGCGCAGAATAAAATCTACTCCTATCAGGTGGCGGCCAGCATTGCCAAAGAGAAACTGACGGGCTTTGAACTGAAGAAGAACGTCGCCATCCATTACAAAGACAAGCTGCTGCTCGATAAGCTGGTGATCGCCGCATCCCGCTCAAACATCTTCGATCTGATCAAGGTGGATTACATCGTCCGCGATACCGGCAGCGTACAGAACCGGCTGATGGAAGAGGCCGCGAAAGTCATCAAGCAGAAGGCCGCGAGATACGAAAGACTGCTCGCCATTCAGCTTCAGCCGCCGGCGCAAGTTTATGCCGAGCGCCATAGCATCTACTATCCCACAGAGATGTACGACTCTTACACCGCTTATGAAGCGGAAGACGTCAGTCCCGACTACTATCGAGATCGCGAGCGCTACATCGTTCAGAAAGCGCGCAAAAGCCGCACCTTCTTTTTCAATCCCCTGAACGCCGATGGCTTCGATACGGTGGTCAACCTTGTGGTCATCGAGCCGGTCGTGCAATTCACGCTCTACCTGAAAGTGAAGTACGAGATTGAGCAGCCGAAAAAGTAGAGCGGTTTTCAGATGCGTTTGCCATCCGCCGCCGCTTTTGCTCGGCGGTGTCGCGCGCTCAGTTCCGCGAGCCAGGGATGCGGGGCGGCGACACAGCGTCGAGGCGCTCGTAGGCTTCCGAAACCCAGGCCGGCGGACTTGGTCGCGCCAGCCCGACCTGCGCCGCGCGCGTGGCGGCCCAGCGCTCAAGCCATGTGATGCCGTCGTCGCCCGCGAACGTGTTCGGGCTGCGGTAGACCTCGTCTTCGAGCGCCCGCCCGAGCGTGACGAACGCGTAACCGTGCCGCTCGAAGACCTTGGCGAGCCCGTCGAAGTTCTCGGCATTGAGTTCGTTGGCGTGCATGAGCAGGACGTGGCGGATCGGGTGGCCGAACAGCGCCCGCGCATACGCCTCAGCGTACAAGATCGCCGCGTCGGCGAACGCGAGGTATTCGTCGGCGACGCGCCGCATCATCGCCTTGTCGCCGCGCGTCTTCGCATCGCCGTAGACGGGCGCGAACATCCAGTCTTCGGGGTCTATGGTGACGGGCGCAATCGTGTAGCCACGGTCTGCCAGGAAGCGCTCGAAGGCCGTGCGCGTCTCAAGGCCCGGCCCCGTGTCGAGGTAAGGGTGGCGAAAGTAGCGGTAGGGCAGCTTGTGGCGCTCGGCGATCATCTTCGTGACCGTCTCGCCGCGCACGACTCCCTCCTCGAACTGCGCGAGCGTCAGGTCATGGAACCGCCTGTGCGCGAAGGTATGGTTGCCGAGTTCGATGCCGGCCCCGGCCCACGCATCGAGCAGGGCGATGCGTGCGTCGATCTCGCCGGGCTGTGTGAAGAGTTGCGCCTCGTTGACGAAGACGACGGCTGGCACGCGGTGCGACGCAACGGCGCGGACAAGGCTTTCCGTCATGCGCTGCATGCGCGCGAGCCCGTACTCGCGACCGTTCTGCGGCAGATCGTCGATTGTCACAGCGACCTCGCCGCGCGTCTGCGCGGCGGCAGGGGCGACGACCAGCAAGACTACGAAACACAGAATACGCTGAAGCGCGGCGAGGGACGGAAATCGCACGTCCCGGCCATGCGCAGGGTGAATTCTCATTCGCTGACCACCGATTTGACGAGATTAATTTGAGGTGTCAACGTCGCAGCCGTTGCACCGGGTGGAATGCTATCACGAACAATAGCGCCAAGACAGATCAGTTCGCCAAAAGTGCGGAAGAATCGTGAAATCCGTCATATAAGGGGACGATTCTATGTGCCTGAATGGGAGCGGCCCTGGCGCGGCAGTGATACATTGCCGGCTCTCCTGATGTCGTAAGCCACGGCGACGAAGGTTTGTATATAACCAAGCGCGACAACCGCCAGCGCCGCGTAACATAATAATCGCAGCGTGAAACCGCCCTTCAAGATTATCGCCACCGTAACGGCAATCAGCATCAGCGCGACAGTGACCTGATAGTAAAGCGTCTTATACCGCAAGCTGAAAACGATGATGAAGCCGAGCAAGGCGACAAAGATCCCCAGCCCATGCGGCCAGCCCAACTGTAGCGCGAGCGAAAAGTAGTAAACCACGACCAGCCCTCGGACGAACTTTTGCAACGTGAAATAGTCTTCCCAAAAGAACGGGAAGAAAGCGGCGAGCGCCGCGCAGACCAGCAGCGCATTTAATTCACCTGCGGGCAGACCGATTGCCGTGATCAACGGATAATGCCACGCCAGAATGAGCCAGATAGGCATCGAGTTGCGCAGCCATTTCGCGGTCCGCCCCTGCTTGATTAAGAGCAGGTCGGCGATCAAGTACAGGTAATAGCCCGCGACCGGCAGCCATATCATCAACCAGTTCGCCCCCGGCGCGCGGCCAAGCCCTGCAACCAGCGTGGCGACCAGTGCGGCGATCAGCGGAGCCCACTCATAGCTGCGAATATTGGAAGGCGGCTGACGATACCATTTTTCAAAGCTATCAGAACCGTGCAGCGCCGGGGCGAGCGAGCGATTGATGCTGGCGGCCACCGCCTGCATCACCTCTTGTTGAAGACCGCGATCATCGAGATGGGTTGCCTGTTTAATCGCTTCGGGGTCTATGGGCTTGTGATAGCGCACAACGATCTTGGCGGGCTTCGGCAATAAGCGATGCTTTGGCCAGGCGCGCGATGCGCCGCCGATGGTGATCGGCACAATCGGCGCTCCGGTCTCAATCGCCAGCCGCGCCGTGCCGCTGCGCAACTCGTCCATAGGCCCGCGCTCAGAACGCTGGCCCTCTGGGAAGATGCCGAGCGCCGCGCCGCTCGTCAGCACACGCAGGGCTTCGCGGTAGGCGGCCTCGCCTTTGCCCCGTCGTATGTCAACCGGAAATGCGCCCATCGCCTTGATGATCGATCCCAACAAGGGGACTCGAAAGAGCGCGTCCCACGCCATGAAGCGAATGACTCGTTTGATTGGCAGAATAATCAAAATAGGATCGAGATAAGAAGGATGATTGCCGGCCAGTATAACCGCGCCCTCGTCTGGCACATTCTCCAGGCCGTGATATTCAACCGAAAATAGTATGCGGAACAGAGGCCGCGCGATCAGTTTTATTAAAGCGAGCATGATGTTTTAGTTTTCCAGGCGAGCGCCGACCGGGTGGCGCACTAACGAGATGCCAGCAACGATCAACCATAGGGGCAACGGATAGGCGGCCAGTCGTTCCATCCCGCCAATGCCCAGACCCAAATAATGCTCGGAGACAAATAGCGCCGTCGCCAGCAGCCCGACGACGCCCGATACGGTCGTATAGACGGCTAAGGCTGGCCGGCGGCGAGCCGTCCACAACGCCATTCCCAGCCCGACCATGCTGAAATTGCCAAGGATGAAATGGGCCGCCGCGCCGAGCCTGTGATAGCCGATGTTCACATTCTCAGGGAATAGACCCACAGCGATGATGCCGGCTCCGGCCAGCGCCAGCAGCATAAGACCCGCCGCCCGCAATCGTCCAGGCGGGAACGCTGTGCGGACGAGTGCCGCGCCCGCCAGGATGATCAGCCCTAGCAGAATGAAGGAGGCGTTCATCCATTTGTGCCATGGCGAGCAGACATACATGGTTGAATCCAGCGGGTAAGGCCCGCAGGTCGTGTTCCCTAGATCGCTGATGAAATTCTGTGTCAGGCTGAAGGGCGTCTGCCAGGCCAGTTGCACGACGATTTGCGCAACAAAGAATTGGATAGCCAGAATCCAGACCAGGGCTCCGAGCCAAACGGCGCGCTCAATGCCAGAGCCTGAAGATATTGAAGCGGAATCCGCGTTGATCATTTTCATTGTCCTGAACGGTGAGCCGCCAGCGCCCGGAACCAACGAGGCCGCGAGCGGCAATCAAGTAATCACTCGAACTACGCTGCCCGCGCGCCGCCGGATGCGTGATGCTCAACTTTCACTGTCGAATTTGCGATGCTTCAAAAATATCTCTGCCTCTCTTTCAATAAAAACGCCTCAACCGGCCGTGCCTTGCCATTCTGCCGATACTGATCCGCAAGTTCCCGCCGCCAAAAAGATTTGTATTCACTATGTATAGACGTTGGATTAAACTCGCCCTGAATTCCCGCTCGAATCAGAAGGAGCCGAAGATGCTTGAGATTGGTGCAATATTGCAGAACCGCTATGAGATCATTAAGCCTATAGGTCAGGGCGGCATGGGCGCAGTCTATCTGGCGCGCGACCAGAGGCTCGGCAACACCGTCGCCTTGAAAGAGACCCTCTTCTTAGACACGTTGCTGCTCGCGGCATTCGAGCGCGAGGCGAAGCTACTGGCAGGGCTCAGGCACACGGCGCTGCCGAAGGTGATTGACCACTTTGCCGATAGCAATGGCCAATTCCTCGTGATGGAGTATATCGCCGGCGATGACTTGCACGACTTGCTGCAAGAGAACAGTCGCCCGATTCCGGTTGACGAGGTGCTGCAATGGGCGGATCAACTACTTGATGCACTCGATTACTTGCACTCGCAGGACACGCCAATCATTCACAGGGACATCAAGCCCCAGAATTTGAAGCTCACGTCAAGGAATCAGATTGTCCTGCTCGACTTCGGCCTTGCCAAAGGCATGGCCATCGAGATGACCTCTACCAACTCGAATTCAAGTATTTTCGGCTACACTCCGAGCTATGCGGCGCTTGAGCAGGTGCAAGGATCGGGCACCGACGCGCGCAGTGACATCTACTCGCTCGCCGCGACACTTTATCATCTGCTGACCGGTAAAAAGCCTGTGGACTCGTTGACCCGCGCAACCTCCATTCTGGATGGGCATCCGGATCCGCTCACCTCTGCAAATCAGATCGACGCGCACAGACCGGTTCGTGTGAGCGACGTATTAATGCAAGGCATGGCTTTGAACAGAAGCCAGCGCCTGGCGAGCGCTGCCAAAATGCGCGAATTGCTGCGCGATTGCGGACGCCCGATCAAGGAGGACGTGGCGGCAAAAGCAGAGTCTCCATTTCCTCGCACGGAGATTAATCAATCCAACAGCCCTGCGGCATTGCCCGGCGCTTCGACTCACATACTGGCTTCTGCGCCTGCAACCTCCTCTCAGCCATCGGATAAGACCGGTTCGTACACCACGCGCGCCTCGGCGACAAATCTGAGAGGCGTAACGCCAGCCCGATTTAACGAAAAAAACTTGAACCGGGTAAGGCAGGGCACTGCCGCCCAGCGGCGTTCGGCGACGGTTGAAATTGCAAACGCAGAAGCCTCGAACTTATCAAAGGTGATCGCCGCAGCGGCTATATTGGTCGTTGCCGTTGCGCTGATTGCGTTTGTTTTTACACGCGGCTTGAAACGTGATGAGGCGAGCGCGGCCCCGATCAGTGTCCAGAAGAACGAACCCGTGACAGGCTCGGAACCATCAGGCTCCAGTGCGAAGACTGCGGTTGAAGATTCCGTCAGCTCGACTGGCAGCGCGCCGCCAGCCGCGCCGACCAGCCCGTCGGCTCAAGAGGAGCCACGCACGAAGTCAGATGATAGTCATAAAGAAAAAGAGGCAGCGACGGGACAAGAAGCCAAGCCGGAAGAACCTAAGCCGGAAGAGCCTAACCGGGCGCGCGCGGGAGTTCCTACGATGCAGGAACCTGAAGGGACAAAGCCTATACAGCGCAAACCGGAAGAAGCGGTTCGAGACGAGCCCAGGAGCCAGGAGCCATCGCCGCGCCAGGAGCCGTCGCCGCGCCAGGAGCCACCTCCGTATTATCCGCCTCCACCAGACCATCTCCCTCCGCCGCACCCGTTCCCTCCACCGCCAGGCGGGATGCCGCCGCCCGGTCGAAGGCGGCCCTAAAGATTTAGATCGGCTTGCGATAGCGTGTACGGCAGGCGACGCAATTTGGAGTGCGGCGACAGGTCGCCGCTTTGGTGAATGCCAAGGTCGCAAATC
>JBBWZK010000348.1:0-8419 GCA_039648975.1 Blastocatellia bacterium
CAGGCGATGGCATCGTACAAAACGGCGGTAGGACAACCAGAAATAAATTACGCACTCCTCCCCTCTGGGGCTTGCGCACTCGCAACCAATTCATGCATGATGGACAGGCGTTGAGTCTCAACGGCGCAATCCTACGCCATGCGGGAGAGGCGCAACTGGTTATCAACAGCTATCGACGGCTCCGAGATACACAGAAGACCCAACTTCTCATTTTTCTCAGGTCTCTGTAATTGGGCAGACAATTCTATTCCCAGGCCATCCGCTTCGGATGTCATGGCCGCGCCGGTGTTCCGGTGCTGGAATGCCGATCACTCAGGAGGAACATTATGAGTCGGGAAAAACTCCCATACACGAGTGCCGAGGACTATCCTCGAAGGCGAAATTTCTTTAGCAAAATGCGAGGCATGAAGTTGCCCGCCATTGTGGCGATTCTTTTGTTGAGCATGATCGTGCCAGGGCGCACGCAGCAGCAGCAGCAGTCTTCTGACGATCATCAAAAAGTGTGGGGGCCGCAGTACAGCGCTCAACCCAATACGGCAGCGCCGGCGACCACTCTTGTACAGTCCGTAAGCGATCCGATGATCATGCTGCATCACTGGAACCATGTCGCGATTGACGCCAGCGGGCTCGATCATACGCCTGTAGCGCCGGGCGAGAACCGTGTCTTCGGCGAGCAAGTCGGCCCATGTCGAGCGGCGCGGGCGGAGGCCATCATCCACATCGCCATCTTCGAGGCGGTGAACTCGGTCGCCGGCGGTTATCAGAGCTATGTCGGCCTTGGCCGTGCGCCCAGCGGCACCTCGATGAGCGCGGCGATAGCGAAGGCGGCGCACGATACGCTATGCGCGCTCTTTCCCTCGCAACTCCCCAGCATGGACGCGCAGCTTGCCACAGACCTGAGCCAGATCCCCAACGGCCCAGGCAAAACGTATGGGATAAAGGTTGGACGGGAGGCGGCGGCGGCGATCCTGGCAAAACAGGCGGCTGATGGCTCGCATCATGCCGAGCCTAAGGTCAACATCGATTTCATCACTAGCAACGCGGCTGGCTACTGGCGTCAAGACCCGATCAGTCATCACCCGCTAGCGCTCGGCGCGCACTGGGGCCAGGTGAGACCTTTCGTGATGCTGTCAGCCACTCAGTTCCGCGCTCCAGCGCCGCCGGCTATCGATACCCAGGCGTATGCCGATGCTTACAATGAAGTGAAGCAACTGGGTGGCGATGGCATCACCACGCCAACCACGCGCACAGCGGAGCAGACTGAGATCGGCACCTTCTGGGCCTACGATGGGACGCCGAGCTTGTGCGCGCCGCCGCGCCTGTATAACCAGATCACCGTGCAGCTCGCCGATCAGATGAGAGTAAACGTCGTCCAGATGGCGCGACTGTTGGCGCTGGTGAATACGGCTATGTCCGATGCAGGCATCGCCATCTGGGAGTCGAAGTTTTATTACCAGTATTGGCGTCCGATCACCGGCATACGTGAAGCCGATGCCGGCACTGGCCCGAGCGGAACGGGCGATGGCAATCCGGCGACGACCGGCGATGCGGCTTTCATGCCGCTCGGCGCACCGGCCAGCAACCTCACCGGCCCGAACTTCACGCCGCCCTTCCCGTCTTATCCGTCCGGACACGCAGGGTTCGGAGGCGCGCTCTTCCAGACGATGCGCAAGTTCTTCGGGACGGACAACATTCCCTTCACTTTCGTGTCGGATGAATTCAACGGCATCACGCATGATAACGGCGGCAACGTGCGCCCGCTTATCCCGCGCAGCTTCTCGACGCTGTCGCAAGCCGAAGAAGAAAACGGTCAGAGCCGAATCTATCTCGGCATTCACTGGATATTCGACAAGACCGAGGGCATTGCTCAGGGCCGGCGCGTCGCCGATTTCGTTTTCAAGCGCCTGTTTGCCCCAGTGCGCTAGTCATGTAGCTGATGGAGTGCGGCGACAGATCGCCGCACTCCGCAGGCTACGGCTTCCCCAACCTGCAATTGAAAACTGATCCGGCTTTTCGTTCCTCACGCCATTCCCATAATGGCAATACTTCGTTCTGTACTCTCACCAGAAAATGCCATAAATCCCTACACCTAGAGCGGTTTTCAATCGGATGTAGTGCAAGCGGTTAGCTTGCGCAGTATCTGGCGCAAGCTAACCGCTTGCACTACATGGCAAACGCATTTGAAAATCGCTCTAAATAAAACCGCATGAGAAGGGGAGTGCGGCAGCATGTGGAGTGCTGCGACTTGTCGCAGCTTTTAGGCTTTGTGAGGAGGCCAAGCGGTGACCAGTCACCGCACTCCATATAAGCGAGTCTGCCATCCCCTTGCCTTCTGATTTAGAGCAGATTTCAATTGGATAAAGCCGCCATCATGTAGGGGAGGCCCTGCGGTGGCCTCCCCAGACTGCGCAGTTGCACATTAAGGACACTGGGGCGACCACAGAGGGTCGCCCCTACATGCTAAACCGATTTGAAAACCGCTATAGTAAGCTCCGATCTCGAAACTAATTTAGGCGCAGCGTAAGATTAAGCAGGGATTTTCGTCTGAGGATTTTCAAGCAGATCGTTGTATTGTCATAAAGGAAGGGAGAAAGGCCAGTGTATTGTCCGAAGTGCGGAATAGATAATATCCCACGGGCTAACTTCTGTCGCGCTTGTGGGGTCAGTCTTCAGCGAGCATCTACATCCTCAACTCTCACACCCCTGTCGAACTCGGCACAGCCCGATTTGGGCCGCGCGCTCAAGAAGCTATTTGTCGGTATAGCCTTTCTGATTATCGCTTTCGTGCCGTTAATCGAAGGGGAGCCGATTCTGTGGTGGCTGCTGTTTCCGGGCATTCCGATGGTCATCAAAGGAATTCGCCTATTGGCGCAGATGGGGCAGGCAGGATGCTTTGTCTCTGATCATCGAGCAGCACTGGCAAGCAATCAGACTCAACCAATCTCGCCTCTGACCAGCAACAACGTTAGTGTGCGCCCAACTGGTGAGCTTATACCGCCGCCAAGTGTCACCGAGAACACGACCAGATTGCTTGACGAGAGTTCACCGGCAGTGAGGTAGGGCGGCTTACATGAGCGATTCATCACAGCCATCTCGCATCCAGCAATTCGCACAGCGACCCCTCTCATCATGACTGCGATGTACATCTCTCGACAACCGCGCCGCGCGCATCTCTTCTATCACATCGAACAGATCGGCGCGTAACTCTGGCGTGTACTCCACTCTGATCTCTGCATCACGATATCGAATCATTCCGTATGGGACATCGGCGTCGAGCAGGTCTTCGACCAACAGGCAGTAGGTTGCAAGCTGCATAACGTGCGAATCATAAGGTCGCCCACTCGCGGGCAGCTTTGCTGATTTGATTTCGACAGGGATGATGCCGTCGACGGTCTCAATAAGATAGTCAGGTCTGCCAACCACGCCGTACCGCTTCGAGATAAGCGGCTTTTCCAACTTCTGGCCGTACTCGTCAGTGGTTAAGGGGCCGAGCTTACCGACAGCAAATCCCGTGTCGCTATAGATCACCTTTCCCGAAGGCAACCCCGTTTGTGAGGTTGCTCGTTTCGCTAGCAGACGGGCCGCGATTGCAGCGACAAGCAAGGCGATGAGGGAGAGAATAAGCCAACTCATCGGCCCCACCTGAGAAGCAGAAGGAGAGCAGCAATGATTGCCAACACAAAGCATGTGAAGGCAAGTGCATTGAGCCGCCGTGTTCGACGTGCGCGGCGGCCATGCCGCTGATGAAATTCTTCGCCTGCCACTCGTGCCACTTGCCCGCTAGTCGGGTTGTGTCCGTCGAGCCGCAGCTTCCACGCGCGAGCGCAGTAAACGTATTCTGCGATTTCGGATGCTCGAATCAATACTCCTTTATTTTTTCGCATGGGTTATTTATCGCCTCGGCAAGGATGATATAGCAATCAAAATGCGGCCAAAGACAGAGGCGTTTGTTGACGAGCCAACCCTGTTCAACTATTGTGGAAATGTCCCTTGTAGTATTGAGGGAAAGGAGAGTTATGGTTATGGCAGAAAAGCGCCGTTGCAGGATTATCGGCGTGCCGATGGATTTAGGCGCGGGCCGTCGCGGGGTTGACATGGGGCCGTCGGCGATCCGCATCGCCGGACTCAATCAGGCGATTGCCTTTATCGGCTGCGAGGTGACGGATGTGGGCAATGTTCATGTCATGCCGCCGGAAGCCGTCGCTCAGTTGCATACGCGCGCCCGCTATCTGCCCGAAATCGCCGCCGCCTCAGAAGAGTTGGCAGGCATGGTCGAAGCGGCGCTCGATGACGGAGCCGTGCCGGTCGTTCTGGGCGGCGATCATTCGAGTGCTATCGGCAGCGTCGCCGGGGTTGCCGCGTATTATCGCAAGCGACGCGGGCGCATCGGCATCATCTGGCTCGACGCACACGCCGACTGCAACACACCCGACACGACGCCATCGGGCAACATTCATGGGATGCCGCTGGCGGCGCTGCTCGGCTATGGCGCAAAAGAGCTAACCCATGTCGCCGGCTTTGCGCCGAAGGTGTTGCCTGAGCACACGGTCATCGTCGGCGCGCGCAGCATCGATCCAGGCGAGCGCGAATTGCTCCGCTCGCTCGGCCTGCGCGTCTACACGATGACTGAGATCGACGAGCGCGGACTGAGCGAGTGCATCGAAGAAGCCATTCAGATTGCGACGCTCAACACCGCCGGCATTCACGTAACGATGGACATGGATTTCATTGATCCGTTCTACGCGCCGGGCGTCGGCACTCCCGAACGCGGCGGCGTCACCTACCGCGAAGGCCATCTGGCGATGGAGAAGATCGCCGATTCGGGGCGCGTCGTTTCGGTGGAACTCACGGAAGTCAATCCGCTCTTCGACACGCAGAACCAGACGGCGCAGCTTGCCGTCGAGATGATTCTGTCGGCGCTCGGCAAAAAGATTATGTAAACAAGGCTACAAAGATGCGAGAGCCGGATGAATTGACTCGCCAGCCGTCAACCGCTGCGGCAATTGATGCGGAGCGGCGCGAACTGACGCTTGGTCTGGCGCAGAGCGAATCGCAACTCGCCGAGCAAGCGCGCCTGTTCGTGCCGCTCGTGGCGCTGGCGTTGATCGCCGCCATGCCGATATGGACGCAGTCGCTCAATAGATTTCTGAAGCTGCTGGCGAGTCCGTTCGTGCTCTTGCCGGTCGGCTTCTGTATCGCGCATCTCGTCATCAGTTGGCGCAAGATCGTCAAGATGCGCCAACGCATGCGCGAAATCGAGCGCCCTGAAACGCAAGCGGAAAAGCCATAGAGTCACAGAGACACAGAGCCATAAATCAGCATAAAGATAACGCGCGAGCAGCGTATCGCCGGGTCACGCATCTAAGACGGCGAATTCCAAGATCAAATCAAATGGAGCGAATCGTTGGCAAAGAAAATCAAGGTCGGGGTAATCTTCGGCGGGCGGTCGGGCGAGCACGAAGTGTCGCTGCGTTCCGCCGCATCGATCATCAATGCGATAGACAAAAAGAAGTATGAAGTCGTGCCCATCGGCATCACACAGCAAGGCCGCTGGTTGGTTTCGGGCGATGCCAAGGCCATGTTGCCCGAAAGCGTGATGCGCGCCGATCATCACCAGGCGGTCGCCATCATCGGCGACCCGACGCAGCGCGGATTGAAGAAGCTCGATGCCAACATCAGCGAACGCATCGACGTGGTCTTCCCCGTGCTGCATGGCACGTATGGCGAAGACGGCACGATTCAGGGGTTGCTTGAAATGGCCGGCGTGCCTTACGTCGGCTGCGGCGTGCTCGCCTCGGCGACTGGCATGGACAAGGTCGTGATGAAGCAGTTATTCGTGCAGGCCGGTCTGGTCGTCGCCGATTACGAATGGTTCCTGCGCGCCGCGTGGGAAGCCCATCCCGAAGCCATCATCAAAAAGATCGCTCGCCGTCTCGGCTATCCGGTCTTCGTTAAACCGGCGAATCTCGGCTCGTCGGTCGGCATCTCGAAAGCCGGGGACAGGCGCGAATTGCGTGACGCCATCAACGACGCGGCGCGTTATGACCGCAAGGTGATCGTCGAGCGCGCCGTCATTGGGCGCGAGATCGAAGTGAGCGTGCTCGGTAACGACCAGCCGGTTGCCAGCCTGCCGGGCGAGGTCATCACCGGCCACGAGTTCTACGATTACGAAGACAAGTACGTTGACACCACCTCGCGCACGGAAGTCCCTGCACAGTTGCCGAAGAAGATCATCGAACGCATTCAGCGCGACGCCGTCAAAGCGTTTCAGGCCATAGACGGTGCGGGTCTGGCGCGCGTCGATTTCTTCGTCGAGAACGATACGCAACAGGTCATCATTAATGAGATCAACACTCTGCCCGGCTTCACCTCCATCAGTATGTATCCGAAGATGTGGGAAGCCAGCGGCATCGGCTACAGCGAATTGATCGACCGCTTGATTGCCCTGGCCTTCGAGCGCCACCGCGACAAGGCGCGCAATCTGACGAGCTATCAGCCGCGACAGTGAAGCAGGAGGCAGGCAAAGAGTAGCTCCGTTAGGAACGCAATGTTTATAGTCACTCGGTCGGTTTATTCTTCAAGCTCTGTCAGGGACACAATGTCAATATTGTGTCCCTGACAGAGCTTGCGTTCTTTTTGACGCTGCTAACTATAAACATTGCGTCCCTAGCGGGACTGGCAACTGCTTCCTGCCTCCTGCTTACTGCCTCCTACTATGGTGTGGCATGTAACCACAATCACGTTTTGCGCGCATTGTGGACGAACGCCTCATCCATCCCTGAGCGATTGAATAAATCCAGCACTTAGCTGTGGCGCGCAGCTTGCCTAAGTAAAGGCGTGCCTCAGACAGTAAGTAAGGCAGATTCGGGGTATGAGTAATTCGAATAAGTGGGTTGGGTATCAAGGAATCTGTCGAGCCGAGGTGCAACGACTAAGGTTTGGTCTTCGATCATGCATTAGTCGCGGGTGATATTCTCCTTAAACTGAGTTTTCTCCTTACGCTTGAGCCGCGCGATTACAGGGGTCGCGCGGCTTTTTTCTTTTCGGCGTATTCTGAAATCTAAAGCAAGCGCCCGTTGATCGCCGCAATCATCTCGCGCACAGCCCTTTCAAGGCCAACCAGCGCGGCGCGCGCGACGATGTTATGGCCGATGTTCAATTCTTCAATCGGATAAATCTCGGCGATGGCGGCGACGTTGCGATACGTCAAGCCGTGGCCTGCCGCAACCTGCAAGCCCAGCTCGCCGGCGCGGTTGGCGCATTCGGCAATGCGCGTCAGTTCCATCTCAATAGCCTTCGCCTCACCTTGACGAGTCGGGTCGGTCAGCTCTGCATAACGCGCCGTGCAGATTTCGATCTGTTGCGCTCCCGTGCGCTGCGATGCTTCAATCTGCGCGGGTTCGGGATCAACAAAGATGCTCACGAGAATGCCTGCCTGAGCGATCTCCGCGACAACCCGTTGAAGCTCTGCCTCGCGCGCAACGACATCAAGGCCGCCTTCCGTAGTGACTTCGTCAGCGCGCTCCGGCACCAGCGTCGCCGCGTTCGGTTTCACAGTCCGCGCGATCTGCACCATCTCATCCGTCGCCGCCATCTCGATGTTCAGATGCGTCTTGACGACGGCGCGCAACGTCAGTGCGTCGTCGTCCTGTATGTGACGGCGGTCGCCGCGCAGGTGTATGGTGATGCCGCTTGCGCCCGCCAGATCGGCGAGCACCGCCGCCGCCGCGACGCTCGGCTCGTAGGTGCGCCGCGCCTGCCGCAATGTCGCAATGTGATCGATGTTGACGTTGAGCCGGATCATTGGTTGTTCTTCTGTGCCTGTTTGACTTGAGGGTTTGGCAGTCTAACGCTGCCTGGATGCGCTCTCAGCGCGCTCGGCAGTTGCGCCCGACGAGGATAATTCGTAGCGTCCTCTGAGATCGTTGATGCGTATGCGCAGCAGGTCGGTGAACATATTGATCGAATCGCGCATATAATTCAGCTTACTTTGCAACTCGCCGCCTTCCGCGTGGTTCCAGACGACAGGCATTTCAAGCAAACGCCAGCCGCGCTTGCGGGCGATGTACAAGACCTCTGCGTCGAAGCCGAACCGTTCGATACGTTGCCGCATAAAGACCGGACGCGCCGCTTCGCGCCGGAACGCTTTGAAGCCGCATTGCGTGTCTTTGAATCGCAAGCCGGTGATCGCATGCATGAAAAAGTTGAACACCTTGCCGCCGAATTCGCGCATCGCCGGCTGATGCACACCGATCAGTTGGCGATTGACGGCGCGCGAGCCAAAGACGACGTCGGCGCGATCATCGAAAATTGGCGCGATCAGCTTGGGCGCTTCGGTGATGGGCGACGACAGGTCGGCGTAGGTAAATAAGATGACCTCGCCGCGCGCTTCGCTGACGCCGCGCCGCACGCTATAGCC
>JBBWZK010000356.1:0-7601 GCA_039648975.1 Blastocatellia bacterium
CCAGCGCCACGCCCGTGCCGCTCGATACGAATCGCTTGATGGCCTCAATCGTCGGCAACTCGACATCCATGTTGAGCGGCGTCTTGTGGCGCTTGAATGCCTGAATCACTTTGGCGCGATACGGCGATTGCACGTTATGCGCGACAAAGGTTTCCGCGCCAAGCTGGCGAATGCTCACCTGCCGCGATGCGGCCAGCGGATGCCTGGGATTGACGATAAATACCAATTCATCGTTATAGACGACAATCGAGCGCAGCAGCGCTTCTTCGGGATTGAACGACAAGACCGCCAGCTCGACCGCATGCTTCAAGACGTCAGCCGGAATGCGGCTCGCCAGCGCGCGATGCACCGTCACTTTGATCGTCGGATAGAGACGGCGAAACTCTGCGAGCGCCGGCAGCAGATAAAGACAGGTGAATTCGTTCGCCGCAATCGCCAGCTTGCCCTTGTGCATCTCGCGCAACTCTTTCAACGCGGTGTGCGCTTCGCCGCGCAGATTCAGAAGCTTTTGCGCATATTCCTGCAACAACTGACCGGCGTCCGTCAGTATGCCGTCGCGCGACGAACGGTCAAACAGCGGCTCGCCCACTTCGCGTTCGAGCTTGCGTATCGCCTGGCTGACCGCCGGCTGCGTGCGAAAGAGCTTTTCGGCGGCACGCGAAAAACTGCCTTCGCGCGCGACCGTCAAAAAGATTTCCAGTTGAAATAAGTCCATCTCGCGCCTATAAGCCAAACTTTGGCGGGCAACCGTCGCAGATTATATCATAAGCAAAAGAGCATACAACTCTAAAAATTATAACTTTGACTTTGACCCGCACGGCGCTTAAGATTGGCGTGATACGCCGGCATTCAAATCTTTGGCAAACTTTGGAGAAGATTCAGCATGACACGATCCCAGGTGAAAATCTTTGACACGACGCTCAGAGACGGCGAGCAGTCGCCCGGTTGCAGCATGCGTTTGCAAGAAAAAATTCTGATGGCACGGCAGCTCGACCGCCTCGGCGTCGACATTCTGGAAGCAGGCTTCCCCATTGCTTCCGATGGCGACTTCGAGGCGGTGCAGGCCATCGCCCGGCAGGTTCGCCGCCCGGTCATCGCGGCTCTCGCGCGCGCTACGCGCCCGGACATCGAGCGCGCCTGGGAAGCCTTGCGCGAAGCCGCCCGCCCGCGCCTTCACACTTTCCTCGCCACCTCCGACATACACCTGGAGTACAAGCTCAAGATCAGCCGCGAGGAAGCCTTGCGGCAAGCGCGCGAATCCGTGGCGCACGCCCGCTCGCTGTGTGACGACGTCGAGTTTTCGGCTGAAGACGCGACGCGCACCGATATCGATTTTCTCTGTGCCGTCGTCGAAGCCGTCATCGAAGCCGGCGCCATCACGATCAACCTTCCTGATACGGTCGGCTATGTCACACCGCGCGAGTACGCCGAACTGATCGACACCATGCGCCGCCGCGTACGCAACATTGAGCAGACGACCCTATCGGTTCACTGTCATAACGATTTAGGCCTCGCCGTGGCGAATTCGATTGCCGCCGTTGAAGCCGGCGCGCGCCAGGTCGAATGCGCGATCAACGGCATAGGCGAGCGCGCCGGCAACGCCGCGCTTGAAGAGATCGTCATGGCCCTCAGCGTGCGCAGCGATGTGATGCCTTATCGCACAGCGATTCATACCGAACAGCTTTATCCGTCGAGCCAGTTGCTCACCGAACTCACGGGCGTCGCCGTGCAGCCGAACAAAGCCATCGTCGGACGCAATGCCTTCGCGCACGAAGCCGGCATTCATCAGGATGGCATCATCAAGAACCGCCTGACTTACGAAATCATCACGCCCTCGTCGGTCGGCGTGCCCGATACCACGCTCGTTTTAGGCAAGCATTCAGGCCGTCACGCGCTCGGACGCAAGTGCGAAGAGCTGGGTTATGAGTTCACGCGGCAGGAACTCGATTGCATCTATCGCCGGTTTACGGCGCTCGCCGATGAGATCAAAGCGGTCGAAGATTATCACATCGCCGCCATCATCAGCGAAGAGATGAGAAAAGCCAACGCCGCGTAATTAACGAGTTTTGCGCGTAAGGGAACCCATCAAGTAGAGGCGAGCATCGAAAGAGCCGATCACTTGAGTCCCGTCAGGGACGATGGGTGTATAGCCGTTTTCAGAACAGAGACTTCAAGCTCCGAAGAAGGGTGATGTTCGACATTGCGCTTCTGACGGAGCTTGCTTTTTATGGCGGCTGGTTACTATAAACAGAACGCCCTTGCGGGGCGCATTTTTTTGCACTTTTTTGCATGACCAGTGAGACGGACATATGGAAATCAAGATTACCATTCTTCCCGGCGACGGCATCGGCCCCGAAGTGACCAGTGAAGCCGTGCGCGTGCTTGAAACCATCGCCAGGAAATTCAATCACCAACTTCGGCTGACGACTGAAAAGATCGGCGGCGTCGCCATCGATGAATTCAATGATCCCTTGCCTGCTCACACGCTCGAAGCCTGTTTGAACTCGCAGGCGGTGTTGTTGGGCGCGGTCGGCCATCCGGCTTTCGACAATCATCCGACGCATCTGCGGCCCGAAGCCGGCTTGCTGAAGATTCGCAACGCCCTCGGCGCGTATGCCAACCTGCGCCCGGCGCGCTTGTTCACGGCATTGGCGGATGCCTCGCCGCTCAAAGTCAATGTAATCGAAGGCACAGACATGCTGATCGTCCGCGAACTGCTCGGCGGATTGTACTTCAGCAAGCCGCGCGGCGCGGAAGGCGATGCCGCGCTCAACACTCTGCGCTACAGCGTGCCGGAGATTGAACGCATCGCCCGCGTCGCCTTTGATCTGGCGCGCAAGCGGCGGCGCAAGGTGACTTCGGTTGATAAAGCCAACGTCTTGGAAGTCTCGCGCCTCTGGCGAGAAACGGTAATCCAGATCGCCAAAGATTATCCGGACGTGACGCTTGATCATCAGTACGTCGATGCCTGCGCGATGGCGCTGGTCGCTAGGCCTGCGAGCTTCGACGTGATTCTCACAGAGAATATGTTCGGCGACATTCTCTCGGATGAAGCGGGCGCGGTGGTCGGCTCATTGGGATTGCTGGCGTCTGCGAGTCTGGGCGGGCCTGTCGGACTTTATGAGCCTGTGCATGGCTCCGCGCCGGACATCGCGGGCCGTGGCATCGCCAATCCATTAGGCGCGATTCTTTCCGCCGCGATGATGTTGCGCTTTTCGTTCAACCTCGACACGGAAGCCGCGAGCATTGAAGACGCGGTTGAGCAGACGCTCGCCGCAGGCCATCGCACGCGCGATCTGGCGACAGCCGGCCAGCCGTCTCTCAGCACGACTGACATGGGCCAGCGCATCATCGAGCATCTCGTTTGATTCCGCGTGCTGATGGCAACTGTTTGTGAGAAATCGAGTGATCAAAGGACGGACCAGCATATGATCGTGATGAGTCGTCTAAACAATGTTAGGCGGCTCGAAGCACCGTTTTAGCATGAATTAATATATCCAAAGTTTTGGAAAAATATACGGATTTATGAACACCTTAAGAAAACTAAAGATAAATGGTGAAGGTTAAATTACATAAAAATAAAGAGTAAAATATGAAATGGTTCAGGCATAAACCTTGCTTCATTTGGCAAGCGTTCGACTGCCATCACTTCAGTGAACGTAGCCTTATCTACCGTTCCAAGTTACAACCGCCTTTCAATAAAGGAGAAGCGCTATGAAATGCAAAATAGTTAGTATGCTGTTGTCAGCTTCTATTTTGATCATAGGTTTAACAACTTCCATCTATGCACAAAAGCAAGATAGATGGATAGGCCCGGGCGCTCCCGCACGAGAAGGCTCTGCCGCATCACGAAAAGAAGATAGATGGGTAGGCGAAGGCGCTCCCGCGCGCGCACGTAACCCACAGGCTCCTTCGGTTAGAGAACAGTACGGTGACCAAGATAGCTTTTTTAGCGCAAGAGAGCCGAGTGAGTATGGACATAATTATGAATCCTTAAACTCTTTAGGCAAATCTAGATTGAGTGAAGAACAGGCATTTGAAGCAGTCTTCGGGAGAGGGCTAGACCCTGTAATGCCATTAGTTAGTGCAATTGGAACAAGCGGCCAGAGTATCACAGTGGGAAACAGGTATAACTTACGCTTTGCTGAATATGATATGCCTGTCGAGGTCGTTGCTAAAACCAAAACCTCTTTTACATTGAAGACGTTAGATGGGCATCCGCTTGCGGGTACAATCACTCACGGAATTTTTAAGGACAGAAGCGGTGAGTTATGGCTATACCAAAGAGGAAACGGAGTGCTCGGTGAACCAAAACCTCTTCAGAGAGCCAATTATCTTGCTGCCAGAGGTATGTGGCCTGATATGGCTGCGAAAGCAAAGGAATTCATTCCGCGCTCATCTATTCCCGACCCGACCAGAGATTCGGCGCAACCGCAACATGGACAAATACGAGGCGTTCCAGGAACAACTACCAACGGCAGGCGCCATCGGTTTTAAGATCAAATGTAGTAGTTCTGGCTATCTACTCAGCAATGAGCCGGTGGCAAAGATAGAAAGAGAATGGCAGTTTACTAGCCCAGTGATAAACTCATGGTGACGAATAAAACTTCCTTGAAAGGAGAAGCCTTATGTCTATCGTCATGGATCGGCGGCAATTCGTTAAGTTATGCGGAGCGTCTATTGTCGCTGCCTCAAGTCTTTTCCCAGGAGTGGCTAAAGCGAAGAACACTGCTTACCATAAGATAGAAGGCTTCAATGAAAAGCAAGAAAGAATAATTGATCAGGCTGTAGATATTGCTGTTTCCCGCCTTCAGGATAAACAGATATGGGAAAAAACCTACCAGAAAGCAAAATTGCCTTTCGTTAGTGACGAGGCAATAAAGCTTTCGAATCTTTCTGATACTCCTGAAGAGCGTAAGAATCTTCTGTTGCGCCAACTTGGCTGTCTTTCTAAAGCTAATGGTCCAAATGATGACGAGCCGGCATTTCCGAACATTTACATACATGCAGAATATATAGAAGGTGGAAGCTGGGTCGGTCGTGCTCCATTAGATACGGTTACTATCTACTGGGATGAGGAAGTTAAAGAATTCAGACAGCGTGGCAAGTTCAGCGTCACACTAAACAGTGCCTACGTCGGCAGAGATGGTATCTACTCTAGTGTGGATTACTGGGCAGGCACTATTGCTCATGAAATGCTCCACAATTTAGGGCATCAACATGGCGACTCGAAATCTGATAAGAACTATAGCGATTATCAGATCAATGTTCTGGATAGAGTTGTAGCGAGTAATGGAGCCAATGACAAAGGTGTTTTAGGGAGTTATTCATTGGGAAGCTCATCACTCTCGTATCCTGGTTGCGGAACGAATCCTTAGGCTGCAGCACTCGACGCGATACGTCGAACTCACCTAGTCGCAAGATGCCAACTCTGCTGATGTTGGTTTCTTGCGCTTGCCACTGTTCATAAGCAGGGCAATCGTATCTCAAGTAGTAAGGACTTTAAGCAGATAACGCTCATCCAAAGCCGCTTTCAGGCGTTTGGTGTTCACTCCCCTCTGCCGGGGCGTTAGGTTCTTCTCTTTTTGCGGGCGTCGAGCAGGCGGCTGGCGAGCGGCTGCGCCTCTTGCGTCTGTGCCGGCGCGGCTGGGCTTACCGCCGCATCTGTGGGTTGTGTAGCTTTGCTCACTTTTTGCGGATTAGCTTGCGCGCCGTCGCCTGGCGCAGGATTGCGCCGCGTCGTTTCGACAGCCAGCGGCGATTGCGCGGCGGCAGCCGTCATCGCATCGGCAGGCGCATCGCTCAGGCGAACTCTTGAGCGCGCTTCTTTGAGGCTTGCCATTGACGCGGCGGCTTCTGGGTTGACGCCGAGCGGCACGCGGCGGCGCAGCTTCGATTGAATCCACGAGCGCGCCTGTTCGATCTGCTCGCGCGCCAGGTGAACGCGCCTGAGACCGACATCGAGCGGCAATAACAGCAACGCCACGAGCATCAGCGCTTCCCATATCTCATGCGGCAGAGTTCGCGCCGCGCGCCGCTCGAATAAGTTCACCTCGCTTGCCTGCGCCGCATCGCTTGTAAGCATGGGCAAGTTTGCGCCGCCGGTCGCTTCGCTGATCTGCGCCAGAAGATTGGTATCGGATGCGACAATGCTGAATTCGGGCGAATAGGAATTCACTGCGCCGGTGACAGGTGCGGGCGAACCATTTTCTTCGCCGACGCTCGCCAGATATGCGCCGCGCAAGGTCGCCGGAAAGTCGCCTTCATAGCGGCCTGCTGCGGTTTGCTCCAGTGTGATGTCGGTCGCTGTGAAGTCGGGCGCGACGACGTGCGCCTTGAGCCGCAGGTTGTTTTTGAATTCGCCTTCGGCACTCGCCACTTCAACCGTGACGTGGCCGCGCCCTGCATTGATCTCGACGCGCGGTTGCAACTCCATCGAACCCTGATGCCGCAGCACGTCTCTGAACGTCTGTGTCCAGAATTGCCCAAAGCCCGGCCAGTTCATCCACAGGGAGGCCCAGCGCGGCTTGGCGTCCGAAGTGAAGGCCGCCGCACGGCCCAGGCCGTACTGCCACACCGCGTAAACCGGATCGTCTTTGTCGGACATCAGCGCGGTGATCGCCGGCGACTTCACCGGATCGCGCTCGGCAGCGCCAACATAACCGCCGAGTTGCGGCGCATTGCGCCAATCAATGCCATTGGTCGCCTGCGTGGCGCGCACAAAGCGCGGCACGAACGGCTCTTCGATGATCGTTGACTTCGAGGCGAGGAAGGCTTCGCGCGTGAAGATACGCGGCAGCTTGTCGGGCGTATCCGCGGCATAGAAGCGACCGCCGCCGACGTCGGCCAGAAACTTCATCGTGTCAAAATCAAAGTCTTCGCCGAGCGCCACCGTCGTCAGCGTCATTCCGGCATCACGGATCGTATGCGCGATGCCGCGAAAGTCGCCCGGCTCGCTCTGCCCGTCCGACATCACGATGATGTGCTTGATCTGCGCGTCGCTCGCCTGTAGCCAATCGTAAGCCATCTTGATGCCGGGATACATGTTGGTGCCGCCGAGCGCCTGAATCGTGTTGATCTTATCAATGATCGCTTTCTTGTCTTCGACTTTTGTGAGATTGACTACTGGATAAGCGTCGCTGTCGAAAGCGATGACGCCGACCGAATCGCGCTCGGATAAAAAATCTACCGTCGCGGAAGCGGCTTCCTGAGCCATCTCGATCTTGCTGCCGATCATCGAGCCGGATTTGTCAATCACCAGCGCGATGGCCAGCGCCGGGAAATGTTTCTTCTGCCGCACGTCGAGCGACACAGGCAAGGTCTCTTCAACAGGCGTCTTGTAATAGCCGCCCGGCCCGAAGCTCTGATCGCCGCCGATCATCACGAAGCCGCCGCCGAGATCGCGCACATAACTCTGCACCATCTTCATCTGCACCGTCGTCATTGACGAGGCCGGCACGTTGTCGAAGATGACGAGATCATAATCCTGAAAGCCCGCAAGCGTTGTCGGCAGCGCCGCCGCCGAACGAACATCGGCGGCGAAGTTGCCTTCACCAAGCACGCGCGCGATAGCCGGCGACGGCTTCGGGTCGCCGTAGAGA
>JBBWZK010000416.1:0-30307 GCA_039648975.1 Blastocatellia bacterium
AAAGCGGGTCGCTGGTGTTGCCCTGAAACCACTCGCCGAACAGGAAGCTGTCGCCGTTGGTATAGATCGAGTTCGCCAGGCTGTATTCCCATCCCCAGGTGACGTGCTTGACGGCGTCTATGCGAAAGCCGTCGACGCCGTGCTGTTGAAAGAGCTGCGCCGCCGCTTTCAGATAAGCGTCTATCGTCGCCTGCTCCTGATTGAGATCGGCGAGATCGAAGAGCGCGTAGTATTGCACCTGATAGCGGTCGTCAAAATTGGCGATGTTTCCATTATGATGGAAATAACCGTTCGTATCGCTGGTGTAGTTGCCCAGAAACGTGCCCTGATCATAGAGCGCGCCGAATTCGCCGGCGTTGTCCTGATTCGAGTGATTCGGCGCGAAGTCGATGATGACCTTGATGCCGTTCTGATGCGCGGCAGTGACCAGCGCGTCGAACTCTGTCCAGAAGTTGCTGGTGTCGCCGAAGTGCTCTTCGACGCGCTTGAAGTCGCGGCCCTGATAGCCGTGATAGGGCGCGGTTGGGTTGCCCTGGCCATCCGGGATGTTGAGATTGAGATTGTCGACCGGCGGCGAAATCCATAAGGCGGTCACTCCCATGCCGGCCAGATAAGCGATCTTCTGCTGAATGCCCGGTATGTCGCCGCCCCAGTAAGCCCGCCAGTTCGTGCGCGTGGCATCGTACAGGCCAGAGCTTTGTGAGGGGTTATTGTTGGCGCTGCTGCCGTCAAAGAAGCGGTCGGTGATGATCTGATAGATGACCTCGCGCTTGAAGTCGGCGGCCAGCGCCGTGGCGTTCGCCGCCAGCAGGAAAGCGACCAGCAGCAGAACGATGAATCGTTTGGACGTTGGATATTTCATAAAGCGTTTCTCCTTTCGCGGTAACCGGGATTCCGGGCTGAACATTAGTGAGGCCATCTGTTCAGATTGATTTGCTCATAGTATTGCAGCCTGCTGCCATCGTCAAGCTGCTGGTATCGTAAGCTACAAAATCTTATGCGACGCCTCGCAGAGCCGAGGCTGGAGGCCGGCTTCGTCTGGCAGGTAGCTTTACAGCCGCAGGCAAATGCGTAACAATCACAGGCCGTAACTCACGGTTGTCGCATGATTCCGCCTCAACGAAATCAGCGACATTGATTACAAAAGTAAAAGGAGGCGGCGAGCGCACACAGGCGGTTGCCGATCCATGTCTATGACTGAAACGACGGCGTACCGCTCGATCAGTGTTTTGCTGGCAGGCGCAGTGTGGCTGGTCGCGGCAATTGCCCTCGGCGCGTCCGGCATGCCGCAACGGTTGCAGGCTCCCGTTCCACAACTGATTCTGCTCGGCTTGACAGGGTTGTTGCTGCTGGCGACGTTTCGGCTGCCGAGACTGCGCGCCTGGGCTTACGAGATTGACGCACGCTGGTTGGTAGCGTTGCATCTCAGCCGTTTCGTCGGCTTCTACTTCCTTGCGCTTTACGGGCGCGGCGAGTTGTCGCAGGCTTTCGCAGTGACGGCAGGCTGGGGCGACAACATCGTCGCCGGCCTGGCGTTGCTGTTATTGTTACTGGGGCCGCCGACCAGCAAAAGTCGCTGGCCGCTTTATGTGATCTGGAACGTCATAGGGCTGGCCGACATCCTCTTCGTCGTCGCCACCGCCGCCGTCACTGGCACAACGGATCCGCTGTCCATGCGTGCGCTGCTCAAGCTGCCGCTCAGCCTGTTGCCGACGTTTCTGGTGCCGCTGATTATCGCCAGCCACGTCCTGTTGTTCGCGCGGCTGGCGCGCATTCGCAAAGGTGTCGCTGCCCGTGCCAAGGCTGCGTGAAAGTGAATGTAACATCATTTATAGATTTGAATATGCCACGCATCTTTTACGTTATCCAAAACAAAGTCATCGAAACAGAGCCGGATGAAACCATTCTGCAAGCGTCGTTGCGTGAGGCCATCCCGCACGCGCACGCTTGCGGCGGTCAGGCGCGCTGTTCGACCTGCCGTGTGCAGATCGTCGAAGGACTGGATCGCTGCGCGCCGCGCAATGACAAAGAGCGCGAGCTTGCCGCGCGCTTGCACTTTTCGCCGGAAATCCGTCTGGCCTGTCAAACGACCGTCAACGGCGATGTGACGCTGCGCCGGCTGGTGCTCGATGCCGAAGACATTAAGCTGACCGCGCAATCGAGCACGGCGGACGCGCCCGCGCCCATCGGCGAGGAGAAGAAGCTGGCAATCCTGTTTGCCGACATTCGCGGCTTCACGCCGTTTGCCGAACGGCTGTTGCCTTACGATGTGGTGCATGTGCTGAATCGTTATTTCTACGAAGTGGGCCGCGCCATCACAGATCATGGCGGATGCATCGATAATTACATGGGCGACGGCTTGCTGGCGCTGTTTGGAATTGACGATACAAAAGATGCGGCGCGGCAAGCCGTCGGCGCGGCGCTGGGGATGATTGCGGCGGTCGAGCATCTCAAGCCCTACGTCAAAATGATCTACGACAGGAGCTTTGAAATAGGCATCGGCATTCACTATGGCGAGGTGATCGTCGGCGCTATCGGTGCGCCCGGCAGGAAGCGCGTCACGGTCATCGGCGATGCAGTCAATCTCGCCTCGCGCATCGAGTCGGCCACCAAGCCGCTCGGCGTGCGGTTGTTGATTTCCGAAGCGACGTTCAATGAATTGCAAGACGTGATTCGCCCCGGCAACTCGCACCGTGTCGCGCTCGCCGGCAAGAGCGGCGAATACCTGCTGTATGAAGTCAGTGGCTTGATTGAGACGCCCGCGTGAATCTCGGTCGGCGCGCAAGAATCCTTCCAGCCTTCTCATTCATCTGCGCTATAATTGCGGCATAGGAGTAAATGGGCATGGTGCTACCGATTGAAATTGAGAAGATACCAATCGAGATAGACAACGACGGCGTGATGCGTGTTGGCGGCACACGTATAACGCTCGATACGATTGTGGCGGCGTTTAATGAAGGCGCAACCGCAGAAGAGATCGTCCAACAATATTCATCGCTTGATCTCGCCGATGTCTATTCAGTCATTGGCTATTATCTGCGCCAGCAACAGGGGGTGGAGGATTACCTGCGCAGGCGTCAGCAACAGGCAAGCGAGATTCGCAAGTAAAACGAAGCGAGATGTCCGCCTTTGGGCATAAGAGAGCGGTTGCTGGCTCGTAAGAATAAGTAGAAGACTTAAATCATGCTCAAGCTCGCCACCGATGAGAATTTCAACAACAATATCTTACGAGGCTTGTTGCGGCGTAGACCAGACTTGGACATTATTCGAGTGCAGGATGCCGGGCTATCGGGAGCAGACGATCCAACAGTGCTGGATTGGGCAGCAAACGAAGGAAGAGTTCTGTTGACACACGATGCGGCAACCATCACCAAGTAGGCTATCGAACGTATCAATGCAGGAAAAAATATGCCCGGAGTCTTTGAGGTCAGTCGCAGCCTCTCTGTGGGTTCTGCTATCGAAGACCTGGTGCTGTTGGCAATGTGTAGTCTCGAAAACGAATGGGAAGGCCAGATTCGATATCTACCTTTATAAGATAATGCGCCAGAATCGTTTCCCGACAGAAGGCACCGATACGCCTACCGCCAGTCGCCGAGCAGCTTACGGGTCTGGACGATCTGGCCGAAGTGATAGGCGTTGTGGTCTGCCGCCAGCAGCAACTCGCGCAAGTATGTGTGCGCCTTGCCGTGCGGAATCTCTGCGGTTAAATCGATGTCTACATCTAAGGCCAGATCAACCAGGGCTTCAAGGTCAGCCGAGAAGCGCCGCACCGAGTCGTCCCACATCTCATCCGTAACCTCAGCTACATTCGCCGGCCAGTAGCCCGCCGGCCACTCAGGCGATTGCCAACCGGCATCGAGCGTATATCGCAGGATATCTTCCTGCGTGATGCGTATGTGCTCCAGTTCTTCCCAGATTGAATGCACGCCCTCAGCCGGGCGCACGTGGCGAAGCGTCGGGTTGACGCCGGCAAGCGCGGCCTCCGGCGCGGCGTGCGCCGAACCGCTGCGCAATAGCTCAACAACATTTTTTCTGAGCGCCTTGTCGTCCATGATGGTTCCCTCTATCCACACGCGCGGCGGGTTATTCGATTTCGCTGTCATCCTTACGCAATTGTTTCGGCGTCAGCAGCCAGACCAGCTTGCCTTGCCCATTTTCGATGTCATCCCAGCGATCAACCTGGAATTCAATGCAGGCCAGGGCCGCCGTCGGCACGCGCCCGCGCTCGCCGGTCAACCGCGTCAGCAAGTCTTCAAAGCCCGGATTGTGGCCGACCAACAGGACGCGCCGGTATGCATCCGGCAACCCTCGCACAATGCGCAGCAAGGCGGCGGATGAGGCGTCGTAGATGCCTTCGTTAAATTCGAGCGGCGCGGTTAATTCGCCTTCGCGGATAACTGCCTCAATCGTTTCTCTGGCACGCACGGCGGGCGAACTGACGATGAAGTCCGGCGCAGAGTCGAGCGCCATAAGCGCCTTGGCCATGCGCGGCGCATCGCGCCGACCCCGTTCAGCCAGCGGGCGATCAAAGTCACTCAGACTGGCATTATCCCAACTCGATTTCGCGTGCCGCATCAGTAACAATGTCTTGACGTTCATTTTTCCGATCTTCTGCCTCCAGCTTTCATGCTAACCAACTCGCCGCCGGGGCGCGACTCTTTTTGGCAATTTTACAAAGTGTCCATGACAGGCTGCCCGCCGGCTGCGACTACGAGCCGATTGGCCCTCTCTTCCCTGATACGACTGCCGTCGTCGAACCGTCACCGCAATCAACCGCGCCAGGTGTTGAGCGGTTTGTCGCAGTTTGCGAGCGCCGCTAACTCGCCTCTCTCAAAATCACATGGTAGGATGAATCTTCCAGAAAAAGTTATGACCGGACTTGTGGGCAATATGTTTTTCGAGGGACCGGCGGGGCGCATCGAAGGCATCCTGCGCGAAGCCGCGCCGCCGGTCAAGCGCGCCGCAATTGTCTGTCATCCGCATCCGCTCTTCGGCGGCTCGATGCACAACAAGGTCGTCTTTCGCATCGCCCGCGTCTTTCAGGAAGCCGGATTTGCCGTGCTGCGCTTCAACTTTCGCGGCACAGGCCGCAGCGAAGGCGCACACGATGCCGGACGCGGCGAACAGGATGATCTGCGCGCTGCGATCACCTTCATCGAACAAAAGTATGAAGGCGCAGAGATCTGGCTCGCCGGCTTTTCATTCGGTTCGGCGGTCATGCTGCGCGCCGCTTGCGGCGACAATCGCATCCGCACGCTCGTGGCCGCAGGCGCGCCGGTGTCGAAATATGATTTTAGTCACCTTGTGCATTGCGACAGGCCCAAGCTCTTCGTGCAGGGCGCGCTCGACGAGTACGGCCCGCCCGCAGAGTTGGCGCGCTTCGTCGACCGGCTGGACGAGCCGAAGACGCTGAAGATCATCGAGGGCGCGGATCATTTTTTCGAGGGGCACCTCGATGAGCTTGCGCAAGCCGTCGCCGACTTCATTGTCCTGTACAGCAATGAACAGGCTAAACAAACTCTTCAGGATTGAGTGAACAAATTGGCGGGGAGGCGATCCCGGCCATTCATCAATGGTTTATTCGATTTTTATCAAGGCGTTGCAAAACTGATGCAGAAACTTAACACCATCAAGCGAGTCAAGCTGGCTGCTGTAACATTCCTTACAGTGATCTCTTTCGCCTGCCTGCGCGCAGAGCAGACGGCGGCAAACCGTGAACAGGAGCAGCCGCGCAGGACGCTCGAATTCGTCCCCGTGACCGCGCCGCTCGAAACCCGCGCCGGCACCGATGACGGCGCGGCCTTTGCCATTCAATTCCTGGGCAGCACACACGGCAGCCTCGAACCGTGTGGCTGAAAGCCCCCCCGTATGGGGGGACTGGCGCGGCGCGTCAGCTATGAGAAATTGTTCAAGGAGAAAGTCGGCGGCATCCCTGTGCTCGTCGTCGATAGCGGCAACTCGTTTGCCAGCGAAGGCAATGTACACGGCGCGCTCAGGCCCGACGTGCGGGTCAAAGACGGTTGGATTCTGAAATCTTACGACGACTTCAAGGTTGACATCATCAACGTCGCGTCGCCCGATCTGCGCTACGTTTCGACGCTGCTGGCAAAGCCTGAATCCTCCAGCCGCGCCACTGCGCAACCGGCGCTCAAGCGGCTGATCTCGGCAAACACGACAAGCGATTCGGCCAGTGCGATGAGTCTGCCGCCGTTCATCCTGCGCGACCTGCCGGCACGCAACGCCGGGGCAAAGCCTGTGCGCGTCGCTTTCGTCGGCTTAACCGAACCGAGCCAGGCGATGCCGCGCGGCTTCAAGATCAACGACGCGGTTGAGACCGCGCGCCGCATTGTCCCGGAAGCGCGCAAGCAGGCTGATGTGATCATCGTCCTCGGCTATCTCAAAGCCGAAACGGCCTCGCGCCTTGCTACGCAGGTCGACGGCATTGATGCCATCATTGCCAGCAACAGTCAGAGTGATGGAGCTTACTTTACGCCGCCGCTGACCGTCGGCCAGACGCTCATTCTCTTCACGCCATACGAGACGCGCATGCTCGGTGAGTTGCGCGCTTACCGTGAAGCATCGGGCAAATATTCGCTGCGCACACGGTTCATCACGCTCGACGAAACCTTCCCCAACGACGCGGCAGCGACGCAACTGGCCACCTCGGCGCTCGAAGCCGAAGAGGGTACGCGCAGCCAGTCGAAGAAAACCCTTGAGGGCTGGCTTGAAACCTCGCGCAGCGCGAAACCCGCGGACGGCGCGGTTGCCGCTTATGCGTCGTCCAGGGCGTGCGCGCAATGCCATCAGACACAATATATTCACTGGGCCAACAGCGGTCACGCGCACGCCACCGACAAGCTGCCGCCGCGTTGGGTCGAGTTTGAAACAAGCTGTTTGAACTGTCACGCGACCGGACAGCGGACGGATGCGACGGGCAAAGTTGAGTTAGCCAGATTACAAAGCGTGCAATGCGAGCAGTGTCACGGGCCGGGCGGCGAGCACGTTCAAAAGCCGGGCAAAGGTTACGGACTGATCAGCAACGCGCAGGCGCTGTGCATCACTTGCCACACGATGGAGGCGAGTCCGAAATTCGATTTTCAATCCGCCTGGGCGAAGATCAAACACTGATCTGCTGAAGCGCGGCAGCCCGCCGTCATTTCCAGGAGCGCTGGTAAGCCTGAGCCGCATTACTTTTTCTTGCGCAGGCGTTCGATCTCCTGCCGCAGCCGCGCCAGTTCCGCTTCGGCCTGCTGTCGCGCTTCAATCTCGATGCGCAGCTTTCGCTCGACATCCTGGCGCGCCTGGCTCTCTTCATCTTCGGTCGGCAAAAAGCGTTTGGCTTTTGGGTCGAACAGCCGCAGCGTTTCGCTGGTGTCCACCAGTTCGAGGCCGAGCGCTTCGCTCATCACCCGCCCGCCACTCACCAGCACTTCGACGTAACCGCTTGGCGTCAGCCGATACGCATTCAGCGGCTTGCGGCGCTTCGGGTATTCCGGGTCAAAGATGAAATACTCCTTCACGCCAAGCTGCGCATAAAGCCGCATCTTCTTATCGAAATCTTCACGCCGCGTTTTGCGCGATGAGATTTCAAACACGACATCCGGCCCTTTGCCTTCTCCCCATGTCTGGTAAATTCGCCGCTGGCCTTTGGCAACCCCGAACACCACAAACACGTCCGGCGATACCACACTGCCTGGCTTGCCTTCTTCGTAATACATCATCAGGTTGCCGGAAACATAGACGTCTTTCTTGCGGCGAAAGAAAGCTCTCAGAAGGCGTATCAACTCAAAGATCAAGTCACGGTGTGTGTCCGTCTCACCCACAGGTTTACCATCGCTTTCGGGGTAGTCGATTGTCTCAGCGAATGCTTTCTTCAGCCTGCTCATAAGTCTTGCCTGCGTTTACTGATTTTGTTCTTTAATGTGCATTTCGCGCAGCTTGAACTTCTGCACTTTGCCGGATGCCGTCATCGGGAACGCTTCCACAAAGCGTATGTGGCGCGGAATCTTGAAGCGCGCCAGCTTGCCGTCGCAGAAGGCGCGCACCTCAGCCGCCGCCATCGTCTCATTGCTGTTTAAGCGGATGGCCGCCGCGATCTCTTCGCCCAGACGCTCGTCGGGCACGCCGTAAACGTACACATCGGCGATCTTCGGATGCCGCCGCAGCAAATCTTCGATCTCTTTCGGCGCGATGTTCTCGCCGCCGCGAATGATGATCTCTTTAATGCGCCCGGTGATCCGCACATATCCTTGCTCATCCATCGTCGCCTGATCGCCGGTATGCAGCCAGCCGTCGGCGTTAATCGCTTCGGCAGTCGCCTTGCGGTTGTTATAGTAGCCCTTCATGACATTGTAACCGCGACAACAAAGCTCGCCTGCAACCTCCGGCGCACAGACTTCCCCGGTCGCCGGATCAACGATCTTGACTTCGACTTCGGGCAGCACACGCCCGACCGTTTGCGTGCGCAGTTCGACGCTGTCGGTGCGCGGTGTGATGGTGATGCCGGGCGACGCCTCCGTCAAGCCATAAGCTATCGTCATCTCTGTGAGATTCATCCGCTCCATGACTTGGCGCATCAGCGGCTCAGGGCAGAGCGACCCGGCCATCACACCGGTTCGCAAACTCGATACGTCAAAACTGTGATAGTGCAACTGCTCAAGCTCGGCAATGAACATGGTCGGCACGCCATAAAGCGCCGTGCATTTTTCTTGCTCGACATATTGCAGAACGCGCAGCGGCTCGAATGATTCGAGCGGCACAATCGGCACCGCGTGCGTGTAAGCGCCAAGCACGCCGATGACGCAGCCGAAGCAATGAAAGAATGGCACGGGCACGCACAGCTTATCCTGCGGCGTGTATCCCAACGCCTCGCCCAACCAATAACCGTTATTGACAATGTTGCGATGCGTCAGCATTACGCCTTTCGGAAAGCCTGTGGTGCCCGAGGTGTACTGCATGTTGATCACCTCATCAAGGTCTTGTGCCGAAAGATGCGCATCGAGGCAAGCGTCGGCGACGCTTGCCGAGCGCGCCAGCAGCGAGTCGTAACGCACCATGCCGCCGGGGTGTTCGTCGCCTATATAGATGACGCGGCGCAAGTGGGGCAGCTTGATCGAATGCAGAGCGTTCTCCTGCGAGCCGCGCAGTTCCGGGATGATGTCGTAGACGGTTGCCACGTAATCGACATCACGAAAACCGTTAATCGTGATCAGCGTGCTGGCTTCGGATTGTTTGAGCAGATATTCCACCTCGGCGGCGCGCAGCGAGGTATTGACGGTGACCAGCACCGCGCCGATCTTGGCAAGCGCAAATTGCAACACCACCCATTCGGGAACGTTGGTCGCCCAGAGCGCCACGCGGTCGCCGCGCTCGATGCCCAGACTGAGCAGGCCGCGCGCAATCTGCCGCGCCAGCCATTCAAGCTGGCTGAAGTCATAACGCAGATGGCGATCAGGGTAACTGAGCGCTTCCTGCTGCGGATAGTCTTTCGCCAGCAGCGCCAGCAACTCGCCGACCTTCACATCCAGATAAGCGCGCGGTCTCTGCAAAGCTTCGCCTGTAGGCATGGCCCCTCCGAATCAGTGACAAGTGACAAGTGACAAGTGACAAGAAGGAAATTAACGACATTTGTCTCCATACTCGTCACTTGTCACTTGTCACTCCTCTTCCTCTTCCGGCAGCGTGCCGAAGTAGCGCAGCCATTCATCGACGTTGCCGATTTCGGTCTGTTCGCCGTCGGCAATCGCGGGCCGCGCCGCGAACGTCTCGCCCATCTGTTTGCGAAATTCGCCCGAGCGCACGACACGCGCGCCGCGCGCTCGCACGAGGAAAGCGAGATGCCTGTCAGAGGTCACGACCGTCAGGCCGCGCGCGTTCGGCGCTGATTCGACCAGGCGTTCGATGCGCGCGTCGGCATTCGAGCCGCGTTCAGCGTAAAGCACCTTGACGCCGCGATAGGCCGATGAGTCGGGCATTAAACGATCCGGCTCGCCGTCAAACACCACGGTGACGCGCGCTTTCTTCAGCCGGGCAAATTCGGCCAGTTGCTCGACCAGCTTGCGCCGGGCGTTCGCTTTGTCGCGGTGCCAGCCGGGCGTTTGTCCCATCACGTTGTTGCCGTCAACGACGTATGACATGGCCTGACCTGCAAACTCTCTCGCTCGATGCGGCCATTCTAGCCCGATTCGCAAGCGATGGAAAGCGTGCGACTTTTACATAAAGGAACGGGCGCTCCAGCCACCGCCGGAGCGCCCGTTTCCGCTTGAATACCGCTTTGTCAGTTAGAGCCTATCTCTAAACCTCACATTTTCTCCAACAGATGATCGCGCAGGCAAAGTAGAGCATCGACAGATAGTTGGCCTTTTTCTTCTCCCATCTCACCAGTAATCGGCGAAACCGATTCAGCCATGAGTGTGTCACTTCTACTACCCAACGCCGCGCCTTGCGACGACCTCCTTTGCGCTTCCGCTTCTGCTTGGCATTCACCTTATCCGGGACATGCACTTCATACCCTCTGGCTTGTCCCTCTTGCCGGCTTGGCTCTCCGGCATAGCCTTTGTCCAAGCATAAGTTCTGTCTGGCTTGCTCGCTCGGCTCCGGTCTCTCGACCACGATCCCGTCTAAGGTCGCTGCCAACATTTTCACGTCATGCCGGTTGGCTGGCCCGACTTCGAGGGCTAGCGGCACGCCTTTGGCTTCGACTAACAAGCTTCGTTTTGTACCACACTTCGCCCGGTCTACAGGGCTTTTGCCGGTTGCCTGCCCACCTAAAGGGGCTTTGGTTATGGCCCCGTCGGCGGCTTGCCACTTCCACTCCAGCCCTTTGACCTCATCATATTCTTGCAGACCGGCTCGCCACATGCGCTTGAAGACTCGCGCTCGTGACCAGTGCTGAAAGTAACGGTGCAAGGTCTTGCCGCTGCCAAATTCTTTGGGCGCAGCATTCCATTGACAGCCGGTGCGCAGCACGTAAAGGATGCCAGCCATGACTTGCCTGCGGTCCGCCGGTGGGCGTCCGCCGATATGTCGGCGATACTGACCTCGTCCACGAAGCCGCGACTTGGGCTTGGGAAGCAGCGGTTTGATTCTCTCCCAAAAGCTGTCGGATAATTGCCAGGCAGGCACATCTTTATAATGTGCCGGATGCTGTACGGACATATGACTAATCCTCGTTCGTACAGCATCTTATCAAAGATCAGTTTAGAGATAGGCTCTTAGTTCTTATGGTGATGCCCGCCGCCGCCTGCCGATGACGAACTGCTTGGCGAACTCGCCGGCATGCTCGGCATGCTCGGTGGCGGACTGTAACGTGGGCCACTATCGCTCCTCGATGGGGAATTCTGATGATGGCCACCCTCGCCCTTCGACGGGGGATTATAACGCGCGCCATTGTCGCCCCTCGACGGGGGATTGTAACGGGTGTTACTGTCAATCCTCACCGGCGGGCGCGGCAGGCCGAAGCCGGGCTGCTCGCCGTCGCCTTTACCGGGCTTATGGTGGCGACCGCCACCTGTACCGCCACCTGTGCCGCCACCAGTCCCACCGCCGCTACCGCCACCTGTGCTCGGGCGACCGCCGCCAACATAGCCGTTCCCCCAGCCGCCCCAGCTATAATTCGGATAGTAGGAATAGCCATCCCAGAACGGATTGCATACCGCATAGCCCCAGCCGTAAGGCGATGAGAAGCCGGAACCGAACGGCAGGAAAGTGTAACAGCCGCAATTGCGCGAATAGACCCAGGCGTTCGAGACGAAGCCGGACGAAGCGTTGCTCGCTATGGCGCGCTTCGACAACCGCTGGTTCATGGCAATCAAGCCGCGGGCGCGTTCCTGGCTCCAGAGATCGAAACTGTCGACGCGATTCTTATCGAATGACGCGATAGCCGGCTGCCCGTTTTCAACCGTCGCTTTCTTGTTTTCTTTGACGACCGTGTTGCCAATCGCCATGCGGCCTTTGCGGATGATGACTTCGGCGCGACCGTCGGCAGCAAGGTTAAAGCGATAGAGCCCTTCCTTGATGATCGAGAATTCGTTTTTCGGCGTTGCCACCGTCATCGGGCCGTCGATAGCCGAGGCTTCGATGATGGCCGAACCGCTCGTCAAATCGACGCGGAACTGGTAGACGTGCGGATTGGAGAGAATAAAGGCGCTGTTTTCCGCGAGCCGCAGATAGCAGCCGGGCGTCAGCAGGATTTCGGCGCGACCCGTAGCGCCGGTCTTCACCGCGTCGCCTTCGCGCAGTTCGTCGCCCGCCGTCAACCGCATCCAGTCGGCTTGCTCGCGTTTGTAACTCACGTCGCCTTCGACAATGTTCAGCACGCCGACCTTTGCCGAGACGGTGTACATATCTTCTTCATCAGCCGGCAGCTTTTTACGATCCTGCGCAAAAGCCAGGCTGGCGATGAACAAAAGCGTCAGCGTTGCCAGTCCGATTCGTGTGGCTTTCATAACAATCTCCCTTGTGAGGCTGGACGTTTTCCTCTTTCGGATGTCGTTCAACCGGCATCGCGCCGCATTGAATAGCGCCTTAGAAATTCACCCCGTCTGCTGCGATTATACTCTGATTGCGCTGGCGGGCAAATAAAAATGCGCGGCTCGCGTAGGGGTGGATAAGCCGCGACGGCAGGAATTGAGTTGAGTGGCGCAGCGCGGATCGTAAGGAGTGCCTGAAGACAATTGCCATCGCCGCCGCCGCCGGAGTGCGACGCCGGCGAATCAATGGCTGCCGGCGATGGTCTATCGCTGATGGCCGGCAGTCTGGCCGATTTGTATGTAAAAGTGGCGGACTTCTTCTTCCGACTTGAGCAGCCGGTTCGAGCCGAGCGTGAGCACGACATTGGCCGACGGGCGCTGTGCCTTCAATCTCTCCTCGCGTTCCAGTGCCAGGTTGTGCGCGCCGGGGCGGTTGTCTTGCTCCAGGTAATCGAGATTCAAAACCACTTTGGCATGGGCTTCGGCCAGTTCATGGAAAGTGATTTGACCGGCGGAGACGAACTCATTGGCGCGCAGGTTGAACCAGCGCGCCTCAGGGTTGATCGCCACCATCGAGTCAAAGCCTTTCGGCGGGCATTCGATGTCAAGTTTACGGCCATTGCGCCGGTAAGGATTGATGCGGCTGTCGTAATTATTATCCAGGTTGACGCCGCCGACCACGTCGATGATGCCGGCCATCGCCGGCGCGCGGCGCGCGATGTGCAGCAGATAACGATGCGCGCCTTCGGTGAGCTGCACAAGCAGCAGCAGCCCTTCGTTCGCCGTAATGTATTCGGCAATACGCAACGGCGCGTCTGAGGCCGCGACTTGGTTTGCGCCCGCCGCTTCGGCAAGCAGCCGGCGGTTGATGCGCACCGCGCCGTTGTCACTGAGAATGATTAATTCCGGTTTGTCGCCGATGATATAGCGCACTCGCGCCATCGCGTCTTCACCGTCGCCCGAAACCCACAAGCCGCCGTGCCGGCTGCGGCTTTCACTGATCAAGTTGAAAGCCAGATAAACTGGATCGGGGCGCGGAATCGCCTCGGCATCAATCGCCGGCGCAAAATCCAATTGCATGGCGCTGGCGACCGGCAAAGTCACGAGCGTTTCGTGCAGCGGCATGAGCAATCCCGCCAGTTGTTCACTCATGGCCACTGGATGATTCAGCAGGTGGCTGGCTCTGACATTTCCTGCATGTTGCGGCGCAATCATTATCGCCGGTCGTGGCTTTGCTGAATTCGACAACTTATTCAAAGCAACGCCAGCGTCGCTGTTGGCCGCCTGATGTGCCGCGACCTTCTTAGAGAGGTCGGCGGGCGCGGCGCTGCCGTTTACGGCTTGCGGCGCGGGCGAATCGCTCTCCACAGGAGTGCGATTGACTGTGTGTGGACGACCAAGGGATTGAAGCTCGCTGGCCGTCTTCACGATGTATTCATCGATCAGTTTGCGACTGATCAGCGCATTGCCATAATCGCGCGCTTCGCTGATCGTCTTGAATGAGCCGACATAGACGCGCGTCCAATTTCCGCGCCCGGGCAAGTCGAAGACGCCGAAGCCGACCGTCTCACCGGCGCGCGACAAGCGTTCGGCATACTTCTGGGCCAGTGTCGCGTCGGGAAATGAGGCGACCTGCAAAGTGTAAGGAAATATACTTTCAGCCGGCTGACCCTGTGCCGGTGGCATCAGCAAGAAAAGAAGCGCCGAAGAAATGATCGCCAGTTTCGGGTACATGGCCCCTGCCTTTCGACTCGCAAGCTATGGCAGCGTCCGTTGAGCAGTCCAGTAAAATTGGGGCTGGCGTCTGGGAGATGGGGGGATTTGTGGAAGCGTCCAGAAGCGTCTTGAAACCGAAGCCACAAACGCAACGACCGCAAGGCTCGGTGGGAGCTTGCGGTCGCGTCAACGTTTTTATGGTAGGTCAGCCCTCGCAACGTGTCAAGAATAATTCACACAGAAAATCTCGCTTTCGCTGCCCCTGTCGGGTTATGCGCTGCACGCATGCGCTTGCGGCGCGCAGCCATGCCCGGTTTTCTCGTTTTCTCGTTGTCTGGCTGACATTTGTTCGCCGGTCTGCTAAACTTGTCGCGTTATCTTCAATCCCCTGGTTAGGAGAATCCGTCTATGAAGTTCATTAAGTCCATTGCTGCGTTGATGCTGACCTTGTTGTTCGCGACCGCAGCCATCGCGCAGGAGCATCCGCCGAAGCCGAACGGCGGAACGCCGAAGCTGGTGATCGATTCGCCGGTACATGATTTCGGCGAGGTCAAAGCCGGCACCCCGCTACGATATGCATTCAAGATCAAGAATGAAGGCAGCGCCGACCTGTTGATTCAAAACGTCCAACCTGGCTGAGGATGCACCAAAGGCGACTTTGATAGAGTCGTGCCTCCTGGTAAGGAGGGAAAGATTGAATTATTGGTCGAGCACACAACTGGCTATTCGGGTGAAGTGGCCAAAGCCGCCAGCGTCGTCACCAACGATGCGAAGTTCGCCAACTTTACGCTAACCCTGCGAGCGCGCTTCATCATGGAAGCGCAGCCGGTTGCCGGTGCGCCTGCGCCGGTCGACAAGCACAAGACGGTCTTCGTCGAACCGACCGACCGCTGGGTGACCAGTGTGCTGGCCGGCAATACAACGAGCAGCAATCTCTATGTAGTCAACAATGAGCCGACGCTGACCCATGTTAAATCCGTCGATGCGGGCGGCACGAATTTCACGGCAACCCTGACGCCGATTCAAGACGGCAGGCGCTATGAAATCACTGTGCAGACCGCCTCGAATCTCAAACCGGGCACCTATCACCAAACCCTCAGAGTGCTGACCGACAACCCCACAACGCCTGTACTGCCGGTCGAAATGACCCTGACGGTTTACCCGCGCATCTTCGCAGCGCCGACGGCGATCATCATGCCGCTGCTGCCGCTTAACGCCGACCTCAGCGCTATCGCGTGGCCGTCGATCACCGTGCGCAAGGTGCAGGCGACCGGCCTGGAGATCAAGCGTGTTAGCACCTCGCTGGCTTTCCTCGATCTGACGACCGAAACACAGAAGGCCGGCGAGGTCTATCAGATCCATATCCAGATCAATAGCGCCAAAGCCAAGGCCGGCGAATTCAAAGGCTCGATTCGCATCGATACCAACGATCCCGATATACCGTTTATCGAGGTTCCGGTGCAGGTGAGCTTCAAGTAATCCAGATTCCAAAGCGGCAGCCGTTGCGTTCTGCGAGCGGCTGCCACTTTGGGCACTTGCACAAATCCATTGCCCGCCTGCCGACGCGCTTGCCTGCCTTGCGAAGGCCGCTTATCATTCAGATTGAGTGGGAGAGATATCCGTCAAACAAGTAGCCGATTAATCGAATAAAAAATTGATCCGACCGCAACCAACAAAAGTACGAAATCACGGCTTCGCGCCAGCCCCGCGACTCTTACCGCCTGGCAGTTCTGCAAGACCCGACAGCCCCCGGTTGACCGAATCGTGGCCGCCGCAATTCTGCGGGCATTGTGCGTGGAGGATTAACTCATGCTCAAGCGAATGTTCATGATGCTTTTGTGCGTCTCGTTACTTTTGGCCGTTTCGGCCATCGGTTTCGCGCCTGTCGCGCCGGCTACAGAGGCGCAGAGCGATAAGCTCATCAATGCGCCGACTGCCATCCAATTGCAAACCGTTCTCAGCGGCCTTTCCAACACAGTTTTTGTCACCCACGCGCACGACGGCACCAACCGCTTATTCATTCTTGAAAAAGTTGGGCGCATTCGCGTGGCGCAGCCGGGCGCTTCGACGACGACTGTGTTCCTCGACATCACCAGCCGCGTGCTGGCGACCGGCAATGAGCAAGGACTGCTCGGCCTCGCCTTTCATCCTCAATATGCCATCAACGGTCGCTTCTTCGTTTATTACACTAGACCCGGAAGTGGAGCGGATAGCGGCAGGCTCACCATTGCTGAATATCATGTTTCGCCAGCAGACCCGAACGTCGCAGACTTCAACTCTGAAATCATCCTCCTGACCATTCAGCATCCGACAAATACGAATCACAATGGCGGCATGATGGCGTTCGGGACGGACGGCTACCTCTACATCGGTACGGGCGACGGCGGCTCAGGCGACGACCCACCCAACAATGCACAGACCACCACGGTGCTGCTCGGCAAGATGTTACGCATCGACATCAACACGCCGAACGGTGCAATTCCTTACTCATCACCGCCAACCAATCCGTTTTTCGGCTCGACGCCCGGCGCTGACGAAATCTATGCCTATGGTTTGCGCAATCCCTGGCGCTGGTCGTTTGATCGAGTGACGGGCCAGTTGATTTGCGGCGATGTCGGTCAGGGAACGCGCGAAGAGATAGACCTCATCACGCTCGGCGGCAACTATGGCTGGCGTATCATGGAAGGCATGATTTGTAATCCTGACATCAATAGCAATTGTACACCGCCGAGCGGTAGCATCCTGCCGATATTCGACTACACACATTCGGCGGGCCGCTGCTCAATCACAGGCGGCTACATCTATCGCGGCTTTCGCTCTACCCTGCCGGTGAGCGCCTATGTTTACGCCGATTACTGCACGGGCGAAATCTGGCAACTGCAAAGCGGCACGAACACGCTGTTGCTTGACACAGCGCTGAACATCACGTCATTCGGCGAAGACGAAGCCGGCGAGGTTTACGTCGTCGGTCAGAGCGGCACGATCAATCGCCTGGCGCAGACGCCCGCGCCACCGGCCTGCGCCTATTCGCTGACCTCTGCGGGCCGTGTATTCCCGCAAGTCGGCACAGAGGGCAGTCTAAGTTTGACGACGATAAGCGACTGCGGCTGGCTGGCGGCAGCGAATGTGCCTTGGGTTACATTAGAACAGCCGGGCGGCGCGGGCAACAGCACGTTGAGATTTGTGGTGCGCGACAACCTGACGGGCAGCCCGCGTAGCGGCTTGATCCATATCGCCGGGCAGACCTTCACGGTAGTACAGGAAAGCTCGACCCTCGGCTCGGACTGCCCTGTGGCGGTGTCGCCGAGCCTTCAATCGTTTACTTCGCCCGGCGGCAGCGGTAGCATTGCTTTGACGATTGGAGGAAGCTGCACGTGGCAGGCGACGCCGAGCGCAAGCTGGATCACCATCACCTCAAGCAACGTTGGCATCGGCAGCAATACGGTGACTTATTCTGTGGCGGCGAACACCACGGGTATCTCGCGCAAAGGTTCGATCACCATCGGCCATGCAGTCTTTGCCATCAAACAAAAGGGATGATCAGTCTATCGAGTCTGCCGAGTCTAGCGAGTCTTGAGAATCGGGAGCAAGTGTCTGAAAAGTCCCGTAGGGACGAAATGTTTATAGCAGATAAAGGCCATAAAGAGCCCAAGCCCCGTCGGGGCGACATGTCGACATCACGCTCCTAACGGAGCTTGGAGTTTTATCGGCAATGATTACTATAAACATCGCGCTCCTACGGAGCTTCCTGTGCATGAAGATTCGCTAGACTCTCTTGACTCTCCAGACTTTTTCGCGATTAGTTATGAAGAAACGGTTGGCCATCGTCTTCACCGGCGGAACGATCTCGATGAAATATGATCCGGCCATCGGCGCAGCCGTGCCGGCGCTGTCGGGCCAAGAGATTCTCAACCTGGCGCAAGGCGCTGACGAAGTCGCACATGTTGAGGTCATCGAATTTGGTCGCTATCCCGGCCCGCATATGACCTTGCCGCGAATGATGGGGCTGGCGTCCGTAGTACGCGCAACGCTCGGACGCGATGACATTGACGGCGTCGTCATTACGCACGGCACCGACACGCTCGAAGAAACGGCCTACCTGCTTGATCTGACGACGGCGAGCAATAAGCCCGTTGCCCTGGTTGGCGCGATGCGCAACAGTTCGGAGATGGGATGGGATGGGCCGCCGAACCTGCTTTCGGCCATGCACGTTGCGGCGGCAGACGGGGCGCGCGGCCTCGGCGTGATGGTAGTAATCAACGATACAATTCTGGCGGCGAGCGAAGCCACCAAAACCCACACTGAATCATTCGACTCGTTTCAAAGCCCGGACTTCGGGCCGCTCGGCATCGTGGATCGAGGTGAAGTCATCCTCCGCCGACGTTCCGTCAAGCGCGACTATTTGCCCGCCTCTGAAATCGTTGAGCCGGTCTTTCTCATCAAGCTGGCCGCCGGCATGGACTCAACATTGATCAACGCGGCGATTGATGTCGGGGCGCGCGGGCTAGTCATCGAAGCCCTGGGACGCGGCAACGTGCCGCCAGCGACGATGCCCGCCATCCGCCGCGCCCTTGCGGCAGGGCTCCCCGTCGTGCTGGTGTCGCGTTGTTTGCGGGGCCGCGTCTTCGACAGCTACGGCTATGAAGGCGGCGGCAAGCAACTGCGCCAGCTCGGCGTCAGCTTCACAGACTTCCTGAACGGCCAGAAAGCGCGCATCAAGCTATCGCTCGCCTTGAGTTTGACCAACGACGTAGCCGAAATCCAGGCGCTCTTCTGATGTCCGCCCGGCGCATTTGCTGCTTGCGTTTTCGAACGGGCGTTCGATAGAATAGAGGGGTAAGCGAGCGATAGATCATTTCACCTGGAGGCGCAAAAATGGCTGCAACGTTCACGACGACGACGATCACGCCAAAGTACCACGATGCCATGGTTGACTGGCAGCAGCGCAACTTTGCCGATCTCGCCATACTGGAGAAGCACTGGGGCGATTATTTCAAAGGCGTGCCGCCGTTTCAGCTTGTCGCCAAAGTCGGCCACACGAAATCCGACATCGTCGAAGTCGGCCAGTATGCGGGCCGCAAGCGTTTCGAGCGCGCCAAAGAGATGGTCGGCAACACTTTCTTCAGCGCCCGCGACATCATCCGCGCGCAGGCGTCAACCGAACTCGGCTCGATTCAACAACACCGCGTCACGCTCGATCAGGCGGTGAGCGATAAGAGCAAGTTCGCCGTGCTGCGCATCATGGCCGAAGAACTGCGCCACGCCTATCAGATGTTCTGGGTGCTCGATCAAGACTCGACCTGGAGGAAGCCCGGGCTGGGCGATGTGGCGAAGCAGACGATTGAAGAATTGCTGTCGATGGAACTCGGCGGCCACGTGCTGGATGCCTTCAACATAGACTTCGGCAACTTTCTCGACAACGTCACATATGCGACGGTGATCGATCTGGTTGGCAAGTATCAATTGGAGATGCAGCAGGTCTTCAGCTATGCGCCGATGGCGCGCAGCATGGGGCCGATGCTACAGGAAGAAGCTTTCCATCTGGGCAGCGGGCGCACGGTGCTGCGCGAGATCGGCCAGATGGCGGCGCGCGGCGAAGGCGATTACAGCGTCGATGCGATGCAGCGGGCTTTGAACCTCTGGGTGCCGCGCGGCCTTGAGATGTTCGGCAACGAACACGGCGGCGAGACGGCGGTGACTTTTGGCTTCAAGGACAAGACCAACGGCGTGGCGCAGGATGAGTATTATGAAGAAGTGCGCGGCGTCATTCGCAACGTCAACATTGCGATGATTCAGGAGCGCCTGGCCGGTATCGCGCGCGAAGACGCCCGCGCCTTACTCGACGAAATCGAGCGCAGCGGCGACCCGCAAAAGGGCATACAGCCTGAAGACATCCTGCACTTGCCCAGCAAGAAGTTCTTCCGCAAGCGCGGCCCTGAAGAAGTGGTCTTCAAGCCATTCGATTATCGCGGCAACTTAATTACTGAAAACGGCCAGCCGCTGACGCCCGCAGGCTTCTTGAATTATCTGGCGGGCGTGCTGCCTGAGAAGTTCATCGGCAGCCGCGAATATAACAAGTTCGTGGCGCAGATGCGCGAGTATCACAGATTGGACTGATTAGACATCTGAATATCAGGAAAGAGAAACCGCCAGCAAATCATGAAGAATCACTGGCGGTTTCTGGCTCAGACGCTTGCCTTTCCAATTATGGAGATGCTTTTGGAAATACATCCCAAGCCCAGCGGCCAACGTGTGCGCCATGTACATCATATACTCTTGCACGATAGCGAAACTGGTTGCCATATTGGTCAATGCGCCGGAATTCTTGGAAGTCTAAGCTGATCGCATAAACACCAAGCTCTGATAAGCTGCGCAATTCATTAACCTCTGAGACACCATTATGGTTCGCATCTTGCCATAGTCGTAGCTGAATAAAGACCGCATCTCGGTGGTCAATAATCTCATCTCCATTCCCGCCATTTTCCAGCTTATCAAAAACCGACAGGGCTAGGAAACCATTGTTTTCCGATGATGGTGGCTGTGGAGTGAAATTGCCAAACAATTCCATACCATCATCAATTTTGCCATTACGATTGCGGTCTAAGGCTAGCCAGGCATCATCAGACGCTAATGAGGGCCAGGCAATTCGATACTTCCGACCATTTCCTATAGGGTCAAAAAGCACGCCACCAGCGGCATCAGTTAAATCGAACCCATCGCCATTGACGTCAATAAGGATCGGAGAATAGAAACAGCAACACGGAGGGTAACTGATTTCACCGGATGGACAAGTTACCCCATTTTGTGAGTAAGAGCAGTTAGCCCCGCTAGGCCCGATACAACTGCCCGTGGCATTCGGGTCGCAGGTTATACAGCAACTTAGAGTGGTTTGAATCCCCTTAATTATAACCGTTTCAGTGTGACTGCAATAAATCTGATAATTTGCATGAGTGCCATCTGTGCAAGATGGATGAGAAGAGATATAGGAACCTGCGCCACACGTGCAAGTGCTATCTCCATTATCACAATTGACCTTACGTACATTACTTGGCTCAAATAACCTTACTGATGTCGGCGGTCCTGTACAATTGCCGCTGGTTGAATAGGTGCCCTGACACCAAAACTCGACTCCATATTGTGTGCCGCCTTGCACGAAAGGAGTGCAGTTATTAGTTCCGCAGAAAGTTTGATTTGTAGCGACTGCCGTAAGTTGAGTTATGCTAAGCATTACCATTATCAATAGGGCGGAAAATAAGGGCTTATATAACATTGATCTACCTCCAATCGGATAAGTCAACCGGACGTTGAAGTTCGTTCACAACGACGTTGAGATTAGTCTTGTTTTTCGTATGCACAACGCGCGCCCTGATTGCATCAATACCCATGCGAAATCCATCCATGTACTCGGAAGACGCATTTGATGGAAACGCAACATCAGGGCTTTTTGACTGGAGATTCTGCAAAGTTATATTCACACCCTCGGTTTTTATTTTGCCGAGAAGTGATTCGGCTTCTGCGTGTGCGCCAGCACGCCAGCCGTCTAATCGCTCGCCAGACTTATAGGTATCCTCTCCCCATCGACTACCGTCCAGTAGTTCAACAAAATCCACCGACAAGCTGGCGGACTGCGGAGGCTGCGAGTAGTTTGCATCATCTATTGTGACGGTTCTGGTTTCCTGTGGTCGAAAGGCATTTTGGAATGATCGAATATTGTTAAGCGAACAATTGGTCAGTTTGGACTCACCAAACTGAGTGTCACAGCGAATCGTGAATGCCCGAACGAGTAAATTGCTGTTATTAACCAATGATATTTTGATACTTGGAGTGTTCGGGTCGGTAGAATCAACTGCTGCTGTCGTAATAACTATCGGTGCATTCGGTTGAGATTGAATGGAAACCTTGAGGCGTTTCGATTTTTCCGTCTCTAGTTCCTTTGATCCCTGAGATGGAGTTGAAACCTGAAAGGAGATCATAAACAAAAGAGGAACAGCCATAAGAGAGAAATACAATTTATAGTTCCGCATCAGTAGAAATAAGCGATTCATAGTCTTGGCCTCCTATTCTGAGTGCATCGAAAGCTTGAAGTTGCGTCTTGCTGGTTAGAATATACTTTAATGGCCGCAAGAGGTATTCTTTGGGATCATTCAGGCCATCACGCATGCTCGGTTCCATGCAGACGATTTTTCCATCCCCCTAGGTTGGGAGGAAGGCATAGTCCTGATGTGATGCAATTCTTGGGAGATGATATGCCTTTCGGAGTTTATACCTGACACCATATCCGCAGAAAGACTTTTGGATTCATTAGGAGTCAGGGGCGCTAACTGGGCCTCGATGGTTGACAGGGCAGCCTCCGTATCTCGTGAGTTATCCGCCTCTTGCAACAAGCGAAGGGCCTGGGTGCGTTGAATTCTTGCTCCCTCCCTATAATCCTTGATTTCTCTAACGAATTGCGGATCGCCATCCGTGCTTTCATCGTCGAGAATAACTGCAAGAATCTTAATTCCCTTAACATCAAGCCCCGCTTGCAACGGAAGGAATTCCCGAACTTCCTCACCGGATGGAACTGGTTGGTTACGACACTCTGTGTATTCGATGCTAATGCCAGCACTGAATTTATAGCCGGTAACGGGTCTCGGATAGCGATTGCTGAGAGTCAGCACGATAAGGTTCTGTTCCAGATGCTTGTCTAAGCTGACGACCTCCAGATGACTCGTTCTATTCTCGACGGCTATCGTACCCTTTTGTAAATTTTCCTTCCTCTGATTATAAAGTTCTTCAGCTTTTTGCTGCGGCCTACTCTTTGAGATCGAGAAGGAGCCCGAGGACCAGGCAGTTACACTTAAAAGCGTTATGCAGACGAGAATGACAACGGGAATGAAAAACCGAGAACGCTTAATTAGCTCTTTGTATCTTTTCATGGATTTTCCTTTCATTGGCCGAATGTAATCCAAAATAACAAGCGATACAAGCAAAAAGAGGTGGTTAAAGTCACTGTTCGGTGGTCAATTTCACTATTATTTTGTCGGCCCGCTCTCCGTCAACGCCGTTGCCAAACACTGCGCTCGATATTCGGATGGCGTTAGGCCGAACTGCTTTTTGAAATCTCTGAAGAAGTCACGGTGATCCTGATAGCCGACTTCAAGCCGAATCTGCTTGATTTTCATTGCGGAGTTTTCCAGAAGCGCGCGCGCTTTCTCCAGACGCAAGCGTTTGAGGTATTGCATAGGCGAGATGCCCAATTCGGCCTTAAAGAGATCGTGGACGCGCGAATGCGACAAGCCAACTAAAGCAGTGATCTCGGCCATTCTGATCTGCCGATGCAGATTGGCGTTAAGAAAGTTGACGATGCTTCGCACCTTCGAATTCATGCCCGAGCCTCACGAGCCGCTCTCGAATTTGGGGAAGCACACAGAAACACGCCGGGCCATTGGCCGAGTCATAACGGATGCCAATTTTCTATACAGACTATGCAGCGGTAGCCGTCCAGTTAATAGACAGCCGCTCTACTTCTTGGTTCGCTTTACGGCTGGCGCTTTACCACCGGCTGCCTTGAGGCTTTGAGTCCCTGTTCATAGAGACCAAACGCAAACATATATTCATTCGTCCACTCGAAAGTCATTTCCAGAACCCGCAACGCTGTCCAGTAGGCCCGGCTGATTCCCTTCTCGCTTTTCACCGCCGCAGCCATCGCTTGCAGAATCTGCCGGTAGCGCCGGTTGCGGCTCTCTTTTTCGAGGTCGGCGATCAGCTTGACAACCCCACGCCTAGCTTTTGCGGAAGGCTGTTGGCGGGCGGCCTCCAGCGCTTCGATGAGAGCATGAAAGCGCCCGCCGTAATCTCTGAGTTGCAGAATCGGTAGGTTAAAGAGGAACAGACGGATTTCGGTTTCGTGGATGACGCCCATGTTGGGGTACTTCTCGGCATATTGTATTTGAACCTGTGGCTCTGTCTTCCTGACCTTCAGCGTGAGCTTTTTATTTTGCGGCGCAACTTTTTTTCTGCGCTGTGTATTTTTTGCTATACTCATGCCGCTCCTTTCGCGCGTTAGCGTGCTTGAGACACACCAATCCCTTCACGCCAACGCGCGTTGTTGGGCAAAGTGAGCCGTCACCGCTAATGGCGGCTCACTTCGCAGTTATTGCTCTTTGAATATTGAAGACTGGACTCAGGAAAGAGCAGGCGGGCCACGCGGCAGAGTTGAATCAGCAAGCTGGTCGAGAATGATATGCGCGCTCACAAGAGAGAGGATTGTTCCAGTAGGGACAATCGTGAGAGCGCACGCGAGTAAACCATACCTCCTGAGCTTGAGTGAGATGGTAGAGCGCGCACGGGCTGGCGTCGGCTCTGGTTCGATTTGAGCTTGAGATGAAGCAATGATTTCGGGCACCGCAGCGGTCACGGCAATGATTGAAGGCGTTGCGGCAGTGCGCTTCGCTGCAAGTTCATCGCGAGTCTGCGTAATTTCGGGATAAGCGGTGGCAAATGGCGAAGCGAGTGTGATGGCGCAGACATTCTGCGCTTCAACAATCCGACCCGCTTCTCCCAGTTCGATAGCGTAGCTGTTGAGAAAATCGTAATAACACGCGGGGTGGTGCTTGGCGACGGTTCGAACGATTGGAAAGAGTCTTTCAAGATCAGCAAGGGCTTGTTGATGATCGCCATAGATGCTGCGAACTACCGCTGTCATTTTTTGCGCGGTCGCAAATGTTTGAAGATCGCGGTCGCCAGCAACTCGCGCAGCAGCAATGTAGTAGGGCAATGCTGCTTCAAACTCACCTTGCCCGAAATAAGTTGCGCCGACTGTAAGCAAGCCCTGCGCCTGATACGACGAAGCTTCGTCTATCACATAGCTAAGCATCTGGCGTGCTTCATCAACACTGCCCTGTTTCCACGAGCCAATTGCTTGATAATACTGAGCCGCAGATTTCAGTTCTCTCGACAATGGCAAAGCGAGCATCAGTTGACTCGCTTCCTTCATCGTCTCTGTTTGCCTTGCAAAGTAAGCGTGACGGGCAATGGCTGCAAGTTGTCTGCCTAATAATTCAAGCCCTTCTGTTGTGTAGAGGCTGCGAGTCAAAGCCGCATAAATCAACCGTTGGAGATATGAAGGCGGCGCAGAAAGTCCTACTTTCCCGGCGCTGTCACCAGAAAAGGAGACTGATATGTTGAAGAGGATAGTTGCCTGTTCGTTCATCCTGGCTGTTCTCCCCTTGCTCACCTCATCCATTCACAACCCGACGAATCCGGCTCCATTTGCAACGATGGTTCTCGCAGGACATATAAACAGCGGCGGCGGCGCGTATTGCAACTGCGGCTGTGCCGGTTGCATCTGCGATCCAGGCGAATCGCCGATGGATTGCTCGCGCACCAACCGGGTCGTTCCATCGGATACGAACGGAATGGATCATGCGACGGCTCCGACCGGCAAGGCCGGCCATTCAGGTCTTGACTTCGGCTCAAGCGCCTTGATGCTGGCCTTGGCGCTGTGGCTGTGGGCTAGATTGCGCGCCTGAGCGGGCCGCGCTTCCAGCTCATCTTCTGGACGCTCTCAGGTTGCCACGTCGGGATGGTGACTTGGGGAAGGTGTGACCGCGTGGCGGTTCGCATTGTATACCATTCGTCCGCCAATTTCACGGAAAAATTTTATAAGCTTTAACACATTTCCGTGTTTGAAATATTAAGCAAGATGCTAATATTTTAAGCCAGATTTACGGCCTATCGTTCCCACATCAGGCAGTTGCCAGAACGAATACTGAAGCGGGGCTGGTACGAGGCTTCAGGGCCGGTAACTGCGGCAAAGCCGCAGCCAGGCGCGCGACGTTGCGGTGTGAAGCGTGAAGATGGTAACTTGTCGCTTTTAATCATGAGCAAAAAATCGCCGCAATCCACAGCCTTCTTCGCCATCTATCTGGCCGTTGCCATCAGTTACGTTGGCGTCGGGCTGGTCGCGCCGTTGATCGCGGTAGTGCTGGACGAGCATGGCGAAAACGACTTCATCACCGGCTTGATCGGCACGACCATGTTCACAACCTTCACGCTGGCGTCGTTTCCCGCAGGTACGGCGACCGACCGCTTCGGCCCGAAGCCCATATTGATCGGCGGACTCATCATCTACGGCGCAGCGATTGCCCTGTTCGCGCTGAATCTGACTACGCCGCTCTTCTTCCTGGCGCGCGCCATCGAAGGCGTCGGCGGGGCGTCCATCTCGGTCGCCGCCGAAACCATGATCGGCAAGTTGAGCGCTCCCGGTGAGCGCGCCCGGCGAATGAGTTATTACGCGCTGTCGGTCGGCCTGGGATGGGCTGTCGGACCGCTGACGGGCACATTGCTGTTCAACATCAATCACGCCACGCCTTTCATTGCCTGCTTCGGATTGAGTTTGCTTGCGGCGCTCATCGCCCAGGCGATGATTCCAAAGACCGAATCCATCCCGCATAAGCGTGAATCGCTCACCAGCGTCATCCGCAAATCGATGATCGTGCCCATGTCATCGGGGATGCTTTATGGCTACATGATGTCATCGCTCGTCACCTTGATACCGCGTTATCTGAAGCGGGATTTGCATGCCACGAACGAACAGATGGGAATAATCATCACTGCCGTCATCGCCGGCGTGCTCATCAGCCAGGTGCCTTTGGGACGAGCGGCAGACCGCTTCGGCAAGCGCCGGACGCTCTTTGTCTGCGCGGTAGTGCTTGCCATCACCTTCGCGCTGATGGCGATGGTGCATAACTGGCGTTGGTTTATTCCGACAGGCATTATGGCCGGCGCGATGGCCGGCAGTCTTTATCCGCTCGGCCTCGCCATCATCGGCAGCCTCGTGCGCCGCGAACGGCTCGGCGCTGCCAATTCATTATTCTCGCTCGCCTTCGGCATCGGCAGTCTGACAGGGCCGGCGATGTCTGGATTTGCGATGACGCAGTTCGGCGACCGCTGGCTGTTTTATCTGCCGATTGCATTGACGTCGCTGTTTGCCGTCGAATTGCTTGTCCTATACAAGCTGACCGCGCCGCGCACCGCGTAACACAACTTGACCGACACATAGCCAAGCGCCAGGCGGCTCACTCGCCTCTCTCGCTCTAGCGCAGCATGCGCGATCTGGCAGTAAGCACGACACAGGCCACCGCGTAGCGGTCACAACGCCCTTTTGCAGCTATCTTCTCTGCCCGTCTGTGAGGCTGGCGACCGGCATTCGTAGCGTCCCTTTTTTCCCCTTATCGCGCCACAGTAACCCTAACTGTCTTATCCCTACTCCAAGCGGGTAACTGAAGTTTTGTTTCTGTGCGACGTATCACTCTGCTATAATCACTTCATGGGAGTATGGATAACGAGAGCATCACCCCCGTTTCCTGCTATAATCAGGCGAAGCAAGTAAGGTGGCTTGCGTCACAGACGCCCGCCATGATAATGAAAGAGTTGGGGGATAAAAAAAATCGACTCAATAAAGCTTTGCTGAACACCAACAGAGTTGCTGCGCCTTAGCCGCTAAAAATATTACGCAGCCGCTCAATCAATTACGCAAAACTTCCCTGGGTAGAAAGAGGAGACGACATTGGCAACTGCTGCAAAATCGAAAGGGAAAGCACCAGCTAGAAAGAAAAGAACCAAAGGCACCAGCGACAAGATCCGCGCGCTGGCCGCCATGAGCGTTGGCCGTAAGGTCGGTTATCTGACGATCAGCGACCTGACGGGCGGCGATGACCCAAAGATTGAGAATGCCATCAACGACCTGCCTCGCAAGAGTTTCAAGCAGGGCGATACGGTCTATCCGAGCAACGTCAAATCGGGGACTCTGTACATGCTCAAAAGCGGGCAAGTGACCGTCACCCGCACGTCGGCCAACGGCCAGTCGCACAGTGTGAAGACGCTCAATCCGGGCACCATCTTCGGCGACGCGCCGGCGCTCGGCCAGAGCATGTTCGGCACCACGGCGACGGCTTCAGAAGCGTCGAAGGTCATCGTCATTAGCCCGGCTGATTTCGATAAACTGGTGGCGGCTTCACCGGAACTCGCCGTCAACATCCTGCGCAAAGTCGGCTCGCGCCTGGTCGAGGCAGACCGCCAGCACGAGCAGGCGGCCTTCCAGCCGGTGGCAGGCCGCATCGCCGCGATGCTGCTGTCCGGCGCGGATAAAGAAGGCAGCGTGAGCGGCCAAACCCAACAACAAATCGCTGAAACACTCGGCGTCTACCGCGAGACCGTTACGAACGCCATCGGGGAGATGAAAGCCGAGAAGGTCATTTCGGTGGGCCGCAAACGCATCACCGTTCTTGACCCTGAGCGATTGAAGAGGATGGCCGCCATCTAAGTTGACGGATTCGGTTGATTGCTTAAGGGCCGGGCGCTTAGTAGAATGCTTGTGGTTGGCGGCACGCGCCGGAGTTCGGCCCTATGCAAATTCTCTGGATCATTATTATCGTCGGCTACGCAATTTGTGTAGCGCAGTCAATCTTTACTCTAACGACGAAGCGGCCAGCGCTGCAGCGACTCTCGTTCGCGGCGCTGGCCGTAGCTTTTGGCGCGCACACCAGTTGGCTGCTGCTCAGAGGTATCCACACAGGTCGTTGTCCGCTGGTCGGCACACAGGAGATGTGCGCCTTTCTCTCCTGGGGGCTGGTCATCTGCTATCTCATCGCCTATCGCTGGTATCATGCCAACGCCCTGAAAGCCTTTGTCTTTCCGATCATCCTGGTGTTGACGGCCATCGCCGCCATCTCGTCCGATGCGCAGGAGCAACTTCAAGGCATTCAAAGCCCGCTGCAAGCTTTTCTCTTCCCGGTTCACGCGGGCTTGATTCTGCTCGCCTATGCGGCCTTCTTTATCGCTTTCGGCGCGGGCTTAATGTACATCATTCAGGAACGCGAACTGAAGCATAAGCGCTTCGGCATGATCTTCTACAAGCTGCCGTCGCTCGATACCTGCGATGCGATCAGCTTTAAGTCGCTGGCCATCGGCTTCGTGTTGCTGACGCTCGGCATTGCCGCAGGCTTTTACTGGCAGGGCCTGCGTGACGGACGTTTTTGGCATGGCACGCCCATTGAGATTTTTTCGGTGGCGACCTGGGTGATCTATTTTTTCTTCATACAAACCCGTATGAATGCGAAGTGGGGCGGGCGCGCGGCGGCGCTCGCCTCCATCGTCAGTTTTCTGATCGTGATTTTCAGCCTGATCGGTTTGCGATCTCTCGGCAATCTGCACTCGCTGAGTTAAGCAGTGGTCAGTAGTCAGTGGTCAGTGGTCAGTTGTTTTCGCAGCCGCCACTGACCACTGACTACTGACCACTGACCACTGGTTGTAATGAACATTGTCCTGATCGGATTGAGCCACAAGACCGCGCCCGTCGAGATGCGCGAGCGGCTGGCGTTTGCCGAACCGCATCTGCACGACGCGCTCGGCAGACTGGTCGATCAGGAAATCGTCGAAGAAGGCTTGATCGTTTCAACCTGCAACCGCGTCGAGTTGCTTGCCTCCTCTGCCGCCGGCGCGGATCGTGGCCTGCATTGCCTCGAAGCGTTCATCTGTCAATTTCATCGGCTTGCGCCCAATTCGTTGAACGGCCATCTCTATCGCCACGCCGACGCCGCGGCAATCAAACATCTGTTTCGCGTCGCTTCGAGCCTCGATTCGCTGGTCGTCGGCGAATCGCAGATTCTCGGCCAGGTCAAGGAAGCTTATCAACACGCCATCGACGCCGGCACCGTCGGGCGCGTTCTCAGCCAGTTGATGAATCGCGCCATCAGCGTCGCCAACCGCGTGCGCACCGAAACCGGTGTCGCGCAAAATCCGGTCTCCGTGAGTTCTGTGGCCGTCGAGCTGGCGCGCAAAATCTTCGAGGATTTATCGCATAAAACCGTGCTGCTGGTCGGCGCAGGCGAGATGGGCGAACTGGCGGCGCGCAATCTCATCGAAGCCGGCACCAGCAAATTGCTGGTCACCAATCGCACAGCCGCGCGCGCTGAAGAAATCGCCCGGCAGTACGGCGGCGGCACGGTCGGCTTCGAGTCGTTTTATGATGTGCTGCCCGCCACAGACATCGTGCTTTGTGCGACGGGCGCGAATGATTACGTCATCCGCCCGGCAGAAACACGGCAGGCAATGAAAGGCCGCAAGCGCGGGCCGCT
>JBBWZK010000304.1:0-11739 GCA_039648975.1 Blastocatellia bacterium
AGAGCCTATCTCTAAACCTCACACTTTCTCCAACAGATAATGGCGCAGGCAAAGTACAACATTGACAGGTAGTTCGACTTCTTCTTCTCCCACCGAACCAGCAATCTGCGAAACCGATTCAGCCACGAGTGGGCCACTTCCACTACCCATCGTCGCGCCTTGCGCCGCCCGCCTTTGCGTTGGCGCTTCTGCTTCGCGTTCGTCTTATCTGGGACATGCACTGCATAGCCCCTCGCCTCGGCCTCTTGCCGAGCGGGCTCTCCGGCATAGCCTTTGTCCATACATAAGTTCTGTTTTTCTTGCTCGCTTGGCGCTGGTCTTTCCACCACTACCCCATCCAAGGTGGCTACCAGCATCTTCACTTCGTGGCGGTTGGCTGGGCCTACCTCGATAGCCAGTGGCACGCCTTTGGCTTCGACTAACAAACTTCGTTTCGTCCCTCGCTTCGCCCGATTTGTCGGGTTTGGGCCAGTCGCTTGCCCGCCTAATGGGGCTTTCGTCATCGCCCCATCAACCGCTTGCCACTTCCACTCCAGCCCCTTGATCTCGTCGTATTCTTCAAGCCCGGCCCGCCACATCCGTTTGCATACCCGCGCCTGTGACCATCGTTGAAAGTAGCGGTGCAAGGTCTTGCCTGACCCGTATTCGTGCGGGACGGCATTCCACTGACAGCCAGTTCGCAACACGTAGAGGATACCTGCCATCAGTTGCCTTGGCTCTGCTGGCGGACGGCCACCGACATTTCTTGGCTGCTTGCCACGACCTCGCAAGCGCGACTTGGGCTTGGGCAGCAGGGGTTTGATTCTTTCCCAGAAGCTATCGGATAATTGCCAGGCAGGCACATCCTTATAATATGCCGGATGCTGTACGGACATATTGTTAAACCTCGTTCGTACAGCATCTTATCAAATATCAGTTTAGAGATAGGCTCTTAGAATTTTAGCGTTCAAATCATTACAATAGATAATTAGATTTATGGACTTCGGTACGGAAGTAATCATCTGATTTATATCATAAGCAAACTTTACATTTTCGTAAGATAAATTGGTAGCTGTTTCTAACGGCCCGAATGCAAATCTAGTGTTTAGAGGATTGCTATAAACACTCATCACAATTTGCTTTTCCTCTTCGGTAATCTTACGATCACCATCCCAATCATCTAGTCTGTGTAGTCGCACATCTAGAAAAATCAGATCGTTTACTTCCATGCCCTCGCGAATTGCATTGAGTAAATCGCCTTCATTATGATTACCCAACGTATTCCCATTTAGAGTAAAGAAATTTAGCGACTCATCGAAAGTGTAGATAGGCGCTAATCGTCTGAGCGCAGTGAAATCACCGTGAATGGCTTTTATCCGAAACCTTTTTGGAAAATAGTTCTTATCTGAACATTCAACAATGTGCGCTACTGCCTGCTGCAAAAGCTCAAACGATATGTCTATACAGTAGTAATATTCAAGGTTTGGGACTTTTTTTGTGAGTTTTGATAAAAGCCTAACATCAATTTGTCCATCTCCTGATCCAAGACTGATTAGGTCAACGAAACTATTGCCAAAATCGCATTCATCAAGCACGTCATCGAAATACCTAGTGATAGATTCCATTAGCTCCTTATGTCCATAATCATAATTCTGACATAGAGCTAGCCAATGTTTAGCGCATGTTACGCCGAGGTAATGGTATTTAAGTTCTATAGTTCTCCCTTGCCTAAGGTCAGTACAGAGATTTTTGTTAAGGTTAATATTACTAAGAGCAAAACTAAGCGCACTGTCAGCAATAACCTCTGTGAATATACCACGATCAAACATGCCCATTTCATCAGCGGGCGAGATATAGCTTAGGTCGAAATTCCCACCACGTTCATGCGAAAGATAGTCTGAACGGCCTTCTTCATCTATTTCACATCCAGCATTTCTAAGACGAGATACAAAGGCTTTCCGGCTATCAGCATCATTAGCCAATAAAATATAGTTAATGCCATCAACATCAGAGATACGCCTAATCTCATCGAAACCAATTAGGATAGTACGTTGTTGTCCAACTACACCGAGCGCCCATCCTGCCTCAAAAAGCACATTGGGACGTGGCTGTAATTTATAAATATCTGGACCATATGCAGGCCGCAGTTTAGCAATTTCATCTCCCGTCAAAAGAACTACAACACATTGGGCAGCCTCTAATCCAGCCTTAACAATATCTAAAGTATGAGGTGCTGACATTCTGGTTAATGTTGCAGCTTGCTCCCACTCCATAGGTTCTAAGCCTAAAGCACGAAGGAAGATAAATACTTGTTCACGTGCCTTTATATTTCTGCCGTGTACGACGAATACCCTTTTATTGTTGGTTGTACTCATCTTTACTCTCCCACTGATGATCAGCCTTGCGTTTGAATGGGTAGTCCTGTAAAGCTAACGCGAGAAAGCTAGCGGGAAGACGACCTGACAAAGCAAGGACAACCTATTCTAATTCAAGACCAGATGTCAATGATATGAAGCTCATAGTTAAGCGAGCTATCTAACTTTATATTAGGCCTCGTAAAAGATGTGTTACTTTACGTTTTAGGCGTTGCGGATTATAACGCTGTTTTCGGGTGGTGGCCATGCCTATCGCTTCCACTTCAATGTGAGCCATGCGAAGTCTATCAGTCGTGCATCATGGTTTCTGTAAATTCGCCGAGCCGGTGGGCGAAAGGGGTGCAATGTCGACGATTGCGCTCCTGATCGGTAGACGATGTTGTGTTTATCTGGCGGCTTTGTTACCATCTCGCGCCGGAGGGATGGACGTGGCCGCTCAAACCAATCCTGCGCCGACCGGCGAAAGCGATTTCGTCGAACTCGGCGAAGACCTGTCCGCAAGCCCACTGTATAACGCTGATCTTGCGCCGGTGCCCATAGCCCGGCGCAACTGGACGACCTACAACTATGCGGCGCTGTGGATCAGCATGGCGCATTGCATTCCGACTTACATGCTGGCCTCCGGGCTGATCGGCGCAGGCATGAACTGGTGGCAGGCGATTGTCACCATCCTGCTCGGCAATGTCATCGTGCTTGTGCCCATCCTGCTCAACTCGCATCCGGGCACGAAGTACGGCATTCCGTTTCCTGTCTTCGCGCGCGCCAGCTACGGCACACTGGGGTCTAATCTTCCCGCCTTGATGCGGGCGCTGGTGGCCTGCGGCTGGTTCGGCATACAGGCATGGATCGGCGGGCAAGCCATCAACGTATTGCTGCAATCGTTCATTCCCAACTGGCACACCTTGCTCGGCGACAAGATTCAAGCGCCGGCGCTCATCGCCGGTTACACGCCGACCGAATACCTTGCGTTTTTGATCTTCTGGGCGCTCAACGTCTACATCGTCTGGCGCGGCATGGATTTGCTACGCAAGGTCGAGAACTGGGCCGCGCCCTTCGTGCTGGTGATGGCGCTGGCGCTGATGAGCTGGGCGCTGTGGCGCGCCAAAGGGCTTGGCGTCGTGCTCGCCGAGCCCGGCAAGTTCAACAGCTTTGCAGAATTCTTCCCGGTCTTCATGCCGTCGCTGACCGCAATGATCGGTTATTGGGCGACGCTCTCATTGAACATGCCCGACTTCACACGCTTCGGGCGCAGCCAGCGCGAGCAGATGGTCGGCCAGGTCGTCGCGCTCCCCACCACGATGACCGTCTTCGCGGCGATGGGCGTCATCATCACCTCGGCGACGACGATCATCTACGGCAAAGTCATCTGGGATCCTGTGCTGCTGATCGGCGAGTTCCATAATCCTCTCATCATCGCCGTGTCGATGTTCACTGTGGTGATCGCTACTTTGTCTGTCAACATTGCCGCCAACGTCGTGTCGCCGGCAAACGACTTTGCGAATGCCTTTCCGAAGCGCATTTCGTTTCGCGTCGGCGCGTTGATCACAGGATTGATCGGCATGGCCATGCAGCCGTGGCGCTTGTTGGCCGATCCATCGGGTTACATCTTCAACTGGCTGCTCGGTTATTCAGGCGGCCTGGGCTCGATTGCCGGCGTCCTGATTGCCGATTACTGGCTGGTGCGCCGCACGCATTTGAGCTTGCCCGATCTCTACAAAGTCAATGGCGCGTACACCTACGCGGCGGGGTGGAACTGGCGCGCGGTGATCGCGACGCTGCTCGGCTGTGCGCTGGCCTGGGGCGGCCTGTTCATCACGGCGCTCAAGCCGCTTTATAATTATGCCTGGTTCGTCGGCTTCATTGTCTCAGGCATAACGTATCTGGCCTTGATGAAAACCGTCCACGAAGGCACAGGCAGCAGGAACGCGATGAGCGACGCCGGGAGGAACGATTCGGAAAACCAGCCGACAAGCGACGCAGACGTCTCGCGTGTGGTTTAATATTACTTCTTCCTTATCTGTGGCTTCGTTCCTACTTTGTTTGACTTCGTAGATTTGCAATGGGGATCAACATTCAGCAAAAGCAGCAAAAGTTAATCAACGTCGCGCTCATCATCGCGCTGTGCATGGCGGCACAGCAATCCGTGGCCGCGCAGGTGGTGGTCAAAGCGGAGCCTGCGCCGGAGCGTCTGCTTGCCGGACTCAAGAACATCAACGCATCGACGCGACGCGAGACGGCCACGCAACTCGGCGCACTCCGATCCCGCAACGCCGTGCGCCCGCTGATCGAGGCGCTCAAAGACAAAGATCCAACCGTGCGTGAAGCTGCCGCTTTCGCGCTCGGACAGATCGCCAACCCTGTGGCCGCCGACGCCCTGGCGCGGCTGCTGGCCGACAAAGATGCCGAGACCCGCGCCACGGCAGTCTTTGCGCTCGGCATGATCGGCGAGCGTAAATCGCGTGCGGCGATGGCCGGCGCGCTCGACGATACGGACATAGGCGTGCGCTCGTCGGCAGTCATGGCGCTCGGCTTGATGCAGGACGTAGACGCGGTTGACGAACTGGTCGAAATGCTGGGCGACGCCAACTTCGACCCACGCTTCGATGCCGCCTGGGCGTTGGGCGAAATCGGCGAGCCGGACGCCGAGAAGGCTTTGCGCGCCACCGATGCGACGATAGACGCGCTGCGCCTGCCCGACGTCTGGCGCGAAGCCTATCGCCAGACGGTGCAAAACGCGCTGGCCAACCTGCGCACAGCGGAGCACGGCGCACCGTCGCGCCCGCGCCGCACCACTGGCGTTATCGCGGAGCCGCTGCGCTACTCAAGCACGACGCAGCCTGCGCGCCTGCGCCAGTCGGCGGCGGCAGCGCCGACCGAAAAAGCTTTGCGCGCGAAAATCAGCGGCGCGGTCGGCTTGCGCCTGCTGGTCGGCGCCGATGGGCGACCGGCGCGCGCCTACGTGATTCGCCGATTAGGCTACGGCCTCGATCAGCGCGCCGTCGAAGCGGCCTTGCAGTATCGCTTCGAGCCGGCCATGCAAGGCGGCTTGCCGCAAACTGCCTGGGTTGAATTGGAAGTAAAGTTCTAGAGGCTAGAGGCTAGGGACTAGGGGCTAGCTGAGAGAATAGCTAGTCTCTAGTCCCTAGCCTCTAGCCCCTGCTCTGGAGGAGCTATGCCAAGAATCGTGCGTTGCGGTTTGATTCAAGCGAAGAATGCCTGCCCGATTGATCAACCGATTGAAAAGATCAAACAGGCGAACATCGAAACGAATTTGCGGTTTATCGAAGAGGCGGCGCGCCAGGGCGTCAAGATCATCTGCATGCAGGAGGTCTTCACGACGCCATACTTTTGCGCCGAACAGAACACCCACTGGTACGAATCGGTCGAGCGCATTCCCGATGGGCCGACCGTCCGGCTGATGCAGGAATCCGCCAAAAAACATGGCATGGTGATCATCGTGCCGATTTACGAAGAAGAGATCACCGGCGTTTATTACAACACGGCGGCAGTGATTGATGCGGACGGCAAGTATCTCGGCAAGTATCGCAAGAATCACATTCCGCACACCGCGCCGGGCTTCTGGGAGAAGTTCTACTTCAAGCCTGGCAATCTCGGCTATCCGACCTTCGAGACGGCGTTCGCGCGCATCGGCGTTTATATCTGTTATGATCGTCACTTTCCTGAAGGGGCGCGCATTCTCGGCCTGAACGGCGCGGAGATCGTCTTCAACCCGTCGGCGACGGTCGCCGGCCTGTCCGAGTATCTGTGGGAGCTTGAGCAGCCGGCACATGCGGTGGCGAACGGCTATTTCGTCGGCGCGATCAATCGCGTCGGCACCGAGTCGCCCTGGAACATCGGCGAGTTTTACGGCAAGAGTTACTTCTGCAATCCGCGCGGCAAGATCATCGCGCAGGCGTCGCGCGACCAGAATGAGATGGTGTTTGCCGATTTGAACCTCGATGAGATTCGCGAAGTGCGCAACATCTGGCAATTTTACCGCGACCGCCGCCCTGAGACTTATGAGCAGATGACCGAAGGATAATTCGACGCGGGGCCGCGGCGACACGGCGACGCGGCGACCTGGGGAAAGCGGTTCCTTAATCGCCGCGTCGCCGTGTCGCCGCGGCCCCGCGTCTCAAAGAGGACGCTTATGCTCGAATTCGCAATTACTTTCAAATCCGATATGCCGCACACGCGCATCATGGCGCTGGCTCGGCAGGCCGAAGCAGCGGGCTTTACCTATAGCTGGTTCTTCGACTCGCACGTCTTGTGGCAAGACCCTTATCCGCTGATGACGCTGGTTGCCGCGAGTACAGAGCGCATGCACATGGGAACCTGCGTGACCAATCCGGCAGTGCGCGATGCGACCGTGACGGCGAGCTTGCTGGCAACGCTCAACCACATATCGGGCGGGCGCATGGATATGGGGATCGGGCGCGGCGACAGTTCGCGCCGCGTGATGGGCAAACGGCCTACGACGCTTGAGCGATTAGAAGAGACCGTGCAGGTCGTGCGCGACCTCTGCGCCGGCAAGCAGATTGAATACGAAGGCCGCGACATCCAGATGACCTGGGCCGACGCCGGTGTACCGCCTGTGTGGATTGCCGCTTACGGGCCGAAGGCGCTGCGTTGCGCGGGCCGCGTCGGCGACGGCGTGATCCTGCAATTCGCCGACCCCGAATTGATCAAGTGGTGTTTAGGCTTCGTGCGCGAAGGCGCGACGGAAGCGGGCCGCGACTTCTCACGGATTCGCGTCATGAGCGCCGCGCCCGTCTGGGTGTCTGCGGATTTAGCCAAAGCCCGCGATCAGGTGCGCTGGTTCCCTGCACTGGTGTCGAATCATGTGGTTGATCTGGTGTCGCGCTACAAGCCCGAAGAATTGCCCGCCGGATTGACCGCCTACATACGCGACCGCAAAGGGTATAATTATCTGCACCACGCCGAAGTCGGCAGCTCGAACGCTGAGTTTGTGACGGACGAGATTGTTGATCGCTTTTGCATTGTCGGCCCGGCTGAAGAACACGTCCGCCGCCTGCGCGAGTTGCAGGAGGCCGGCGTGACGCAGTTCAATATTTATTTGATGAGCGGCGACGAAGAAGAGACGGTTGAGGTTTACGGGCGCGACGTGATAGCGGCGCTGCGATAACCGGACGACAGGCGGTGCGGCCAGACATGATCGCTTCGGGTTCAGGCGTATGGACAAACGACTTTCTGAAAAGATCAAGCAACAAAGAGCGCCGGTTGCCGGCGCAGGTTTTGTCATCGGCTTACTCTTTGGCTTGATTCTCAGCGTCGTGATCAACCGGCGAGTCGCTTTGAACTGGTTAATCTACGGTGGCGCTGCCGGTACGTCATTGGCCTTGCTGCTCGGCGAACGGATGAACGAAATTCCAACTCAGGATGATCTGCGCGCCGCAGAGTTTAAGGAAGGCATGAACCCTCTGGGAATCGGTTCGCCCCGCACGTCAAAAGAATCAAAAGAAGAGAGTGGCCCGTGACGAATCAGGCTCTCTTGCGCCACTTGCCGCGTTGTTCTTCTTCGGCGGATACGGTCGTGAAGTATTTTTCTTCCTTGAATGGCTTGAAGCCGCGCTTGAGATAATTAGGTAGGGCCGCCGGATCGTCGAGCGTGCAGGTGTGCAGCCAGACGCGATTGGCGCCCTGTTGCCATGCGCGAGTGACGGCTTCCGTCAGCAGATGTTTGCCCAGACCGCGCCCCAGGAATTCTTGCAGCAGTCCGAAATAAGCAACCTCGGTTGAGCCATCCGCGTGGCGCTCAAGCTCGAAATAACCTGCCGGCGAGCCTTCCACATACATCACCCAGAGCGTGATGGCGGGCCGCGCCAGATGCGCGCGGATTTCCGTATCCGTCCAGGGTAAACGATCCGTCCAGTGATAAAGCCGTCCGACCTCAGCATAAAGATAGCGATAAAACGACGCCGGACAATTGCTGACTTGAACGATCTCGGCGCGGCCTTCCGAGAGGCGCACGGCATTGAGTTCGCCCGCATGCGTGAGCTGCAAATAAGTGCGAGTGACTTCGATTGGTGTGCCTTCGTTCATAGCGATTCAAGCGCCGCAGCGTGGTTCTTTGCCTTTCAAGATGACAGCGATGGTAGCGCGTCCGCACGGCCACGGCAAGCGCTAATTGAGATTGTTTCGACTTGAATTCCTGGTACTAAATAAGGTACTAGCTATTCATGACAATCGCTGCGGCGCTTAAAGAATTAAGCGGCAATGAGACGAACATCAGATTTGTTCGGCTGGTTACCATTGCAACGATGTTCTTTGGCAGTCCTCGCATTAAGGGCAGTCATTACATTTTCAAAATGCCGTGGTCTGGCGATCCGCGCATCAACTTGCAAAAAGAAAGAGGCAAGGCAAAGTATTACCAGGTTCGCCAACTGATCAGTGCGCTTGAAAGACTCAAGAGGTCATAGGTTATGCCGACAAAAAGCAAGCAGACGACAAAATCACAGCTTTACCTTTACAGCGTCGGATGGTCTGAGTTAGATCGGGCGTTCGTCGCGCGCGTGGCTGAATTTCCTTCTTTATCCGCACATGGCGATAGCCAGGAAGCTGCATTGCGAGAGATCAAATTCGTGGTCGCAGCGGTCATTGAAGATCTGGAGCAGTCCGGTGAACGCATACCGGAGCCTATTGGTAGCCGCTTGCGGCCCCTGTCGGGTGACGAGTTCGAGGCCCGGTGCAGTATCAGCGTAGAAGATGAGCGCCGGATTCAGCACGGCATGAGGATCACCCGCAAGAGCCGCGATGTGATCATCGCGCACGCACTTGATGCGGGATTGAAATGGTACGAGAGGGAGGGTTGGACGAGTTTAGAAGAGCGAGAAGAAGAGAGAAAAAGAGCGTGAAGCCGTTCGCGCCTACAGCGATAAGCTAAACGTGTGGACGTCTAAAGCCCTATATCGCCAACCCGCCGGCGAAGCCGCATTACAGGCGTGTCGCTTAACGACTGGATCAATCACAAACTCGAAAAATGAAACGAAGCGCTGGTTATTTACTGTTGGTCTGTCTTCTCGCGCTGGCGGTCAATTCACGGGCCGCCGACCTTTCGGCGAGCCGGATCATTGATCGCTATAAAAAAGCTGTCGGCGGCAAGGCTCTCAAGCGTGTCAAAAGCACGCAAGCCAGCGGCAGCCTCAAGACCCGCGATGGTTTGACAGGCCGCTTTGCTTATCAAGCATCCGCGCCGGAAAGCTTGCGCGTTGACATAGAGGCGGGCGAGTTGAAATCTGCGGAATGCTTCAACGGCAAATCGGCCTGGCGGCTGGACGGGCGCGGCCTGCGCACGCTGCTCGGCGACGAAGCCAAACGTTTGCGCCTCGAAGCCGTCATCGTTAACTCGCATCTGCAAGACCTGTCGCGCTATCGCGTCGCGCCGCAACTTCCCGCAAAAACCACGCTCGATGGCGGCGACGCTTATCGCATCGAGTTCGTCAAAGAAAACGCCGGCACGCGGCTTTTCTTCGATGCGAGAAGCTATCTCGTCATCAAACAGGAACGCGACACCGGCGAAGGGCTCGAAGAAATTTTCTTTGGCGATTACCGTGCCGTTGACGGCGTGATGGAGCCCTTCACGTTGCGCATCCGTCAAGGCGCGAATGAAGTCTTCATTACTATTGATCGCCTGACGCACAACGACGTTGATCAGAGCACATTTCGTTATCCGCAGATGGAAGGCGCGCGTCTGCTCCCCGATCTTGAAACGCTGATGAAAGCCATCGTCGCCAATCAGGAACAGATCGAAGACCTGCGCGAGAAATATACTTTCCGCGAACTCGAAACCGAGCGCGAGATTGATGACAAAGGCCGCGTCAAAGAAAAAGAGACGCGCACCTACGAAGTCACGCCGGTGGCGGGCCGCTTCGTTCGACGACTCGTCAGCCGCAACGGCAAAGAGCTTGCAAAAGACGAGCAGGAGAAAGAAGACCGCCGCGTGCAGAAGACCGCCGAAGAGGCGCTGCAAGCCAAAGAGAAGCGCAAGCAGCGCGAAGATGAACGCGAGCGGCGCAGCAAGAACGAAGAAGATGACCAGGATGAAAATCGCGTGACGATCTTGAGCTTCCTGAAACTGAATGAGGTGACCTCGATGCGGCGCGAGATGTTTCGCGGCCACGAAGTCATCGCCTTCGATTTCGAGCCGAAGAAAATGGTTAAGACGCGCAATCGCGGCGAAGCGCTGGTCAGCAAGCTCATCGGCACTATGTGGGTAGACGAAGCGGCGCAGCAGATCGTCCGCATCGAAGCGCGCCTGAGCGATTCGTTCAAGATCGGCGGCGGCCTGCTCGCGTCGCTGTCGCCGCAATCGGCAATCGTGATGGAGCAAGAGAAGGTTGGCGGCGAAGTCTGGATGCCGTCTTATATGGAAGCCAACCTCTCGGCGCGCGTCTTCCTGGTTGCCAAATTCAGCCGCAACGTCGTCACGCGCTATAGCGATTATAAGAAAGTTCAGGTCGATAGCCAGTACGAGTTGGGCAAGCCGCAGAGTGGCAAAAAGCCTGAAAAACAGCCTTAAAGCCTGCTGGACAAGACGCGAAGCGCGCTGCTAGAATTTTCAGCTTTGACAATGAGCGACAAAGGCGACCGAGATGCAAGCGATGCGGACGACGCCTCTGCACACAATGCAAGCGATGCGGACGACGGCGCGGCACGCGAAGACGACGTGGCGGCGTTCGACGATTCGCAAGGGGTCGAGCGCCGCGTCTGGCGCAACATCCTTGCCGTGCTCGCCTGTGCGATTCTGGTTGCCGCCATCTTTGCCGATTTGCATTTCTTACTGGGGCTGATTTTGGGCGGCGGGCTGGCGTTGTTAAACTACCGATGGCTGCATTCGTCGCTGCGGGCGATTCTCGGCACAGGCAGCGGGAGCCCGCCGCCGGGAACCTCTCTGAAGTTCATCGTTCGCTGGTTGCTGATTGCAACCCTTGGATGGGCCGCGAATCGAACCGGCTACTTTGACGCGGTGGGCATACTCGCGGGGTTATTCGCGCCGGCAGCCGCAGTCATGCTCGAAGCGGTTTATGTAACTTATAAAACACTTGCGCGACGCAACGGAGAACGATAACCAATGTTGACTGCGCTACTGGCACTCTTACAGGAAAGACACGAAGCGGCAGGCGAACACGCGACCTCTGCGACACAGGCAGGCGAGCACGCGACGGAAGCCGCAGGTCAGGCAGGCGGCCACGCTGAACCCTGGATCGTCGAGCAGGTCAATCATCTGCTTGGGCCCGCCGTGCTCAAGATCGAGCAGGCGATTATGCCGCCGATCTACGGCTTATTCGGCAAGACCTGGCACGCCCCTGCGCCAGGCGAAATGATCATTCCCGAACACATCATCTGGGCGGTGCTGGCGTTCATC
>JBBWZK010000019.1:0-9046 GCA_039648975.1 Blastocatellia bacterium
ACCAGCGCCCAACGCCATCCGCGCCGCGCCAGTTGATTGCCGATGAAAGCGAACACCAGCACCACGCCAACGGCTAAGGCCCACGCCACAGGCGAGCCGATGCGCACCAGCAGGAACACGACCGCCAGTTGTAACAGCGCGTGCCATGCGCCCAACATGGCGAAGCCGATTTTGCCCACGACCGCTTGCGATTCGCCGCCGACGATCACCGCGAGCACAATCAAACTCGCCGCGCCGCCAAGCGTGATGAGAGCGAAAATCACGTCGGAGAAGTGATAAACCACCGGATACTTGCCGAACAGAAAAATACCTGCGCACAGGATGATGAGCGCCAGAATGATGAGCGTCCACACCGGCCAGTAATCGCGTTTCGAGACCTCTTTTTCCCTAGCCTGTTTGGCCAGCCATTCGGCATAGATCATGCTCGCCACCAGCGCGGTGATCGCCCAGAGCGTGAAAAATAAAATAAGCAGACTGCTCTTGAACGGCGACAGGCTGTCACGGTACTCGACCAGTTTCCACACTCCGGCAAGCAGGCAGCCGATTGCCGCAACAAGCAACGCCACCACTCTGAACGAAGCGGCGCGAAACTCTGCCTCCTCCTTTTGCGACAGCTCGACCATCTTTTTGGAATACCTGACGCTCATCACCACGAAGACGACCGAAAGCGTCAGCAAGATCAGATGCCACACCGTAGCGGGCAGTGTGAAACCGGCGCGCGTCAAAAGCTCAGACGTGGGCCCTTTGACGTCGGGAAAATGCTGGTTGAGAAATGTCGCCGGAGCCGCCGTAATGCCGAGTCGTTGCAGCAAGGCGTCGACGACATCCCGGCTGCTTTTGGGAATGGCGGCGGCGAAATAAATGATCGCCGCGACGCTGGCTCCCAACAAGGCGACGTAGCCGCCGCTGATCAGGTGCCAGGGGTTGAACAATCGCGCCGCCACGGCGCGGCGCGAAGTTTCCGGCGAAGGATACAAGACCTGCTCTGCGACTTCATGCACGCCCGTGTGCGAAGGATGAAAGAACGCGCCGCCCAAACCGGAAACCACCGAAGCGTAGTTGCTGGCGCTCGGCGCATCACTTCTCACCACCGTGCTTGAATCGGCATCCTCGCGCACTGTGGCATCAGGCCCCCAGTAGCGCGCGTAGTGGTGTGTGTCGCCTGAGAGATCGAGCCGGCACTCGCCCTCCAGTAAAAACCCATCGTGCAGAAATGGGCGGCGGAGATTGAGGTCTTTGAATGCCTGTGCGACCTTGTCATCTGATTTGGCGAGCTTGCCCAACACGGTGGTCGGCTCCGGCGTGGCGACGATCAATTTAGGCGGGTGGCCCTTCCCTATCCGCTTGAAGAATTCCTGCTGGCGAATGTCGAGCCTGTCGACTTCGTTATCCAGGCCCCAGAACCACCAGCCGAATGGCAGTTGAATGGCGACGTAGCTGGCTTGCTGGCAGCGCTGGAAACCGGGGATCGACAACTGCGGCGGCAGCCCTTCTTGATTGGCTTCGTTTTCGGGGCTGGTCGGCTTGCGAAACTGGCGGTTGAAGCCGTCAATCACGTCGTAGTAATCGTGGTTGCCCGGCAATCCGAAGAGCGGGCGGCGCGGGTCGTCGTCTGTAACTTTTCCCGCTTCTTTAAGATCGCCGAAGGCCCAGTGAAACGGCGCTTGAAATCGCTTTGACACGGTAGCGTAATCGGCTATGTGATAAGACGTGTCGCCGCCGACGAAGAGGAATTCGCCGCGCAGTAAGTGCGTCGGCGACGCCATGTTCTGTTTGTTAAAGGCGACAACCGAGTTGAGCGCGGCAGGCGCTTCGACCCAGAGATCGCTCAAACACATATAGGCGATGCTGTACATGGCGCGCTGCCCATCGCCGGTGTCTGCGAAATAATCGAACCAGAATTCATCAGCGTTGGCTGCCGCATGCAAGCGTTGCTGTTCGTCGAAGCAATGGATATTCGCCTGCATCCAATCGCGCGGGTCGAGCTTGTTTTTGAAGGCGATGTAGAGCGCTGTCCACTTGAGGCTGGCGATCAACTGCGGCCCCAGCAACCAGGAGACGGGTTTCTTGAAATCCTCGTCTTTGGGTTTCTTGAAATCCTTGTCGTTCGGATTCGATGGAACGCCCGGCGCATCGGGCGGCACGTTGGTCGTCGCCATAATTTTTCCTCCTCGAAGAGTGCGGCGCAGCCCAGCGGTCTTCGACCGTCGCTAAACAGTGGAGGCGCTAAACGGCAAACCGCTTCGCTTCGCCGCTGGCGTCGAATCCGCAACGCTCTGAGAAACGATTGTTAAACGTCCCTGTCGGGCGCAGAAGGTGCAAGGGCAAGACGGGTTGATTGCCAATGCAGTTGCTCCACTCTTCACGCACATTGCTCTCGCTCATGGTTTGACCTCCGAGGGGTTGACACGATTTTTCGATAAATACCCTGAGCTTGCTTGCGTGATGCTATCAGAAAGCGGCTTAAAGTCAATCAATCGTTGCTCACTATAAAGTAAGCTTGACCATAGCAATATTCTCAATTAGGATGGTCGCCATCAAAACAATCGCGTTTCGAGAATAACGCAGACCACATCGCCGCTGTTTGAGCGATGAAACTCAGTTGGCCCGCACTCGCCAGGGAGGAACCTGCAATGGAGACAAAGCAACATTATGATGTCGTCGTGATTGGCACGGGTTTTGGCGGCTCGATGACGGCGCTGACGCTGGCGCGCGACTTCAAGAAAAGAAGCATCGCCAATCCCAGCGCGCCGAAGCGCACCATTCACATGCTGGAGCGCGGCACTTGGTGGACAACACCTGTAGGCACGGTGCAGGACAAAGAGGCGAAGACAGCCGACTACCTGCGTGAGCAGAAACAGCCCGTGCAGTACTGGTCGTCTGTCGAGCACTTCAGGGGATTCCTCGACATCTTCCTGCGCTGCGTGCGTCGCAAGAAGAACGAAGACGGATTGTATGATTTAACACAGTTTCGCCGAACGGGATTCCTGGGCCTATTCGGCAACCAGAACGACGGCGTCACGATTCTGCGCGCCAACGGCGTCGGCGGCGGCTCGCTCATCTATGCCAACGTCACTATCCAACCGCCGGATTTTATTTTTGAAGACCCGCGCTGGCCGGTGAACTGGAATCACAACGAGCGCAATAAGTGGTTCGATCTGGCGCGCGACGCCATCGGCTATAGCGTGCGTTATGCATGGGATCGCCAGGCGATTCCCGGCACGCCGACGCCGGATCAACAGAACAGTCTCAATCAGTTGGCCGTCAACACCGGACTGAGCAACATCAGCACGCGCTCGGCACGGCTCGATCCGCACTGGGCTGTGAGGGTTGACCCGTCAAGCGGAAAAGAGATCAAGACCATCAAGCTGACAACTGATGGCAAGCCGAAGCCGCCTGACACTTTTGATCAGCAGTTGGGCAACACGCCAACGAACCGATTGTGGATAGATCGTGCGCGGGTGTTTCAGACGGTGATGGCGGCGCTCACCAAAGATTTCGGAACTGTGGATTCTTCGATCAATGATCTGCCGCCGGAAAAGAGCGGCGTGGTCAATCCGGCAGTCGCGCCAAAGAACTACTGCGAGCGGCAGGGCCGCTGTATCATCGGCTGCTTGCCTGGCGCGCGGCACACGCTCAACAAACAACTGATGGCCGCCGCGCTTGGCACGCCTGCCAGCCCTGAGCCGGCATTCAAGGATATCTTATCGATCACGCCGCTCGCCGAAGTCGACGTGATCCGCGAGCTTGACGGCGGCGGCTACGCGATCAGCTATCTCCAGCGCGATGCCGATGATCCATCAGTGACGACGACGCGCACGGTGACGGCAGACCGAGTCATCGTCGCCGCCGGTTGTGTCGGCACGACTGAAATCATGCTGCGCTCCAAGAAGCGAAACACCTTGCGCAATCTGAGCGACCGCGTCGGCTACAATTTCTCAACCAACGGCGACTATCTCGCTTTCGTCGAAGGAACCATCGAGCGCGTCAGTCTCACGCGTGGCCCGATAACTACTTCATTCGCTCACTTCAACACGCCAGGATCGAGCATAGACCCGATGCAGCCTGTGGACACGACCAAGTTTCACACGATTGAAGACAACGGTATTCCGCGCGCGCTCGCCTCCGCCGCTGGTTTTGGCGTCCCTTTGATCCGCTCGTTGTCGAAAGGTCGCAACAAGAAGCTATTCATCATCTGGTCGTTGTTGCTGTGGTTCATCAACCGTATTGGGCGCTTCTTTCGCGCCATCAAAAACAATTACCGCAAACAGGACGAGATGTTTCAGTCGGAAGACGAGCAGATCAACAATATGATGTGCGTCGCCGCGATGGGGCGCGATGCGGCTGCCGGACGGTTCGAGTTGGGCGGCGGGATGGGCGAAACGCCGTTGCGCTTGCACCGCACCGACGGCAGGCAATTCTACGAAGACCCGATCTACGACGAGATTCGCGCGACGCTCAAGCAATTCGCCGAGCGGCTGACGGGCGACAAGGAACGCGATTTCATCAACCCGTCCGTGACTCGCGTGGCCGAGACGCTAGAGGCCAAATCCATTGCCCTGAGCCATCCGCTCGGCGGCTGCCCTATGGCCGCGAGTGCTGAAAGCGGTGTCGTCGACGAGTACGGGCGCGTCTTCTACAAAGCGAGCAACGGCGGCGGGCCGCAATTCTACAACGGGCTATATCTCGCCGACGCGGCCATCATTCCGACGGCACTGGGCGTGAATCCTTCGCTAACAATCACGGCGCTGGCGTTGCGAATCGCCGACAACATCATCCAAGAAATAAAGCCGTAGGGCGCGAAGTCTTGGCGGCGTCGCGCTTGTCTTTTTCCAGCGCGCCCAATAGACTAAGCCGCTGTGATGATCGAACGCATTCAACAAATCGCGCTTGAGAGCATCGCAACCAAGCGCACGTTTTTCGATTCGCATGCCGACACCGTCGCACGCGCCGCCGATGTTTTGATTAAAACGGTTCGTGCTGACGGCAAAATCCTCATATTCGGCAACGGCGGCTCGGCAGCCGACGCGCAGCACATCGCCGCAGAGTTGGTGAACCGCTTGAACTATGACCGCCCGCCCATCGCTGCCATCGCGCTGACGACTGACACCTCAGTCCTGACTTCGGTCGCTAATGACGCGGCCTTCGCCAATCTGTTCGAGCGGCAGGTGCGCGCTCTGGGCCGTGCAGGCGATGCGGTGATTGCCATCTCAACCAGCGGCAATTCGATGAACGTGCTGAAAGCCGTCAAAGCGGCGCGCGCGCTAGACATCAAGGTCATCGCTCTGGCCGGGCGCAACGGCGGCAAACTCGCGCCGCTTGCGGATGTGGCGCTGGTTGTCGAATCCGACTCGACACAGCGCGTTCAGGAAACCCATATCACCATCGCGCACATTTTGTGCGAATTGATCGAAGATGCAGTTCGTCCGCAAGCGAGGTGAAGCCAGATATGTCGCGTTACAGATTCGCGCCACTCGCCTTCGACGGCATCTCGACTTATCCGCTCGCCTCGCGTCCGAGTAAAGTGACGACGGCAGACTTTGCGCGGCCTGTTCAGGAAGATTCATCGCTTAAAGAATTCTTCGCCAGCTTGCCGAACATCCTCGCGGCGCGCGAGTTGAAAGAACTGGCCGAACGCATCCGCACAGCGCGCAAGCAACAACGCGCCATCATCATCGGGCTGGGCGGCCACGTCATTAAAACGGGACTCGCGCCGGTGTTGATTGACCTGATCGAGCGCGGCTATGCGACCGCATTTGCGATGAACCGCGCGGCGATGATTCACGATTTCGAGATCGCGCTTGCCGGGCAGACCAGCGAAGACGTCGACGCGACGCTTGGCTCCGGCCAGTTCGGCATGGCTGAAGAAACGGGCCGCGTCGTCAATGAAGCCATCCGTGCAGGGGCGCGTGACGGCATAGGCATGGGCGAAGCTCTCGGTCGCCAGCTACACGCGATGAACGCGGCGCACGCTAACGTTTCGCTGCTCTGTGCGGCTTATTCGGCAAATATCCCGGTCACGGTTCACGTCGCCATCGGCACAGATATTGTCGACCTTCATCCGAGCGCCGAGGGCGCGAGCGTCGGGCAAACGACCTATCAGGCTTTCCGCCTGCTCTGCGCGATTGTGCGCGAGTTGGACGGCGGCGGCGTCTATTTGAATTTAGGCTCTGCGGTGCTGCTGCCGGAAGTCTTCTTGAAGACCGTAACGGTTGTTCGTAATCTCGGCCACAAGCTGGAAGATTTCACAACGGCGAACTTCGATTTCCTGCAACACTATCGCCCGCTCACGAATGTGGTGCGGCGGCCCGTCGCCGGCACGGGACGCGGCTTCGCCTTCACGGGTCATCACGAAATCATGATTCCGCTACTGGTGGCAATGATCCTTGCCGAATAACCATCAACTCAAATCGAGCGGCGCACGCTCTTGAAAAACGAGCCAAGCACGTCTGAGATGGTGTGGCTGGTTGCGCCAATCCACAAGCCAGCCAGCGTGGCGATGAGATAGTTGCGCTTGATCGAGGCAATCACTTCCCAGACGCGCGTGAATGCGCCGCTCACATCGCTCAAGCCGGCTGCCTGGCGATGCAGATAAAAATCGCGCGCGTAGAGGATGACGGCAAGTGTGATGGTTACCACAACTAAGAAATAGATGACGCGAATCCAGGTGCCGAGCAAAATGCTATGCGACCAGCGCGAGCGGTGCGACAGACCGACTTTGTACGGCCACCACAAAAACCTGAGCGGTCCCCAGCGCGCATACTGGCGGCTCTGTATATCCAGGTCAGGGCCGAACATCAGCCCGCCGAAAAGCATCGCCGCAGTGGTAATCGCCGCTACCGTCCAGTCTCCTGTGAAGTAGTAGGCCGCCGTCGCCGTCGGCGGAACCAGCAGAAAGGTGATCAGATCGTGCGTCCGTCCTGAAGGCATAACAATAAGTGAGGGAGTGAGGGAGTGAGGGAGTGAGGGAGTGAGGGAGTAGGGGAAAAGCAGGTGCGGCTGGCTCGCTATCTGTCTCCCTCACTCCCCTACTCCCGCACTCCCTACATATCTTCGCCCGTCACGCGCTTGCGGTCGCCGAGTTCGGCCAGCCGCGCCGCATCCCACGACGAGGTGTAGCCGTAGCGGTCGCCGGCATAAGCCAGGCCGTCAACGCGCGTCGAATTGCACTGCGGACAGGCGGTGTGCAGGCCGCGCGAATTCGCGCCGCAACTGGCGCAGATGGTGAATTCCGGGCAGAAGATTAAGCCCGCGCAGGACGATTGATAAAATGCCTGCGAGATCAATCTGCCGAGATCATCCGCGCCGGGCCGCGATTCACCCATCCAGATTTCTGTGGCGGAGTTTACAAAACCAAAATCATGAAACTCGCCTTCGGTGCGCACACGGTCGAGCACTGTGACGCCGCTGGTGGCGGCCAACCGCACGCCGTCCGTGTAGTAACCAGCGCCCATCGCTGCATCGCCACAGACGACGCGCGCCGCCGTCTCGCCGAAGTAGCGCAAGTCCATGCGCGCCAGCCTGTGCGCCGTCACTTCGGTTCCCTGGCCGCTCAACAGGAAGCGCACGCGATGCTTGTTCGATAGCCTCTCGGATTCGTGTTTAAGATGGGTCAGGACTTTCTGGGCAAATTCCATTGCCACCTGAGAATCGTGCAGATCGGCTTCGAGCACGGCACGGCAGAGATCATTCAGCCCCACAGGATTGATGGCGTGCGTCGTCCAGTTGAGCTTCAAAAACGGCGCGCCGCTGGCTTTCGTCGTCAAGGCGGCGAGCGGCCCGCGTTCGCCCAGCGCCAGCAGCTTTTCCAGAAAGACGCGCTTTTCCAGATGCGCCTGTGCAGCGGTCTCCATCAAGCGCGTCAACTCTTCAAAGACCTTCACATGATTGTCGCCCGCCAGGTAGCCGACGCGCGGCAGGTTTAATGAGACGATTTGAAATTGCGCGGCGCGCAGCGCGTGATTCGGCGTGCGTGTGACCAGCTTATCGTCATTGATGCCGTAACGGCGAAAGAAACTGCCTTCATCATCGCGGTCAAAGGCAATCGTCAAGCCGCCGCGCTCGACCGCCAGACGGCTGGCTAATTCGAGCACGCCACGATAGCCGGGAATCTCGTTGAAGTGACGATTGATGTGCAGAATCAATCGCGGCGTCAGGAAGGCGCGGCCCATGCCATCGCCTTCGATGAAGACTTCGAACAGCGCCTGGAGAAAACGATGCGCTTCAGTGGCATATTCGCCATACGCTTTATCCGTCGCTTCGCCGCCCGGCCCCAAAGCGGCGCGCGATTTCATGTAAGACGGCGCATCCCAATCGAGATGTAAATCACTAAAGATGATCTGCCCGCCGCGCGCCACCGCCGGCGCGGAAAGCTCGAAGACGAGATTCTGCGCCAACTGTTTGATGGTGCGATCATCAACGCCGACCAGGAAGGGCGCGAGCGCGAAGTTCACCGAATCCCAGACCACAGGGCCGGCCAGATAGCCCTGCATCACGGCGCTCATCTTGACGAGATGCGCGATCAGCACTTCGACGTGTTTAGCGGGGCGCGAACTGGCGAAGCCTTCCGGCAGCGCGATGCCGAACTGCTTGAGGTAATCGACCGCCGAGATGATTGAATAAGGCCGGTCAACCGCGCCGATGGCGTGGATGTGTATGTCGCCGACCAGATGGGCGTTGGCCACCTGCTCAGAGAAGACGCTGTTGATGGCGTATTCGCGTTTGATGGCTTCGGCAAGCACCAGGCTCGTGCCTTCGGGGCCGTAAGGCTGCGCGCTCGACTCGCGAAAGGCGCTATGCATGATGCGGTCAACATCATAAAACGGCACGCCCAGGCGTGTGTGCGAGCGGTGTGCGTCTTCGAGGCCAAGCTCCAGAAGCTTGGCGTCAACCAGGCCGCGAATGAGCGACGAACTGAGGGTGCGAAAGCCGAATTTCTGGATGAATTCGCGGACTTCGAGGCCGATCTGTTCCGCCAGGTCAGGATCAATGCCGGCCTCGCGCACGAGCGCTTCGACGATGCGCTGCGTGTCGAACAGCGCAATAT
>JBBWZK010000028.1:0-25152 GCA_039648975.1 Blastocatellia bacterium
GTCTGGGGCGACCACAGAGGGTCGCCCCTACATGAGCGGCTTAATCCAATTGAAATCTGCTCTAGGGCGCGGTTTCCGGCTGAAATATGCCATTGCAACGAGGATTTTTTTCGCCAGGCGATTTTTGTCAGCGCTGAGCGTATGCCTTTTTCTGAAATTCCATCCCTTTGTAAATCGCTGGTCGAGCGCGCCGCCGTTTCGCTATACTCATCCTTCAAAGACAACCAGTCTCAGGTTGATTGCTTGATCTCCACAAGATGTGCCCGAAAACTGCTCTGAGGGAGAACGGTGTTGCACAAAATATTCGTTTGCTTATTGATTCTCGTATTCGCATTTTCCGTGCAGGCGCTGCCGCAACAGGCCAGGCCCGACGCGCCGAAAGACGCGCCGAAGAAAGCCGAGACGTGGGACGTTGAAGGCGATCACGGCCCCTGTACGCTCGTCGAATTCGACACAGACGAAGGCACCTGGATGAGTTGCGATGTTTCGCCCGACGGCCAGAACATCGTCTTCGACCTGTTGGGCGACATCTATAAAATGCCTATCGCCGGCGGCCAGGCTGAATTGCTTTCCGGCGGCCAGTCGTGGGAAGCGCAGCCGCGCTTCAGCCCTGACGGCAAGCTCATCGCCTTCACTTCCGACCGCGACGGCGGCGACAACATCTGGGTGATGGACAGCGACGGCAAGAATCGCCGGCAGGTGACGAAAGAAACGTATCGGCTGGTGAACTCGCCTACATGGACTCCCGATGGCCAATATCTCCTCGTGCGCAAACACTTCGTTGACCAGCGCTCGCTCGGCGCGGGCGAAATCTGGATGTATCACATCACCGGCGGCAATGGGGTTCAACTTACAGAAAAGCCGAACTGGACGGCGAACGCCGGCGAGCCGGCAATCGACCCGAAAGGCCGCTTCGTTTATTTCGTGCAGAGCACGGCGTTCGATTACAACAAGAACGTCTACGGCTCGATCTACTGGATCGAACGTTACGATACGACCAACGGGCGGCGCGCGGTCTTCGTGCAAGGTTCGGGCGGCGCGATTCGTCCGCAGATATCGCCTGATGGCCGCTATCTCGCTTTCATTCGCCGCGACGGCTTGAAGACGGTGCTCTATCTGCGCGAGATCGACAGCGGGCGCGAGTGGCCTATATACGATAACCTGTCGCGCGATCAACAGGAGACCTGGGCGGTCTTCGGCACTTATCCGGGCTACGCGTGGATGCCCGACGGCAAGAGCCTGGTCATCACCGCGCAAGGCAAGTTCGTGCGCGTCGATGTGAACAACAAACAGGCGACGGCGATTCCCTTCACCGCGCACGTCGCGCAGAAAGTCACCGAAGCCGTGCGCTTTGCGCAACCGGTTGCGCCCGACCGCGATAACGCCAAGCTGCTGCGCTGGGCGAAGAAGACGGGCGAGCGAATTATCTACAGCGCGCTGGGCAAGCTGTACGTCAAAGAAGGCGATGCCGCGCCACGCCGCTTACTCAACACCAGTTCTCTGGAATACGCGCCGAGCTTCAGTGCAGATGGAAGCAAGATTACCTTCGTCACATGGTCAGATGCCGAGAAGGGCGCGGTGTGGGTGGCGAGCGCCGACGGCTCGAACGCCCGGCAGATCACCAGCGTCGGCGATCAATACGCCAACCCTGTCTTCTCGCCCGACGGCTCGAAGGTCGCTTACCTGAAAGGTCGCGGCAGCGTTTATCACGAAGAAGACCTGGCCAGCGAATCGACCTTCGAGATTCATTACTGGGACGGCCAGGCGCATCATTACGTCATTGATGTCTTCAGTCGCGGCTCGAACGCGCGCATGCCGATTCTCAGCTTCGACCCGAAAGGCGAACGCATTTACTTTATGGAATCGAAGCCCGTGCCGGGCGGCGGCGCAAACACTTACCTGAGCAGCGTCAAGCTGAGTGGCGACGATTACAAACAGCACGTCGAGTCGAAGTACGCGGCGGAGTTGATCCCGTCGCCGGACAACCAGTGGGTCGCGTTCAAGGAACTGCACAAGCTCTATGTTGCGCCGCTGCCCGTAACCGGCAAGCTGTTGAAGCTCTCGGCGACCGACGCCATCGTGCCTGTGAAGACGCTCTCCAATGCGTCAGGCGACTGGCTCGCGTGGTCGCGCGACAGCCGCAGTGTGCAATGGACGGCGGGCGAGAACTTTTTCGAGCAGTCACTTGAAAACGTCACACGGCCATTGGCGAAAGATGAAAAAGCGCCGGAGCCGCGCGCCGTCAAGATCGGCTTCGAGTTCGAGACCGCCCGCCCGCACGGACTTGTGGCGCTCACGGGCGCGCGCCTCATCACTCTGAAAGGCGATGAAGTCATCGACAAAGGCACGATTCTCATCGAAGACAATCGCATCAAGGCCATCGGCGCGAAGATTGATATTCCAGCCAACGCGCGGCGCATTGACATGACCGGCAAGACCATCATGCCCGGCCTGGTCGACGTTCACTCGCACATGGGCTACAACTCGCTCGACATTATGCCTGAGAAGCAATGGCCGTATTACGCCAATCTGGCTTATGGCGTGACGACGACGCACGACCCGTCGGCTTCGACGCAACTGGTCTTCGCGCAATCCGAGATGGTCAAAGCCGGCGCCATGGTCGGGCCGCGCGTCTTTTCAACCGGCTACATTCTCTACGGCGCGGAGAACGTCGAGAAGACGGTCATCAACAACTACGACGATGCCAAAGCCAGTCTTGAGCGGATGAAGGCCGTCGGCGCGTTCAGTGTGAAAAGCTACAATCAGCCGCGCCGCAATCAACGGCAGCAGATCATCAAGGCGGCGCGCGATTTGCAGATGATGGTAGTGCCCGAAGGCGGCTCGACTTACTTCTACAATATGACGGAGATTCTCGACGGCCACACAGGCATCGAGCATGCCATCCCGGTTGCGCCGCTCTACAAAGACGCAATCCAGTTGTTCGCAAAAAGTAAAACAGGTTACACGCCGACGCTGATTGTCGGTTACGGCGGCATCTGGGGCGAGAACTACTGGTATCAGCACTCGAACGTCTGGGAGAACGAGCACCTGATGCGCTTTACGCCGCGCGGCGTCGTTGACGAACGCGCGCGCCGCCGCATGATGGTTCCCGAAGAGGACTTCTATCACTTCGAGCTGGCGAAGTCTGCGACAGCCGTGCTGCGCGCCGGAGGCCATGTGCAACTCGGCGCGCACGGGCAGCTTCAGGGACTCGGCGCGCACTGGGAGTTGTGGATGCTCGCGCAGGGCGGCATGACGCCGATGGAGACGATTCGCTGCGGCACGCTGTACGGCGCGCAGTATCTCGGCCTCGACCATGAGATCGGCTCGCTCGAAGCCGGCAAGCTCGCCGACCTGATGGTGATGGACAAGAACCCGCTCGACAACATTCGCAACAGCGAGACGATTCGCTTCGTGATGATCAACGGCGCGCTCTACGACACGACCAATATGGACGAGGTCTATCCCGAAGCCAGGCCGCGCGCCAGGTTCTTCTGGCAGCGCTAGCCCATTAGCAAACGACCGGAAAGCAAGAGCCATGATGACACTGAAACAATTCTCACCGGGCATCGAATCGGTTCCCGCAGTGACCTCATGGTATCTTGCCGATCTGGGCGAGGCGCGCGGCAGACAAGAATTGAGTGGCTCAATTGAAACGATGTCGGGCAATCCAGTATTACCTAATGAATTAGATAATGAATTAGGTAATGACTCGCGCGTCGCCGTCGCTCATCAACGCGCGCGGCGCGCAAATTCCTGTTGCGTAATGAGCAAACGCTGTGTCAGCATAAGGCAGGCTCCCTCAGTCTGGAGGTTTGACCATGGTGACGGAGTCACCCACTGTGCTTCTGATCGAAGATCACGAAGACACACGCAAGATGCTTGCGCTACTCTTCGACGAATGGGGTTATCAAGCGACGCTTGCGCCGACCGCAACCGAAGGGTTGAAACACCTGCTCGAGCAGTGCTTCGATTTAATCATCCTCGATAACTGGCTGCCTGATCTGGACGGCGTCGAGCTATGCCGTCAGATTCGCACCGTTGATCGCCAGACGCCCATCATCTTTTATTCCGCCGCCGGCATGGGCAGCGAAGACCGCGAAGCCATGGATTGCGGGGCCAGCGCTTTCGTCTCGAAAAACGGCAGCCTCGGCGTACTGCGCGAAGAGATGGCCGCACAGTTGAAGAAGACCAACGGCAAACCGCTCAGACATCTCTGAATACGTCAACTCCTTCGCTCCTATCCATTCTTGAATGCTCTCTCTGCCAACTGCATCGCCACCGCAATAGCCGGCGCGAGACACGACCATCCCCAGGCAGTACCGTGCTGGAATTAGTGCCTGCCGCGCCTTTCGCCCATTCGCGCTGGCAGGCAGCGGCTGGCCGCCTCCACGCTTCGCTCGGCATGCGTCACGCTCTATTATGGTTTACATTGCAGTTCAAGTCGCAACCGTCTATGATGATTACGCCGTCAGTTTTTCGCGATTGGGGAGTGAATTTCGGCGTCAACCGTTATAGTGCAACCTGAAGGCATTCAAATCAAATCAGCGCATTCCATCTAGGTGATTGCTGGTTGCACACGGTTGGCAGACAACCAGCCTGCTGCCTTGTTCTGCGGGGACCACTACGAGGCATGCTGACCGGCATTCTTTGGATATCGGCAGGATCATTTTTCGCAAGAATCTCACTATCGAACTCTAAATCTCTCGCCCACGACTATGTCAAGATTAGCTGGATCAGACGGCTGAATCAGCCGAGCGGCTGGCAGATCGTAAAACAACGAAGCGAACTCGAAAACTGTCTCCGGCAACACCAGAAGGAGGTTGAGCGATGAAACATGCAGCCACCGCCAAGCCAGTTTCACAGGGCGATTCTACAAAGATCGAGCAATTACTGGATTCGCTGATACCGCACCAGATCTATCCTGCCGACACCGTTCTTTATGAACAAGGCTCCCTCGCACAAGAGGTCTATTTCATCAGTGACGGCTTCGTCAAACTCCACCAAGTGCTTTCTGATGGCAAGGAATTCATTGTTGATTTGCGGCTCATCGGCGGACTGCTTGGGGCAGCTTCAGTGATTATACAGAAGCCCAATCCGGTTGCCGCAGTGACGTTGACTAAATGCCGGTTATGCCGCATCCCGGCGATGACATTTCTGGATTTGATCACTCATAATGCCGACTTTGTGTGGTATCTCAACTGTGTGCAAAGCTACGAGAGTTTCAGAGGGATTGAACGAATTGTGCAGCTTGGTTGTCTCTCGGCGCAGCAGCGACTTGAACAGCTTTTATGGCAATTAATTTCCGCAATGCAGCCCGGGGCCATGCAAAACGAGGTGCCGCTGCAATTACTCTTGAAGCATCGGGAGATTTCTCAACTGGTGGCGGTCACGCCGCAACACCTCAGCCGTGTCTTTAAGGATATGCAGAAGCAAGGATTGATCCGCCTGGAGAAGGGCTTGATTATCGTTCTCGGCCCGCAAAAACTTTATCATTAAGCTCACCTTAAATAGTCACTTATGAATCTATATTAAGAATCACCTTAATGGATGTGAATGACAGCCGATGAATCACTCCTATAAAATATTTCCGTTGTTGCTCTAATACCGAGTTGCAAAATCAAATGATTGGCGTTTAGAAGTGGCCCCAGACCGCCGAATTGCGCGGTTTACAGATATGTCCAAACCAAAATCGAATTGGTCATGCAATTTGGAAGAACGAACCAGCGAGCTAAGTTTCAGGTTGGGGATAAGGATTTCTGTTTGATAAAACCAAGGATCAAGCTCCGGCTCGGCAATCGTCATTAGCGTTACCTCCTCACATTTCAGATAGACGATAGAAGGGAAACGATTGGTTTACAGCAAGCCGGTTGCCTCCTTCCACCAGGGGTATCCGGCAAGCCAGCGGATCGCCCTCAAGAACCGATGAGGTTATTCAGATTCGTCATCTGAGAGCCAGGATTGTGCCAGAGAATTTTCGTAGAGGCCTGCGATTGCCGCTCTAACTTGAACCTGGGTTGAATCTCAATACTTACAGAATGCTTGTGTCCTTATTCCCAGGGGAGAGGGAACCTTGCAAAATCAGCCATTGACGGACAACCCCTTTGATGATTTGTTGATATTAGCTGCCCACCCCTACAGGGGAATTCAAGACCTCTATAAGCAGGCGCTTAAGCGGGCGCTCGAGTTCAGCGATGCACAGATCGCCATGGCCATCATTACGCCGTCAGGTTGGCTCGTTGAAGGCAACACGCCGCCTGGTTTCAAGTCCACCATCACTTTAGACGCCCTTAAAAAAGCCTGGCAGGAGCCGCGCGGCTGGACAGAAACAACTCGCCGCGAGGCCGAGCGCTGGTTGGCCGACCTGCCGCAGACTTCGCCCATCCCTTATCTAATGGTACGCGCCGCAGGCGATCAAGCGTCTCATGCATCGCCTTTTGATCTGCTCGCCCGCAGCGCCAGCGCGCTATGGCTGCCGCTTGCAAATGGCGAGGCGACTTTGGCATGGATAGGGATTGGCGCGCAGAGACATTGGGCGTTTAGCGCAGAGCGGCTGAGGGCACTTGAGCGATTGAGCGCGCCCCTGGCGGATGCGTTCAGCCGTTTGCAGATGCGCGAACATGCCAGGAAGAACGGCATCGACGTCAATTGGATAGGCCGCAGCCCAGGGTTTCTGGAACTGGAAGAAAAGCTCCGGCAGACCAGCCGCCACAGTCGAACCCCTGTGTTGATCCAGGGTGAACGTGGCAGCGGCAAAGAATTGGCCGCTTACGCCGTCCACTTTTTCAGTGAGCGAAACAACCAGCCATTTGTCCCGGTTCTGGCGCCGGCGCTGACGGAGACCTTGCAGGTCGATGAGCTTTTCGGTCATGAAAGGAACTCGTATACTGGCGCAAATACTTTTCGCAAGGGCAAATTTCTCGCGGCTAATGGCGGCACGCTGTTTCTTGACGAAGTGGCGGATCTGCCGCTGTCCTTACAGGCGGCTTTATTGCGCGTCTTCGACCACGGCGAGATTCAGCCTATCGGACGCGATCTCCCCATCCGAGTTGATGTGCGCATCGTCGCGGCAACCAACAAGAATTTAGAGAAGGCGGTCGAGGACGGGCGCTTTCGCGCCGATCTTTATGATCGCCTCAATGTGCTCAGGATAACCGTGCCGCCATTGCGAGAAAGAGTCGAAGATATTCCGGTATTGGCCAAGCATTTCATGCTCAGTCAATGTATCGAAATGAATAAGCGCAAGAGCTTCGATCAACCATCCATCTGTCACCTTTGCGACTCGGAGATGGAGGTGGGTTGTGCAACCGAAGAATTCTATCAGATGCTGAAAGGATATAGCTGGCCGGGCAACGTGCGCGAATTGCGCAACCTGATCACTCGCATGACCGCCGTGTCAGTCAATGAAGTCCTCAGTCACAGGCATCTGCCGCTGCTTTTCTCAGAGGATATGCCGAGCCAGGCCCAGGCGCTCGCTGAGGAAGCGAGCTTGACTCTGGATGCCATTGTTCGCGCGCACATCGAGAAGGTGCTTGAAATCACCGAGAACAATCAGACCCATGCAGCCAGAATGCTTGGCATCGCACGCACCACCCTGCAATCGAAAATGAAAAAGCTGGGCGTGCCGACAAATTAATCATGCCATCTCTTTGACTAGCGAGCGGCGCACCGCCATGCCACCCGACAAGCATTGCCGACGGACTGCCGAAATAGCGGCAACCCGTCGGCAACGAATTTTATCCTCTTGTTGCCGCTGATGCGGCATTCCCGCGTGCAAGCCATTCTTGATGCGACTTACGTTTTAATGAGCCCTCTGGCGCAGCAGGCTGCTTGCCAGGCGGGCAAGGTTCAATGTCGGCAGTCAATGAACCCAGTCGAGCAATTCAAGGAATTGATCTGATAGACTTTTTTCCTTGCTGCCGGCACAACGATGCCAATCCTTAAACCTGCTTGCCGCCGATATATCGGCAACCCATCAGCCGACAGGCAACCACGAAGTAAAGCATGTGGCGCTCTATTTTCAGCAATGGCAATTACTTATCTGAGTAGCATCATTTCTCAGTTTAATGGAACCTGGTTTGCAATAAGTCTGGCTACCTTTACCCGGCGTGCTGCAAAGCCGTCGGTTCCGTAACAAGTCTAGATCAGGAGGAAACTTTAAATGCCAAACTTGAGTGAATTGAAGCCAATGATTCTTGTGCCGTTGGCCGCACAAGCACCGGTTCAGGGCGCTGGCGACTGCGGGTGTGGTGCTGCTAATGGACGTGGTTCAGGCGGCGGTTGTGATTGCGGTTCGGCATCCGGCTGCGGTGCGGGTTCCGACGAGTTGCTGTAATCTCAACTCGCTCAGGGTGCTGATTGACCAGAGAAGTAACCGGCGGAAGCCCGCAAAGGTCGAAGTCGGAAATGGCAATCAGCACCAATCTTCACTTTTGCTCGAACGAAATAAGGAGAGGGTTATGGGAAATCTGTTCAACATCAGACCGATGATTTTTGTGCCGCTGGTGCTGTCGGCGGAACCTATCCAGGACTACTGCTGCACGTGTAATGCTACCAATGGACGTGGCGAGGGGTGCAACGGCGGCGGTGAGTGCGCTTGTGGTTCGGTTACCGGCTCCGGCGCCGGCGCAAATCATGATTCATGATTAGATGCGATGGGCGAATGATATTTTACCGCAGGGAGCGATACGCGAAGGCTCCCTCATCCTGCAAGCCAATCGTCGATAGCTAACGCGCCAACATCTGACAGGGAGGATTTATGATAGAGAAACAGTTTACGTTGCCGCCTGAGTACCACAGCTTTGAGCGAGGCGAAGAGTTTCTGATTTTCGATCCGCGCAATTTCATCTGGTTCAAGACCGACCGCATCGGCAAGGTCGTCTTCGACGGTCTCGCCAAAAGTGGCCGGCCTGCGGATGCCGCCGATGAATTAGCCAAACTGGCGAACGTCAGCTCGGATGACCCTGCGGTCGTGAATTATGTCTCCGATTACGTTCAACAGCTTGTCGCCGTCAAGTTTCTCCATGAAGACGAATATGATCAGATCGATTGGGCACCGACGCTGCTCGACCGTCCGAAACTCCTGTACTTGCACTTAACAACGAAATGCAATCTACGCTGCCCATACTGCTACAATCAAGAGCACCGTTTTCAGTTCATCCAATTGTCGCATAGCAAGAATAAAGAAGCGCCGGCCAGCGACCGGCTCGGCGAAGGCACTAAAGAAGAGTTCTTTCGCGTCATTGACGAAGCTGCGCGCCTCGGATTCAATCAGGTTAAGATTACCGGCGGCGAGGCTTTGCTCAACAAGGATGCGGTGGAAATCGCCAAGCGGGCGAAGTCGCATGGCATGTCGGTCAACCTGCTGACGAACGCCACCTTGATTGACGAAGAACTGGCCAAAGAAATTGCCCAGGCGGTCACCACCGTTTCCATCAGTGTGGATAGCGCCAATCCTGATGAGCATGACGTGGTGCGCGGCAAGGGAACGCATGCGAAAGCGCTCAAGGCCATCGATACGCTAAGAGACGCGGGCATGAACCGGATTCACCTGAACTCGGTCGTCACCCCGGTCAACATGAACTCCATCGGAGAATTTCTCGACTTTGCCTATAACAAAGTGAAAGCTCGCGAAGTGACGCTTGCCGGCTCGACCATGGAGGTCGATGATCCGAACGCCCGCTGGGGCGCATCCGAACACACACTGACCGGCGAGCAATTCCAGCATGTCTATGAACAGGAGCGGAACTTCTACCAGATTCGGCGGAAATCGCAGAAGAAGTTGCCGGTCGTTCCCGCCGGCTCGATTCGCCGGACGCAATGCGGCGTCGGCAACGGGCTTGTGAGTATCGAATCCAACGGCGATGTCTATCCGTGTCAGACCATGCACCAGCCGGAATTCCTCTGCGGCAATGCGTTTGAAACCGGCCTTGAGCACGTCCTGGAAACTTCCGGGATTATTAAAACCATGAAGAGTCTGCAAGTCGATATTCTGCCTGAGTGTAATGTCTGCCCCATGCGCTACGTCTGCGCCGGCGGTTGCCGCAAAGAAGCGTTTTCCAAAGAAGGCGAGCTCACGGCGCGTAATCAAATGATGTGCCCGATCTACTTCGAAACCGCGCTGGATCAGCTCTGGGATGCCGCGAACATTCCGGTCGATCAGTTGGAGCAGATGGCGCAAGCGAACGAGTTCCACGAGGTTTGCCATTAGAACGGTTTCCATCCCGGTCGCTTTATGGTGAAAAAAATTTCGGCGCTTACTCGGCAGTACTTCAGCGGCTGGGTGAAGGTGGCCAGGTTCACTGGCCACTTTCGCCCACTGTGGCGCAAGCTGGCGCTTGCCAATCTTTGCGGCGGGCTTTCAAGTCTGTTGCAACTGACGGTGCCGCTGGCAACCGTTCTGCTCATCAATGATGCGCTGCCGAATAAGAACCTGCCGTTGTTGATCAAGGTCAGCGTCGGCATGGGACTGGCGACGCTCGGCTCGCTCATCGCTTCTTACCTGGAATTCTATTTCGCCTCCGTCTACCGCGAGCGCGCGGCAATCCGCCTGGGGCTGGCCTTGTTTAATCACATCCAATCGCAGCCTTACCTGTTTTTCAAAAATAATGAAAGCGGCTACATCATGTCGCGCATCAGCAATGATGCCAACGCGGCGCTTGATGTGGTTGCCGTCATGACAGGCGTGGGCCGCAGTCTGGCCTGGCTGCTCAGCGGCTTGATCCTGTTGCCCGCTTTCCATACCAGGTTAGGGCTGCTGGTGATTGCCGTCATCCCGATCTATTTCTACCTGCTTCTGTGGTTCAACAAAAAGACCAAGGCCGCTTTTCTGGTGGTCTCGGAAAAGACGGCGACGCAATCGCGCGAGCTTTACGAATCGCTGACCGGCATCTACGAAACCAAAGCGTATGGAGCGCAAAAGTACCGCGCTCGTCGATATGTGCAAGCCGCCATTGAAAAGGCGCGCATCTTGATCCGCGCGCGCATGCTCATGACCGGCGGCGGACAGGTCACCCAGATCATCACGCTGCTGATTTCGCTGTTCGTGATCGCCTATGGCGGAGCCGCGGTCATTTCAGGGACGCTTTCGCTGGGCGCGCTGGTCGGCATTAACACGCTGGCGGCTTACCTGCTGGTGCCGATCAATCGCGTCGTGCAGCAATCGTTGCAGATTCAACAGGCGCTGGCTTCGATTGAACGCATCGAGCAGTTGCAGAGTTGCATCGGCGAGCAGGACGCCGTGCGGCGTTCATCCCTGCCGCGCGCGCGCGGCCACGTTCGTTATGAAGACGTTGGCTTTGCTTATGAAGGCCGCTCGCCGGTTCTCAACGAAGTCGGGTTCACGGTTCAGCCGGGCGAAGTCATCTTGCTGGCCGGGCACAGCGGCGCAGGCAAGACGACGCTGATCAATATGCTGCTGCGCTTTCTCGAACCGACTTCGGGAAGGGTTCTCTTGGATGGCCAGCCCATCAGCGATCTGCCGTTGAGCTACTTGCGCAGCCAGATCGCCCTCGTCTCGCAGGACATTTTTCTGTTCTCCGATTCGATACGCAACAACATTCGCATCGGCAATCTCGCGGCGAGCGATCAGCAGATCACCGAAGCCGCGCGGCTTGCCAATGCGCTGGACTTCATTGAGGAGTTGCCGGAAAAATTCGACACCCAGGTGGGCGAGCGCGGCGCGCGATTATCCGGCGGGCAACGCCAGCGCATTGCCATTGCCCGCGCGCTGATTCGTAATGCGCCGATTCTCATTCTCGATGAAGCGACTTCGGCGGTCGATCAGCAAACTGAGATGGCCGTCCATGACGCGCTCAGGCGGCTGATGGAAGGCCGCACGACGATCATCATTGCGCATCACGCCAGCGCCTTCATCGATTACGTTGATCGAATTTTTTCACTGGAAAACGCTCGCTTAACCATCCGCGCCGCGCCCCTGGTTATGCCTGCGCCAGCCGCGAATTCCGAGATGAGCGCCGCCGGCTGATGGCCGCGAAATTAACAAAGGGGGCTTTATGAAACGCAATCTGACCCGCCTGTTTAGCTTGGTAATCATCGCTACTTTTTGCTGCACGCCGGGCATCTGTGCGCCGTCCGACTCTGAGGCGGCCAAGCTGTTGAACAACGTCATACGAGCGCATGGCGCGCAAAGGGCACTGTCCTGCAATTCGATTGTTCTCGACGTGGATGTCTTACTCAATCCGCAAGATGGCACGCCAACCAACGGGCAAATCTTCGTCAAAGCGAATCTGTTTCGACTGGAGTATGATCTGTCGCCAACCAGCCGTTATCGAATGGGGTATGATGGCAATCAGGCATGGATACTGGCTTCGTCGGCGGCGAAAACGCCAAAGACACTCGACCTGCTACAGGTCAGGTTGTTTCAGTTTTACGCGCTGATCTTCTCGCCGCGCTGGATCGCTTTCTTGAAAGACCAGTCCGGCACATTGCGCTATGGCGGTCAGGAAACCTATCGCGGCGCAAAGACGGAAGTGCTTCAGGCGAACGTCGAAACGATTGGCAACGTCGATTTCCTGGTCGAGTCGAACACCTACTTGTTAAAAGGCATCCGCTTCGTCTTCCCCGGAGAAAAACAGCCGCACTATGAAATTTCTTATGATTCCTACGTCAACACGAACGGCCTGAAGATCGCGAAAACGATTGATATCTTCAGAAACAATTTGCTTTACCGCGAATATAAAATCAAAGCCGCGAAGCCGTGCAACGAAGTTGCCGATGCGGTCTTCGCTCCTGACATCAAGTAGGGCACGATGACAACAAGGAGTACGGTACGCATCGCAATTCTCGCCTGGCTCGCCTTGACCATCAGCGCCCTGGCGCAAACCGGCGGCAGCCAAACGGCAGCGACCCTCAGCCCGGTAGACGCGCCCGAAGGGATATGGAAATTTGATACGCACGGCTGAGTCGTGGCGACTCCCGCGGTCGCGGGAACCTCGCTGTTTATCGGCTCCTGCGCCGGCGTCTTCTACGCGCTCGACAAAAGCAGCGGCGCGATTCTCTGGCAACAGGAAGTCGCCAGAGGCGATCAGCGGGTCGGCTTTCATGGCGACCCGCTGGTCACAGAGGATATGGTGATTGTCGGCACAGACATCAATGGCGTTCCCGCAGGGGCCGGATATGTCTATGCCTTCGACAGGGGCAGCGGTCAGCAGCGCTGGAAGGCGGCTGCCGGGCGCGGCATTGCCTCAGACCTCATACGCGCTGGCGCGTCGCTATACGGGGTGACGTTGAGCGATGCCATCGTGTCGCTCGATCTGCAAACCGGGAGACAGAACTGGAGCTTTACCTCCAGGCTCGGCAGAGAAGACCGCATTCCGACAGCGCCGGTGAGTGCTGCCGGTTATGTATTTTATGGGGATCGCGACGGCGGTCTTTACGCGCTGCAAGCCGAGACCGGCCAGGTGATCTGGAAGCGACAGTTCACGACGCCCGTGTCGACGTCTCTGGTTGCCGCCGGCACTTCGCTTTATCTGGGCGCGGCCAGCCATATTTATCGCATCAATCAGAAGACCGGCGAGATTGAGGCGGATTTTCTCGCCGATGGATGGAGCTTCGGCAGACCCCTGGTCGTCGACCAGGCTTTACTGATATTCATCGGCGACACCCTGACCTCACTCGATCTTTCGCTCAAGCAGATTCGATGGCGACAAAAATCCGCGAGCCAGTGGACCTCGCCTCGCCCGCTGCGGCGCGGCAGCCTGGTGCTGGCCGGAAACGAATCAGGCGAGGTGCTGACTTACCGGATTAGCGACGGCGCGGCGCAGGGGACGCGCAAACTCCAGGGGATCATCAGGAGCCTCGGCAACGGCGACCATATCCTTTATGTCGGCACCAAGCAGGGCACCGTGTATGCCTTGCGAGAGCGAAATCTGAATTGATAGCCGGCAACGGCTCTCCAGCTTGCGGGCCTTCAGCCAGCATTCCATGACCAACCATCAGATGCTTATGAACAAACTGAAGCAATCATTCGCCTGCGCTTTGATGCTCATCTTGGCGCTCATGCCGTTGACCAAATTTGCGCTCGTCGCAGGCCAGGAAAAGCCGTTCGCGCGGTCAGAAGCTCTCCCCTATTTTACAGACCCGGCCATCTCACCGGACGGCTCCGAGATCGCTTTCGTTTCGGCCAGCGATCTGTGGACAGTTCCCGCATCAGGCGGCACGGCACAGCTGCTGGTGGCTCATCCGGCAGTCGAATCGCACCCCTTGTATTCACCCGACGGCAACTATCTTGCCTTTGTGTCGACGCGCACGGGCAACGGTGATATTTATATCCTCGACCTGAAGACCGGCGCGTTGCGGCAATTGACTTTTGACGACGGCTACGATCAGTTGAACGCCTGGTCGCGCGATGGTCAATGGATTTACTTTTCATCTACCAGCCTGGACATCGGCGGCATGAGCGATCTCTATCGCGTCAGCAGCGCCGGCGGCACGCCGATGCCAGTGAGCGCCGAGCCTTACGTCAACGAATACTTTTGCGCGCCTTCGCCCGATGGTCGCAGCCTGGCCTTCACGGCGCGCGGCATCGCCGCCTCGCAATGGTGGCGCAAAGGGCACAGCCATATTGATGAATGCGAAATCTGGTTGCTGCATGACGGGCCGCCCGCGACTTACGAACAGGTCACCGGCGGCAACGCCAAAGAGCTATGGCCGATGTGGAGCGCGGATGGCCGCTCGCTATTTTATGTGTCGGATGCCAGCGGCGCGCAAAATATCTGGCGTCGCCCACTGAAAGGACAAGCGCGGCAGGTCACCCGGTTTCAGGACGGGCGAGTGCTCTGGCCAACGATTTCTCTGGATGGCCGCACCATCGTCTTTGAGCGCGATTTCGCGATCTGGAAATTGAACACAGAAAGCGGTCAAGTCAGCAAGCTGCCGATCAGCCGATTCACAGTTCTGACAAACAATGCCATCGAGCATCGCACGCTCACCGGACAGATACAGGAATTCCAGCTCTCGCCTGACGGCAAAAAAATCGCTTTCGCGGTGCGCGGAGAAATCTTTGCCGTTTCCGCAAGAGAAGGCGGCGACGCGCTTCGTGTGACGCACAGCGAAGCCAGCGAGTTTCAACTCGCCTGGGCACCGGACAGCAATCGCCTGGTCTACGTCTGTGATCGCGGTACAGGCTTGCGGCTTTACCTTTACGATTTCCGAACCAACCAGGAAGCGCCGCTCACGTCAGGCGCAAGTGATTATGCGCCGCGTTTTTCGCCCGACGGCAAGCGGCTCGCCTTCGTGCGCGAGGGTCGCGAAATCCGCTCGCTGGATATGGATTCCAGAAAAGAGACGTTGATTACCCAGGCGCAGCTTGAAAGACCGCCGTTTGTTTCCGACCGCGCGCTGGTGTGGTCGCCCGATAGTCAATGGCTTAGCTATGTAGGAGTGGGCCAGAATCTTTTTAAGAATGTTTATGTCGTGCCCGCAAGCGGTGGTCGCAGCCAGCCTGTGAGTTTTCTTACCAATTACGGCAGCAACACGCTGTCGTGGAGTCCCGACGGAACCTTCATCCTCTTCGATACAGGTCAGCGCAACGAAGACAGCAAGATCGCGCGCATCAATCTCAAGCTGCGCATGCCGACTTTTCGAGAGGATCAATTCCGCGATCTTTTCAAAGATGGCCCGTCAAAGCCTGCGCCCGCTGCCGCGCCGCGACCTGAGATTCAGCCCGCCGCCAAAGGGGTGTCGGCAGAATCGCCAGCCGTGGCCGGTGCGGCGGCGGCTGAACCGAAGAACGCTGAACCGAAGAACACGGATACGGCTCAGGCGGCCATCGTCTTTGATGGCATTCGCCAGCGGCTCAACTTGTTGTCGGTGGGTCTTGATGTGGCGTCGCAAACCATCAGTCCCGACGGCAAATCGGTGTTGATCAGCGCGAACGCCGCCGGTCAACAGAATCTTTACCTCTACCCGCTCAATGATCCGGCGGCGGTTGCCCGGCAACTGACCTCGACGCCCGGCGGCAAACGTGGCGCGCAGTTTTCAGCGGATGGCAAAGAGGTCTACTATCTCGATCAGGGACGACTCAATGTCGTGCCGCTGGACAACCGGCCCGCCCGCCCGCTTGTGGTTGCCGCCGAGATGGATGTCGATTTTGAAGAGGAAAAAGTTCAAGTCTTCAGCCAGGCATGGACATACCTGCGCGATCACTTCTTTGACGCCAACTTCAACGGCGTCAACTGGGAGGCCGTGCGTTCCACCTACACGCCTTACATCGCCGGGGCGAGCACCGCCGACGAATTGCGACGCTTGCTGCAACTGATGCTCGGAGAATTAAACGCCTCGCATTTAGGCATCACCGCGCTGCAAACCAATGTCTCTGCGGCGGGCAAACTAGGGCTACAGTTTGATCGCCGCGAATATGAATCGCGCGGCCTGCTGAAGATCACCGAAGTTTTGCCTTACGGCGCGGCGGCGATGACCTTGGCTATGAAACCTGGAGATTATTTGCTGGCGGTTGACGGCGAGACGATCACGGCGAGAACAAACCTCGATGAATTGTTGTACTACAAAATCGGCAAGCGGGTCGTGCTGACAGTGGCGGCAACGGACAGGGGCGCAAACCAGCGCGAACTGGTGGTGCAGCCCATGAATGCAGCGGCGGTACGCGCCGAGCGCTATGGCCAGTGGGTCGAAGATAACCGCGCCTATGTGTCGCGCCTCAGCGGCGGGCGGCTCGGCTACGTTCATATGATGGATATGTCGCAGACGTCGCTGGCGCAACTGGCGCTCGATCTCGACGCCGAGAACTACGCTCGCGAAGGCGTGATCATCGATCTTCGCAATAACAGCGGCGGCTCGGTGAACGTGCAGGTGATCGATATGTTTGCGCGGCGCGAATATTTCATGATGACGCCGCGCGGCCTGCCGACCGCGCCGGCGCGCACGGTGTTGGGGCAGCGCGCGCTTGAAGCGCCGACGATCTTGCTGGTCAATCAGCACACCATCTCTGACGCCGAAGAGTTCACCGAGGGCTATCGCTTTCTCAAGCTCGGCAAAGTGGTCGGCGAGCCGACCGCCGGCTGGGTGATCTACACGCAAAGGACGCAACTCATCGACGGCTCATTCTTGCGCATCCCCAACACCAAGATCACCGCCCGTGATGGAACCCCTATGGAGATGCACCCGCGTCCTGTGGATATGTCCGTCAGCCGACCGTTAGGCGAAGGCACGACGGGCCGCGATACGCAACTGGATACGGCTGTCCAGGAACTGCTCAAACAGCTCGGTAATCGCGAGAGATCGACTCGTTAATCTGCGTTCTTGCTGGTTGGGCGGTTTAGTGATATGTTGCTTTTCTAATGCAATCCAAATAACTATTATAGGTGTTTGCACAATCGCTTGAGGGTGGATTGGCGGCAGTATTTCGCCAGTAAAAACTTTCCCCATTGAATGACGATTATGCACTGCGTCTCTTGCTTAAGCGCTGCGTTTCTGTCCCCAGATAGAACCGGCGAATCAAGCAGAGAGAGGAGGTTAGGAAATGCAAAACCTATGGCTAGACATACGCTACGGCTTTCGCCTGTTCGTTAAGAAGCCGGGCTTCACGCTGATCGTTGTGCTGACACTGGCATTAGGCATTGGCGCGAACACGGCGATTTTCGGCATCATCAACACCGTCTTAATGCACCCGCTGCCCTTCAGAGAACCGCACCGTCTGGTGATGCTCTGGGAAACCAACCTTGAAGAAGGCGTCAGCCAGGATCAGGTGTCGCCGCCCAATCTGCGTGACTGGCGCGATCAATCACAGGTATTCGATGGCGTCGCCGCTTTCGCTTCGACCAATTTCACGCTGACCGGCCTGGACGAGACGGAAAAGATTAACGGCAGCCAGATCACTCCCGAGCTGCTGCCTTTGCTTGGCGTCAATCCAATCAAAGGCCGTGTCTTTGCTTCTGACGAGGGGCAGCCGGGCCGCGATCAGGTAGTGCTTGTGGCGCAAGGGCTGTGGCAGCGGCGTTTCGGCGCGGACCCGAATCTGGTGAGCAAGACGATTACGCTGGACGGCAAGACCTATGAAGTGGTGGGCATCATGCCGGCGGGCTTCGAGTTTCCAAAATGGCTCGAACCGGTGGGCAGCAAGAATGCGACCAAGGCGGAATTATGGACGCCGCTGTCGCTCAATAACGAAGATGCCAACAAGCGCGGCGCGCGTTACCTGAGCGCCATCGCGCGGCTGAAGCCGGGAGTGACCGCCGCCCAGGCGCAAGCCGCGCTTGTGCCCATCGCCCAGGACCTCCAGGAAAAATACCAGGAGAATCAGGGCTATTCGGTCACCGTCGTGCCGTTGCAAAAACAGGTGGTCGGCAGAGTCGAGCGGGCGCTCTTGATCTTCTTCGGAGCCATCATCCTGGTGCTGCTGATCGCCTGTACCAACGTCGCCAACCTGCTGCTGGCGCGCGCCGCGGCAAGACAAAAAGAGATGGCGATTCGGGCCGCGCTCGGCGGCAGCCGCTGGCAATTGATCCGGCAACTGATGACCGAAAGCCTGCTGTTGGGGCTGGCCGGTGGACTGGCCGGTTTGCTGGTGGCGTATTGGGCGATTAAATTTATCGTTGCCAGCTTCCCGGACATGATCCCTAGAGCGAATGAAATTACCATCGATGCGCGAGTATTCGGCTTCACGATTCTGCTCTCGTTGCTGACCGGCTTGCTGTTCGGGATTACGCCGACGTTGCAAACCTTGAAGACGGATCTCAGCGAACCGCTCAAAGAAGGCGGACGCGGCTCAACCGAGGGCCTCAACCGCAATCGCACGCGCAGCATACTGGTCGTGGCAGAGGTCGCATTGGCCTTGATCCTGCTGGTCGGCGCTGGCCTGCTGATCAAAAGTTTTCTGCGCCTCACCTCGGTGGAACTCGGATTCAATACCGATAACCTCATCGCCATGCGCGTCGCGCTGCCGCAATCGAAGTACAAGCAGCCTTACCAGAAGGAAGCCTTTTTCAAACAACTCACCAGCCGCATCGAAAGCTTGCCGGGCATGCAGTCAGTCGCCATGACGACCAATTTGCCGCTAAGCGGAACGAACATGTCTTTCCGGTTTATGATCGAAGGCCGTCCGGCCCCGCCGACAGAGATTCTGCTCGCCCAATACCACGCCATCAGCCCGAACTATTTCCGCACGATGGGCATCGAGCTACGGCAAGGGCGCGAATTCAATGAGCAGGATGAGGCTGAAGCTCAACCTGTGGTGATCGTCAACGAAACGCTGGCGAGGCGCTTCTTCCCCGATGAAGACCCCGTAGGCAAGCGCTTAAAAATCACCTACGGCAAGCCGCTGCCGCGCCAGATTGTCGGCGTCATCAAAGACGTCAAACATCAAGGGCTGGAGTCCAGTTCTCAAGAAGAGCTTTACGTGCCCTACGCCCAAAACCCCTGGGCCTTCATGACCCTGGTGGCGCGCACGCAGGCCGAGCCCAAAGACATCGCCGCTGCCTTAAAAAGTGAAGTCTGGGCGATAGATCGAGATCAGCCGATAGACCGCATTAAAAGCGTTGAAGAACTGGTCGCTGATTCGGTATCGCGCCCACGGTTTTATGCGCGCCTGCTTGGCCTTTTCGCGGCTCTGGCAATGATCCTGGCCGCCGTGGGGATTTATGGCGTCATCTCATATTCGGTCAGCCAGCGCACACATGAGATCGGCATACGCATGGCGTTGGGCGCGCAACAGCGCGACGTTCTCCTGTTGATCATCAAACAAGGGCTGATGCCAACGCTGATCGGCATTGCCATCGGGCTAACGGCGGCGGCGGGTTTAACCCATCTCATGGCGAGTCTGGTCTTCGGCGTAAGCGTCACCGACCCGTTGACCTTTATCGCCGTCTCGCTCTTGCTTGTGGGCATTGCGCTGCTGGCCTGCTACATCCCTGCGCGACGGGCAGCCCGGGTCGATCCGCTGATCGCTTTGCGCTACGAATAGACTCCTGAGCAGCGCACGTTGATCAGCAGGGAGAAATTAATCACAGAGTCACGGAGACACGGAGAATAGGCTGTGCCATCTCCATGCCTCTGTGACTCTGTCGCTATAATCACGCCAAATCCCATCAAACTCGATGGCCTTGCCGTCCTCTTCAACCTTCGTCCGTCCGTATTAAATAAAGTGGTAACGCGCGCGCGCGTTTGCGAGTATACGAGTTTTGAGCTTTCATGGACTTCTGCACGAATACCACCTTTCAACTTAGGAGGACAGCTATGCGAAAACACAGATTCATCATTCTCCTGCTGGTCGTCAGTCTGCTGACATCCGGCACGGCTACCGTCGCGCAGTCAGCGCAGGAAAAAATCGACGAAGAAACCATCAACAAGATCAAAGAAGAAGGCATGACCCGCTCGCAGGTGATGGACACGCTGAGCTACATCACAGACGTGACGGGGGCGCGCCTGACCGGGTCGCCCAACATCCGCAACGCCCAGGAGTGGGCCAAGAACAAGCTCGCCGCCTGGGGCTTGCAGAACGCCCGCCTGGAAGCCTGGGGGCCGTTCGGTCGCGGCTGGTCTTTGGAAGGCTTTGCCGCCAACATGGTCAAGCCGCATTACGCGCCGCTGATCGCTTATCCGAAAGCCTGGTCGCCATCGACCAACGGCGCGGTGCGTGGCGAAGTCGTTTATCTCAAGGCGACGACTGCCGCCGAGCTTGAAAAGTATAAAGGCAAGCTGAAAGGCGCTATCGTCCTGATTGACAAGCCGCGCGAAGTCAAAGTCCACTTCGAGGCGGAAGGCAAGCGCCTGAGCGACAACGAACTGTGGAAGCTGGCCAACGCCGAGCCGCAAGGCGGCGGCGGCGGTCGCCGTTTTGAATTCACGCCGGAACAGCGCGCCGCAGCGGAGTTGCTGACCAAGAAATGGCAGCTCGTCGTCGCGGAAGGCGCGGCGGTCGTGCTGGAGCCGGGACGCGGCGACGGCGGCAATATGAACGTCAGCGCCGTGACGATTCCCGTGCCCGTTGATACGCCGTTTGACCGCCGCCCACGCGCCTGGGCCAAAGACATCACAGGCGTCGTGCCACAGGCGGTCGTCGCCGCCGAGCATTACAATCGTTTGATTCGCATGCTCGAACGCGGCGCGAAGCCGGAACTTGAAGTCAACATCAACGTCCGCTTTTATGATCAGGACTTGATGAGCCACAACGTCGTCGCAGAGATTCCCGGCACGGATTTGAAAGACGAGGTGGTGATGCTGGGCGGGCACTTTGATTCGTGGCATTCGGGAACCGGCGCGACCGACAACGGCGCAGGTTCAGCGGTGATGATGGAAGCCGTGCGCATTCTGCAAACCCTCGGGCTGAAGCCGCGCCGCACGATTCGCATCGCCTTGTGGAGCGGCGAAGAAGAAGGACTGTTAGGCTCGCGCGCTTACGTCGAAGAGCATTTCGCCAAGCGCATCAATACGACGAACCAGCAGCCCGGCAGCACCGCCAACGCGCAGTTCGAGATCAAGCCGGAGTGGGACAAGGTGGCGGGCTACTTCAACATCGATAATGGCACGGGCAAGATTCGCGGCATTTTCCTGCAAGGCAACGAAGCAGTGCGCCCCATCTTCCGCGCCTGGTTCGCGCCGTTCAAAGACATGGTCGGCACTACAAAAGAGAACAACGTGGCGACGCTTTCGATAGCCAACACCGGCGGCACCGATCATCTGTCATTTGATGCCGTCGGCCTGCCGGGCTTCCAGTTCATCCAGGACTCGATTGAATACGACACGCGCACGCACCACTACAACATGGACGTCTATGATCGCATTCAAGAGGATGACATGAAGCAGATGGCGACGATTGTCGCGGCCTTCGTCTACAACACGGCGATGCGCGACCAGAAGCTGCCGCGCAAGGCAATGCCGGGCCAGCCCAACGCCCGCGCCGGACAGTAAAAAAGTCTGGAGAGTCTGGAGAGTCTAGCGGGTCTGGAAAGTGATTCTGAAAAGTCAGCTCCGTAGGAGCGCCATGTTTATAGTCACCATTGATATAGAAACCAATCTCCGTCAGGAGCGCCAGGTCGACCTGGCGCCCCTACGGGGCTGGTGATCTCTTTGGCATCTGACGGCTATAAACATTTCGTCCCTAACGGGACTTTTCAAATATGCTCTTCAGACTCTCTGGACTCTCTGGACGCCCTAGAGCGATTTTCAAATGCGTTTGCCATGTAGCGCAAGCTGTTAGCTTGCGCGAGTCGCTGCGCAAGCTAACAGCTTGCGCTACATCCGATTGAAAACCGCGCTAGGCTCTCTAAATAAAACCGCAAGAGAAAGGGAGTGCGGCAGCCTTTGGAGTGCTTTGACTTGTCGCCGCTTTTAGGCTTTGCGAGGAGGCCAAGCGGTGACAACTCACCGCACTCCATATAAGCGAGTCTGCCATTCCCTTGCCTTCTGATTTAGCCTCTCCGGACTTTATTCCGCCTTTCAACTCCTTATATATTTCGACACTAAACAATCCTGTCCCAGCCCTGAGACGATAGAGCTAAACTTACAAAACTATCGTCAGCTAAATTTAGCAACGAGTTATACAAAAATTCGGCATAGCAATTGCCGAGCGCAGTCGCATGGTTCACACCAAAAAGGCCATGGAATTGACGTAACAGACGGCCTCGGTGACTGACCAGTTTGTTGAGCGGATGAAGCTATCCTGATCGAGGCAAAGTGGGAATAGAAAGCCTTCAGGGTAATAACTGACTGACAGCCTCAGGTATCTCTTTTTTCCCGGTATTTGGAAAATGACTTTTCAAGTGTCGCTCAATCGAGCGGCCCGGGTCATCGACCATGCCGGTCAGCGAACGAGCCAGCCAGGGTAACAGGGCTTCCAGGGTAAACCTCCAGTAACAAGAGAAGGCAAGCGCCAAATTCTTGCCTTAGGTAAAGGGTGTTCTGACTCTGTAGAAGGAGATTTCTATGAAACTTGTGAAGATAGTTGCGTTGCTGTTGTTTGCAGGGTTGCTGGCTCTGCCGATAGTAAGGACAAACGTTGTCGAAGGTCAAAGTCTGTCATCAGAAGCCCCGACTGGCTTCGATAATCTGACGAACGGCTTCACCGATCAAGCGACCTTTGATGCTGACAAAGACACCTTCGAGGAGCGCGATAAGATATTGCCGGACGCCAACCAAGGCGGCGGGCTGGGGCCGGTTTACAACGCGCAGGCTTGTGCCGAGTGCCACCAGAACCCTGTAACCGGCGGCATCAGCCAGATCACAGAGATGCGCGCAGGGCATCTCGACAGCGCGGGTAATTTTGTCGATGCCCCCGGCGGATCGCTCATCCACACGCGGGCGATAGACGCACAAATACAGGAGCGCGTGCCCGACGGCTCGCGAATCATCTTTTCCCAGAACTCTGACAAGATCTTCGTCATGGGCTATGATGGCGGCCAGTACGGCGAGGTCAACAACGACCCGACGGGGGTCAACTACGCGGCCTTCTCGCCCGACACGCGAAAGATCGTTTTTAACAAGGCGGCGGGCGGCATTCAGCAGATTTTCGTGATGAACGTCGACGGCACGAATCAGACGCAGATCACCACCGATCCGGGCGGCGCGTTCAATGCGGTCTGGTCGCCTGACGGCACGACGATAGCCTTCGTCAGCAACCGCACGGCGGGCACACAAATCTGGTCGATGAACCCGGATGGCAGCAATCAGCAGAACCTGACCAACGACGGCATCGGCGGCAACAACTTCCCCGCCTGGTCGCCCGACAGCAGCGGCATCGCGTTCCAGCGGAGCCGCAACGGCCAGACGGACATATGGGTGATGAAAAACAGCGGCGGCGGTCAGTATAACGTGACGAACTCGCCCGGCTTCTTCACCAATACCAACCCCTCCTGGTCGCTCGACGGCAACTTGATCGCGTTTGCCAGCAACCGGGACGGCAACAACGAAATCTATACGACCGACCTGCTCGGCGCTGTCCAGACACGAATCACCAACAACCCGGCGAACGACAGCGCCCCGTCCTGGTCACCTAGCGGCAAGCTCATCGCTTTTCAAACCACCCGCACGAGCGCCTCGTTCAAAATTTTCACTATGAACTCCGACGGCTCCAACCCGTCGCAGATCACCGCTACGGGAGTAAACTCGACGACCTTCCCGCACTGGTCGTCGGACGAGGGCGAGGACATTCGCACCTTCCGCACCTCTTTGAACATCCTTGGCGATGGCTTCGTTGAGTCCATCCTCGATCAGACGCTGATCGATATAGCCGCCAACCAGCCGAGTCAGAGCGGCGGGCAGATTCATGGCCAGGCCATCATGGTTCCCGTGACTGAGGGGCCAAGTGGCCAGTTGCGCGTGGGCCGCTTCGGCTGGAAAAACCAGATCGCCACGCTGCTGTCGTTTTCCGCCGATGCCTACCTCAACGAGCAGGGGATCACCAATCGTTTCTTACGAGTCGAGAATTCATCGCTCGGACGCTCGGTCGCTGCGTTTGACCCTGTAGGCTTGCGCGAGGGGATTGATATTCCATTTGAAGACAGCCCGACACAGCCGGTGGATCAGCAGGACATCGATGCGTTCGCGCGGTTTATGAGATCGACGAAGGCTCCGCCACGCGACCGAACGCTTGTGCCCAATGATGCGACAGACCCAGGCTCTCAACTATTCGGCACCGACCCCAGTAATGCAATTACGCGAGGCATAGGTTGCGTCATCTGCCACGTCCGCAATATCACCACCGCCCCGGCAGGGACAATCGTCACGCCAGGCACGCCGCAAAACGGCGGGAGCTTCACCGTGGATTCGCATCTTGGCAGCAAAAATATCCACCCGTTCAGCGACTTCCTGCTGCACGATGTGGGAACCGGCGATGGCATACTTCAGAACGGCCCGCCGGAAACCCGCAACAAGGTTCGCACAGCGCCGCTGTGGGGCGTGCGCACGCGCGACCGACTGATGCACGATGGCGGTCAGAGCAATACGCAGCCCGGCAGCAACACCGGCGCATCCTCACTCACCTTCAACGAAGCCATCCTGCGTCATGCCGGAGAGGCGACCAATGTGATTAACCAATACCGTGCGCTGAACGCAGCGCAGCAGGCTCAGTTAATCAAGTTCCTCAAATCTCTGTGACCGTGCAACCAGGCGATGGAGTGTTTCTGTAAAGAAAGCTCCGTAGGAGCGCAATGTTTATAGTGACCAGCCGTCAGAGTGTCC